>CAJXWO010000104.1 GCA_913062865.1 uncultured Paracoccaceae bacterium | reverse complement strand
GACGGCGCGATCCTTGTGACCTCCACCACCGACCCCGACTGGGTGCCGATCATGAAACGCGCCGCGGCCATCGTCACGGACCATGGTGGGCGCACCAGCCACGCCGCCATCGTCAGCCGCGAACTGGGCCTGCCGGCCATCGTGGGCACGGGCGATGCCACCCATGTGCTTCATGATGAACAAGAGGTCACGGTCGATTGCGCCGGCGGGGCCGAGGGCATCGTGCACGAAGGCCTGGCCGAGATCACGGTGTCCGAGGTGACGTTCAGCGACATGCCGGAAACCCGGACCACGGTGATGCTGAACCTTGCCAACCCCGCCGCCGCCGCGCGCTGGTGGCGGCTGCCCACCGATGGCGTGGGGCTCGCGCGGATGGAATTCGTGATCAACAACGCGATCAAGACCCATCCCATGGCGCTCTTGCAGTTCGACACGCTCGCCGATGAAGAGGCCAAGGCCCAGATCGCAGAACTGACCAAGGGCTATCCCGACAAATCCGCCTATTTCGTCGAAAAGCTGGCCATGGGGCTCAGCCAGATCTGTGCTCCCAGCTACCCCAACCCGGTCATCATCCGGATGAGCGATTTCAAGTCGAACGAATACGCCGAGCTTTTGGGCGGCCGCGCCTTCGAGCCGCACGAGGAAAACCCGATGATCGGCTTCCGTGGTGCCTCGCGCTACTACGACCCGGCCTATCGCGATGGCTTTGCGCTCGAATGCCAGGCGATCCGGCGGCTGCGTGACAAGATGGGGTTCGACAATGCCGTGGTCATGATCCCTTTCTGCCGCACGCCCGAAGAGGCCGACCGCGTGCTCGAGGTGATGGCCGCCAATGGGCTTGCGCGCGGCGAGAACGGGCTGCAGGTCTACGTCATGTGCGAGGTGCCCTCGAATGTGATCCTGGCCGAAGACTTCGCCCAGCGGTTCGACGGCTTTTCCATCGGGTCGAACGACCTCACCCAGCTCACCCTGGGCGTGGACCGCGATTCCGAGGAACTGGCCGCGCTTTTCGATGAACGCAACGCCGCCGTTCAGTGGATGATCCGGACGGTGATCGACAAGGCGCATGCGGCCGGTCGCAAGGTGGGCTTTTGCGGGCAGGCGCCTTCGAACGATCCGGACTATGCGCGGCTCTTGGTGGCGGCGGGGATCGACTCGGTCTCGGTCACGCCCGACAGCTTCTGGGCCGTGAAACAGAACGTGGCCGCGGCCGAAGGGTAGCGGCAGGGCTTTTCCCCAGGGGCGCACCGCGCTAGGCAGTCCGACAGGAGGACACGCCGCCCATGACCGACCCGTTCGTTGCCCCGGACCTGCTTGATGCGCTGGCCGCGCGCGTTGCGGCCACGGTCCCGCGCGGGCGGCGGCGGATGGTGGCGGTCGCGGGGCCGCCCGCGTCGGGCAAGTCCACGCTGGCTGCGGCCCTGGCGGCGCACTTGACCGCAGGGGGCACGCCCGCGCAATGCATCCCTATGGACGGGTTCCACCTCGATGACAGGGTGCTGACCGCGCGCGGCCTTCTGCCCCGCAAGGGCGCACCGCAAACCTTCGACGCCCGCGGGTTCGTCCATGCCATGGCGCGGTTGCGTGACGACCCCGAGGTCATCCTGCCCGAATTCGACCGCTCCCGCGAGATCGCCATCGCAGGGCGGATCGTTTGCGGGCCCGATGTGGAAACGGCCGTGATCGAAGGCAACTATCTGTGCTACGACGCCGAGCCGTGGCGCGATCTCGACACGATCTGGGACCTGAGCCTGTTTCTCGACATTCCCGAGCCGGTGCTGCGCGCCCGGCTCATCGCGCGTTGGGACGCCCATGGCTATGACGCGCAGACGGCGCAGCGCAAGATCGAGCAGAACGACCTGCCCAACGCCCGAACCGTCGCGGCACGGCGTCGGCCAGTGGACGGCATCGTGAGCGACGCCGGCGCGCTGCGCTGGCTGTAACGCATTTCATTGAATTTGCATGCATTTCGCGCGCGCTGCGTGATCCCTTGTAAAGCTTCTCGGCCGATCCTTGCCCCGGGTGACAAAAGGGTGAGCGGTCATGGACCGATGGGGTATGCGCGGCCTGGTGCTGGCCGTTTGTCTGGCGATGCCGAGCGCGACACTGGCGCAGCCCGTCCTGCGCGTCACGGACGATTCCGGCGGGCCGCTGCCTGCACGGCTGATGCAGATCGCGCGGCTGTCCGCCCGGGGCACGCAGGTTGTCATCGGTCCGGGGGTCTGCCTGTCGTCTTGCACCATGCTGCTGGGCCTGCGCGGGGCCTGCGTTCGGCCCGATGCGCGGCTGGGCTTTCACGGCCCCACGTCGCAACTGCGCGGCATTGGCCTTGGCCCGGCGGCATTCGAGACCTGGTCCGTGCGGATCGCGGCGCACTACCCGCGACCCCTGCGCGACTGGTACCTGGAAAGCGGACGCTACCGTCTGACCGGCTTTCACATGATGACCGGGGCCGAGGTGATCGCACTGGGTGCGCGGGCCTGCGACGGGCCCTAGTTCGGGCTGGCAGCCACCGGTTCAAGATCGGCGATCTCGTCGGGGTTGCCGCGCTCGAACGCCGCGGCAAGCTCACCGATCGCCGCGCCTTGATCCGTATCTGGCGTGGCGGCGCCCAGCCGTTCCATCGGACCCGCATAGCCTTCGAGATCATCGGCGCCTTGCGCGGCGGACACGACCGCCCCGGCAAGCGCGGCTACGACCGACGCGCGCTCTTCGGGGCCGAGGGCCGCCGCATCTAGCCGCTCTAGCACGGGGCCGAGCGCCGCATCGCAGTCCAGCGGGCCCTCGGCACAAGCGGTAGCCAATTGGGCGGGCAGGCTGTCGATCAGCGACCGCACCGTGTCCTGCGCCCCTGCGGGCCCCGTCATCCCGCAAGCCAGAACGGACAGACAAACAGCAGGCAGTCGGATCGCGTGTCGCATGGGTCGAATCTCGTTTTCCGATCCATACGCGGGATTGCGCAAGAATGCAACTTATGATTGCATTGCGCGCGCAATAGGTTGGCGTTCCCCCATTGGGTGTTCCAGATTAATTGTTATTGCATCATGGGCCTCTGGTCCATGGGAACGATGCTTTC
>CAJXWO010000103.1 GCA_913062865.1 uncultured Paracoccaceae bacterium | reverse complement strand
ATGGAAGACGGCCTGCGCTTCGCCATCCGCGAAGGCGGCCGCACCGTCGGCGCCGGCGTCGTCTCGAAGATCATCGAATGATCGCCGTCCGGCGCCAAGGGTGCCGGACGTGACAAGACAAAAAGGTTCGATGTGGGGGGCGCAATTCCGTGGCCTCCACCTCTCAACTCGAGAAGCCGCGAAAGGCTAGAAGACAATGCAAAGCCAGAACATTCGCATTCGGCTCAAGGCGTTCGACTACCGCGTGCTGGACGCCAGCACGCAGGAAATCGTCAACACCGCAAAGCGGACCGGCGCCGACGTGCGTGGCCCCATTCCGCTGCCGAACAAGATCGAAAAATACACCGTTCTGCGTGGCCCCCACGTGAACAAGAAATCCCGCGATCAGTTCGAAATCCGCACCCACAAGCGGCTTTTGGACATTGTCGATCCGACCCCGCAGACCGTGGACGCGCTTATGAAGCTCGACCTGGCCGCCGGTGTCGATGTCGAGATCAAGGTCTGAGGAGGGCATAGGTGATGTTGCGCTCTGGTGTGATCGCAAAGAAGCTGGGCATGACCCGGCTGTTCATGGAGGATGGCCGCCAGATCCCGGTGACCGTTCTGCAACTCGACAAGCTGCAGGTCGTGGCCCAACGCACCTCGGACAAGGACGGTTATACCGCCGTTCAGCTGGGGGCCGGGACGGCCAAGGCAAAGCGCACAAGCCAGCCCATGCGCGGGCATTTCTCTGCCGCCAAAGTGGAGCCCAAGCGCAAGCTGGCCGAATTCCGCGTGGCGCCCGAGAACCTGATCGAGGTGGGCGAGGAAATCACCGCTGACCATTATTTCGAGGGTCAGTTCGTCGACGTGTCGGGCACGTCGATCGGTAAGGGCTTTGCCGGCGGCATGAAGCGCCACAACTTCGGTGGCCTGCGCGCCTCGCACGGTGTGTCGATCTCGCACCGCTCGCACGGGTCGACCGGTCAGTGTCAGGACCCGGGCAAGGTGTTCAAGGGCAAGAAGATGGCCGGCCACATGGGGGCCGCCCGTGTCACCACGCAGAACCTGCAGGTGGTCAAGACCGACGCCGACCGTGGCCTGATCATGGTCAAGGGCGCGGTCCCGGGCTCCAAGGGCGGCTGGGTGACGGTGAAGGATGCCGTCAAGAAGCCGTTCCCCGAGAACGCCATTCTGCCCGCCGCGCTGAAATCGGCCGCGGACGAAGCCAAGCGTCTGGCCGAGGAAGCCGCGGCCCAGGCTGCAGCCGAGGAAGAAGAGGCCCGCAAGGCCGCCGAGGCCGAACAGGCCGCTGCCGAGGCAGAAGCGCTTGAACAGGCCGAGGCGGAAATCGAAGCCGAAAAGAAGGACGGTGACGAATGAAACTCGACGTGATCAAACTGGACGGCGGCAAGGCCGGCACCGTTGATCTCGGCGACGAGATCTTCGGCCTGGAACCGCGTGCCGACATTCTGCACCGCGTGGTCCGCTGGCAGCGCAACAACGCGCAGGCCGGCACCCACAAGGTCAAGACCCGGTCCGAGACCAGCTACTCGACCAAGAAGATCTATCGCCAGAAGGGCACCGGCGGCGCACGCCACGGTGACCGCAACGCGCCGATCTTCCGCAAGGGTGGCATCTACAAGGGTCCGACCCCGCGCAGCCACGGGCACGATCTGCCCAAGAAGTTCCGCAAGCTGGGTCTGCGGCACGCCCTGTCGGCCAAGGCCAAGGCAGGCGAGCTGGTGATCATCGACGCGGCCGCGTCCGAGGGCAAGACCGCGCAGCTGGCCAAGCAGGTCCGCGACCTGGGCTGGAAGCGCGCGCTGGTCATCGACGGGGCGCAGGTGGACGAGAACTTCGCCCGCGCGGCGCGTAACATCGAAGGCCTGGACGTTCTGCCGTCGATGGGTGCAAACGTATACGACATCCTGCGCCGTGACACGCTGGTGATCACGAAGGCCGGTGTCGAAGCTCTGGAGGCACGCCTGAAATGACCGCCAAGCACGAACATTACGACGTGATCCGCAAGCCGATCATCACCGAAAAGACCACCATGGCGTCCGAGAACGGCGCAGTGGTCTTCGAGGTGGCGATCGACTCGACCAAGCCGCAGATCAAGGAGGCCGTCGAAGGCCTGTTCGGTGTCAAGGTGAAGGCCGTGAACACGACCATCACCAAGGGTAAGGTTAAGCGGTTCCGTGGTCAGTTGGGCCGCCGGAAGGACGTCAAGAAAGCCTATGTGACGCTCGAAGAGGGCAACACGATCGACGTGACCACGGGTCTTTAAACCGCGGTGCGTGCCGGCACGCACCCTACGGAAACCGGACCCCCCGGCCTGCAGCTGCGGCCGGGGGGTCTTTTTTTGCGCCGTTTGTCCTAGAGCGGCACGTCGTCATATCCGCGTTTCGTGCCCGTTTTGGCCTGGTCGACTGCCTCTTCGGTCGCGCCCATCATGATGCGGAACATGCGCTGAGCCTCTGCGCTGTAATCCGCCATGGCGTTGCGGACGAATTCGGACTGCACCTCCACGAGTTCGGCGGGTGTCTTGCAGGCCAGCATCGCCTTTTGCGTCTCGAGATCCTGTTGCAACCGGTTCGACAGGAACCGGGCGCTTTCGGTCATCATCTCGATCCAGGCTTTTGCCATCAGCGGATTGCCCGCCATCATGGAGGCCGTAATCTCGGGGATACCCGGCGTGGTCGTCTCGGAAGTCTTTGCCTTCGCCTTTTTCGCCATTCGTCCTCTCCCATCTCTTATCGCGCGGGCGCGTCCCGCGACCTTGCATGGACCAAGACTGCCACGATCTTGGCCGGGCTGCATTGATCTGGATTGAATTAGGCGGCCGTGGGCGGATTTTTGTAGGCAGGGAGCCTGCAACCGAGCCGCGCCGCCTTTTCGATGTGCGCTCCCTTGACCCCGGGGCCGGTCTCTCGTATCTGACCACATCCGCAACGCCCCGGATTCGTCCGGGGCTTTGCTTTTGTTCGTGCAAACGAACGCAACCGGGCACCTTCGGGGGCCTATATCCCGGGCCCAAGGGCCTCAAACATAGCGGGGCGCCCAACGCCTCGCACTGCTAAACGGAAGACAGAAAGCATGGCACTCAAGTCGTACAAGCCGACGACGCCGGGCCAGCGCGGGCTGGTGCTGATCGA
>CAJXWO010000102.1 GCA_913062865.1 uncultured Paracoccaceae bacterium | reverse complement strand
TCCCCTCGATGGTGGCTTTCACAGCACCCCAATATGGCACATTGCGATGCCGGGAGCGGGAGCCGTCCACCTCATCAGTGGCGCAACTTACCGGCAACCGACCCATGCCTCACTCCCGGTTATCGTGCTCTCCTTCGTCGTCTTGGCTTGAACAACCTCAGACGACGAAGAAGCACGGTGGCCGCCAGCCCGGCCGCGCGGCTCGCGCTACGCCGAGGGCTCAGCGCGCGGCCTCTTGCACCATCCGGTGAGGCACTACCCGGCACGGTCGGATCTCCGTTTGGTTGCAGGGACATCGACCATACCGGCCCTCGGCGGCCAGCAGCCCACACAAATTCCCCCGGTCAAGAGAACCGCACCGGACCACTTGCATGTCGCTCATCGACCCGACGCAATCGAGAGCGGCACGGACACCCAACGCGATCGACGGTCTGAACGGCGTATTCGGTCGCCGGACCGAGACCCGGCACATGCTGCCCGGCCCCGGGACCGTCCTCAAGCCGCTCCGGGCCATGCTCGGGCAGGTCAGCCTGCGCAAGGTCGACGGCCTCGCGACCCTTGCTCGCTGCATCCAGCCGTTCACCCTGGACCATGCGGCCGGTTCAAGCCGAGATCGCCAGGCCTGACGAATGCGGTTCGAGACGCGCCACCGGATCCGCGACACGCCCGGCGCGCGAGCCCCGTTCGCGTGGTGAAAACGGGAAAGGGGTGAGGGCCGGATGCGGCGCGCGTGGTCCGGGCCGGTCTCCTCAGACCCGCTTGAGACGCGAGACCTTTCCGACTTGACGGAAGCTCATGGACGGCGACGCCCGTGTCCCGCGCCGCCCCCGTCGTCGACCTTGACACACGTATACGGTGTTGCTACGCAACTATAAGGAGAATTCAGCTCGAAGCTGTAGGTGCGGATTTTCGTGTGGACTTGATTCAATGTCCGACAACCGAGATTTGACTTTGCTCGACTGCACTCTGCGCGACGGCGGGTATTACAACGATTGGGATTTTTCGCCCGATCTGATCGCCAGGTTTCTCGCCGCGATGAAAGCGGCGCAGGTCGACGTGGTCGAGCTCGGCTTTCGCTTCCTGAAAAACGAAGGCTTCAAGGGAGCCTGTGCCTTCACCACCGATGAGTTCCTGCGTAGCCTTTCGATCCCCGAGGGGCTCTCGGTCGCGGTGATGATGAATGGCGCCGATCTTTGTACCCGCCGGGGCAACATTTCCGTGGTCGAGCGCCTGTTTCCCGAACCCGCGTCGCGAGCGCCCGTGGATATGGTGCGCTTTGCATGCCATTTTCATGAGCTCGAACGCGTCATGCCGGCGGCGTGCTGGCTCAATGAGCGTGGATATCGGGTCGGGGTGAACCTGATGCAGATCGCTGATCGCACGAAGCCGGAGATTTCGCAGCTGACGCAGATGGCGTCCGACAGCCCCGTCGATGTGCTCTACGTCGCCGACAGCATGGGCAGCATGACGCCGGACGACACGGCCCGTGTCGTCGGCTGGCTGCGCGACGGATGGGACGGCCCGATCGGCGTGCACACCCATGACAACATGGGGCTCGCGCTCTCCAACACCCTGCGCGCACAGGCGGAGGGCGCCACCTGGCTCGACGCCACGGTGACCGGCATGGGCCGCGGCCCCGGCAACGCCCGCACCGAGGAGCTCGCCATCGAGGCGGAAACCCTGCGGAACCGGCCCGCCAACCTCGTGCCGCTCATGACCCTGATCCGGCAGGAGTTCGCGCCGCTGAAGGCGCGCTACGGCTGGGGGACGAACCCCTATTACTACCTCGCCGGCAAACACGGGATCCACCCGACCTACATCCAGGAGATGATGGGCGACGCGCGCTACGACGAGGAGGACATCCTCGCCGTGATCGACCAGCTCCGCGCCGAGGGCGGCAAGAAGTTCAGCTTCGACACCCTCGACGGCGCGCGCAAGTTCTACGGCGACGCGCCGCACGGCACCTGGGCGCCGGCCGAAATGATGTCCGGGCGCGAGGTGATGATCCTCGGCACCGGGCCCGGGGTCGCCGCGCACCGCCCGGCGCTCGAGGCTTACATCCGGCGGGCGCAGCCGATCGTCATGGCGCTCAACACGCAGGAGGAGATCGACCCGGCGCTCATCGACCTGCGTATCGCCTGCCACCCGGTGCGCCTGCTGGCCGATGCCGATACCCATGCGCAGCTGCCGCAGCCACTGATCACCCCGGCCTCCATGCTGCCCGAAAGCCTGCGCGCCGAGCTCGGCGACAAGACCCTCCTCGACTTCGGCCTCGGGATCGAGCCGGGCCGTTTCGCCTTCCACGAGACGCACTGTATCGCGCCGGCGTCGTTGGTTCTGGCCTATGCGCTGGCCGTCGCGACGAGCGGACAGGCCGGGCGCATCCTGATGGCGGGCTTCGACGGCTACCCGGCAGGCGATCCGAGGAACGAGGAAACGGGCAGCATCCTCGACGCTTACCACAGCCTTGACGGTGCAAACGACCTGATCGCGGTGACGCCCACGCGTCACCGGCTCCGCACCCGGAGCGTTTATGCCAGCAGCCTTTGAGCACCGGGACCGTGACCAGGATGCCTGACCCCATCACCGCTTTCCTCCCGTGCAGAAAGGGCAGCGAGCGCGTCCCGCGGAAAAACATCCGGCCCTTCGGTCCGTTCGAGCACGGTCTCGTTGAAATCAAACTCGAGCAGCTCCTCGCCTGCCCTGACATCGATGAAATCGTATTGTCGACGAACGACGAGGAGATCCTCGACTATGCCGAAGAGCTCAACGCGGCGAACCTTCGCCTTCATCGACGCGCGGAGCATCTCGCGAGCAGTACAACGAGCACTGACGCGCTCGTGGCGCACGCGAGCGACCTGATCCCGTCGGGGCACATCCTCTGGACGCATGTCACATCTCCTTTCGTCAGCGCTGCACTCTATGGCGAGATCATTTCAGCCTACCGCGAGGCGCTGAGCGAGGGCTTCGATTCCCTCATGACGACGACGCCCCTGCAAGCGTTCCTCTGGACCGATGCGGGCCCAGTCAATTACGATCGACGTGTCGAGAAGTGGCCCCGCACTCAGACACTCGTTCCTGTCCACGAGGTCAACAGCGCCGTCTTCCTCGCCCCGACGGAGGTATACAGGAAGCAAGGCGATCGCATAGGGACCCACCCCCGGCTCCACCCGCTGGATCGGCTGGTCGCCCTCGATATAGATTGGGAGGAAGATTTCGTGATCGCCGAGCAGCTCCTGTCGAAAGACCTCGCGTCCACGTGACACCCGAGGTTACAGAATACGCCACCCTTATCTTCGACTGCGACGGCGTCGTGCTCGACTCCAACCGCGTCAAGACCGAAGCCTTCCGGGCTGCGGCGCTGCCTTGGGGCACGAA
>CAJXWO010000101.1 GCA_913062865.1 uncultured Paracoccaceae bacterium | reverse complement strand
GAAGTTCAAAAAGGCAGGATGGAGCAATGACTTCCTGCAAACACTCATCGAAGGCTTCTGAAGCGCGATTGCCCTGGGTGCCACGCTCACGCTACGGAAAGGTCACAGGGCGGCGCGAACGGCCTTGGCAAAGCGGCGCGCCTCGTCCGGGGCGGTGCCCATTTGGCGCGCGGGCGTGAACAGGTGCCCGGTGTCAAGCTGCGGCCAGTCCCGGGCCACGAGATCGGCCAGTGGAGTGCCGGTTTCGCGCGCCTCGCGGCAAAGCGTCTTGGTCACCGCCTGCGCCTCGGGGCGGGGCATCTCGGCGGCCAGCGCAAAGCTGAGCGCCTCGGCATGGATCATCCCGTCGCTCTTGGCCAGCGCCGTGGCCATACGGGCGGTGTCGGGGGTGACGGCGGGGATCATCTGAACGGCAGTTTCGAGCGACGAGAGCGCCGACAGGGTCAGCTGCGGCAGGGTCAGCCATTCGGTGAACCAGGCGGCTCCGTCCCGTTGCAGGCCATGCACGCCCGCGCCTTGCAGCGCCGATTGCAGTGCCGTGGTTTGCCGCGCAAGTGCCACCAGAACCGAGGGCTGCACCGGGTTCTGCTTTTGCGGCATGGTGGACGACCCGCCCGCAGCCCCAAGGCGCAGTTCGCCCGTGTCGGAGTTGACGAGGAAGATCAGGTCACTGCCGATCTTGGCCAGCGTTGTGGTGAGCCGCGTGAACCAGTCCGCCAGCCGCAGGATCGGGCCACGGTCGGCGTGCCAGCTGCGCCCGGGGTCGAAAAGGCCAAGGCCAGCGGCAAGGCCTGCGCGCAGGGCGGCCGGATCCGCACCCAGTTCCGATGCCGTGCCCGCCGCGCCCGAAAGCGAGACCCAGAGCGTCTGGCCCCGCAGCGCGGACAGTTCGGTGCGCAGGTCCAGAAGCGGTGCGCCCCATTGCGCGGCAATGGCACCGAAGCTGGTGGGAGTGGCGTGCTGGCCATAGGTGCGCGCGGCCATGGGCGTGTCGGCATGGGCTTCGGCCAGGTCGGCAAGGGCGCTCAGGATCGCACCCAACTGTGCCTCGGCATGGTCCAGCACTGCGCGCATGCGCAGCATCAGGCAGGTGTCCGTGATGTCCTGGCTGGTGGCCCCCCAATGGACATATTGGGCGTGCTCGGGTGCTTCCATCGCCTTGCGGAAGGCGGCAACGAGGCCCGGTACGGTGACGCCATTCTGGCCCGTCGCCTCGGCCAGCCCGCCGGGGTCGAGCGGGATCTCGAGGCTGGCGCGGTGGATGGCCTTGGCGCTGATCTCTGGGATCACGCCGGCCTCGCCCTGCACCTTGGCCAATGTGCCCTCGACCAGAAGCATCGCGCGAACCTCGGCGCTGTCGGTGAACAGCTTGCCGGCCTCGCCCGCGGGAAACAGGCGCGCATAGAGCGGGCTGTCAAAGACCGACCCCGCCATCAGCCCCTCGCGATCCGGTCGAGAATGTCTGCGAGCGCTTCGGGGTCGGCAAAGAAGGGCGAATGGGACGTGGCCAGATCATGCGCGTTGCCCGGCCCGGCACCTTGGGACATCTCGGCCTGGTGTTCGGGCGGGATGGTCCGGTCGTCGGTGCAGCGTATATAGGATTTGGGCACGCGGGCGAAATTGGCCCCCAGCCGGATCGGCGTGGCCTGGGGTTTGATCGCCTGGGGCCGCAGCCGGGCCTGCGCGAGCGCCACGTCCTCCTCGGGGCAGTCGTGGTAGAAGGTGGGCACGCGGTTTTCCGGCGCCACATCCCAGCTGCGCCCGTCCTCGGACACTTCGATCACCGATCGCAATAGCTGGCGCGGGGCCTCCTTGCGCATGTCGATGAGCGAGACACCGTCGCGCGGCAGGTAGGCGCAGACATAGACGAGGCGCGCCACCTTGTCCGGTGCGGCCTCGGCCACGTCCGATATCGGGAACCCGGCCATGGAGTGGCCCACGAGAATCATGGGCGTGTCGATGGCGGACAGGATTGCGTCGCGATAGGCCTCGGCGGTGATCTCGGCCACGGGCGTCGGATCGTCGCCATGGCCCGGCAGGTCGATGGCCCGAGCGGTGTGGCCCAGGCCTTCGAGCGCGGGGATCACCCGGTGCCAGCACCACGCCCCATGGCAGGAGCCATGGATCAGGAGAAACTCAGCCATGGCCGACCTTTTGCAGGAAGCCGGTCAGCACCTGGGCGAATTCGTCCGGGGCCTCGACGCAGGGCAGATGGCCCGCGCCGCGGATCAGGTGGAAGTCGGATCCGGGGATCAGGTCGATGGTTTCGCGCACGAGATCGGGCGGGGTCGATCCGTCCTCGGACCCGGCGATGCCGAGTGCGGGCAGGCGCAGGCCCGTTGTGGGCGTGAAGAAATCCGTGCCCGAGATCGCGGCCGAACAGCCGATATACCCCTCGTCCGGCTGGCGGACGAGCATGTTGCGCCAGAGTTGCAGCTCGGGCGTGGCGCGGAACGCCTTGGAGAACCAGCGCTCCATCACGGCATCGGCCAGCGCCTCGATCCCGCCCTGGCGGACGCCGTCGATGCGGGTCTCCCACATCTCGGGCGTGCCGATCTTGGCGCCTGTATTTGACAGCACGACCGCGCGGATCTGGTCCATGCGTTTCACCGCCAGCCCCTGGGCGATCATGCCACCGATGGAGAGCCCGACCAGCACAGCGTCGTGCACCTTGAGGTGGTCGAGCAGGCGTTCGAGATCATGCACCAGAGCGCCCATGGAATAGGGCGCTTGGGGGCAGGACGACAGGCCATGTCCGCGCTTGTCGTAGCGGATGTAGCGGTAGCCTTGGGGCAGTCGGCCGATCACCGCATCCCAAAGCCGCAGATCGGTGCCGAGCGAATTGGCGAAGACCACGGGCGGGCCATCTGCGGTTCCGTCTTCGCGGTAATGCAGGGCGACATCGTCAAGCTGAAGAATTTTCAATAGGGCAGTCCCACATAGTTTTCAGCGAGCACCTCTTGGGCGGCGCGGCTTTCCTCGAGATAGGCGAGCTCGCTTTCCTGGATGCGCTGATCGAAATCCGACTGGCCGGGGAAACGGTGCATCAGCGTGGTGAACCACCAGCTGAAGCGGATCGCCTTCCAGACCCGGGCCAGGGCGGCCCCGGAATAGCCATCGAGCGCGGCACTGTCCCCTTGGTAATGGGCGGTCAGCGCCTCGTAAAGATAGTGCACGTCAGACGCGGCGAGGTTCAGGCCCTTGGCGCCCGTGGGCGGCACGATATGGGCCGCATCGCCCACAAGGAACAGACGCCCCCAGCGCATGGGTTCGGCCACGAAGGAGCGCAGGGGCGCGATGGATTTCTCGATCGATGGGCCGGTGACCATGGTTTCGGCAACGCTGTCGGGGATCCGGCGGCGCAGCTCGTCCCAGAAGGCGTCGTCGGTCCATTTCTCGATCGGGTCATCGACCGGCGTCTGGATGTAATAGCGCGACAGCGTCGGGTTGCGCATGGAACACAGCGCAAAGCCCCGTTCGTGGTTGGCATAGATTAGCTCGGGGCTGGCGGGGGGCGTTTCCGACAGGACGCCCAGCCAGCCGAACGGGTAGACCTTTTCGAACTCTTTCAGGACGGTGGATGGAATGGATTTGCGGCTGACCCCGTGAAAGCCGTCGCAGCC
>CAJXWO010000100.1 GCA_913062865.1 uncultured Paracoccaceae bacterium | reverse complement strand
GCACCGA
This sequence comes from uncultured Paracoccaceae bacterium, assembly GCA_913062865.1. Lineage (GTDB taxonomy): Bacteria > Pseudomonadota > Alphaproteobacteria > Rhodobacterales > Rhodobacteraceae > CAJXWO01. The sequence goes on along the minus strand of CAJXWO010000100.1, from coordinate 3,702 downwards.
CGACCAGAACCTTGGCCGGGGGCACCTTGCCCGCCGCCGTGATCTGGCCGGTGAAGAAGCGGCCGAAATTATTGCCCGCCTCGATCACCGCGCGGTAGCCCGCGATATTGGCCATGGACGACAGCGCGTCCATCTTCTGGGCGCGGCTGATCCGCGGGACCATGTCCATGGCAAGCACGGTGGCGCCCTTGGATTTGCACAGCTCCATCAGGTCTTCGTTCTGGGCCGGCCAGAAGAAGCAAATCAGCGTCTGCCCTTTGGTCAGGCGCTTGGCCTCAGCCTCTGACGGCGGGCGTACCTTGGTGACGATATCGGCGGCCTTGAACAGCGCGGCGCCTGTTTTGACAATCTCGACCCCGGCCGCCTCGTAATCGGCATCGGCAAAGCCCGCCTTGGCCCCTGCCCCGGTCTCGATGACGCAGTCATAGCCCAGTTTCTGAAGCTGGAGCGCGCTGTCCGGCGTCATCGCAACGCGCGCTTCCCCTTCGAATATCTCTTTCGGTGTCCCGATTTTCACGTCAAGCGTCCCCTTTTGTCGGTCGCGCGCGATTGGCGCGGGTCAGGCATGGTCCGGCCCTGACCCCTACAACGCGCAAGAATATTTCACAAGATGGCCCCGTGCGGTATTTTCCGGTCGCCCCCAGAAGTCAGATCCAGCGTCTCGTCTTTTGCATATAGCGCGCGTATTCCATGCGAAAGGCGCGCCGCAGACGATCCTCTTCGGGCATAATGAAACGCCGCTCGATGATCCAGACGAAGATGGGGACAAGCGGCAGCGACATCACAGCGTCCCAGCGCAGGATCAGCCCCGCCAACACCAGCATGTCGCCAAGGTAGATCGGGTTGCGCGAGCGCGAAAAGATGCCCGTCGTGACCAGCGCGCTGGCGGTCTGGTGCGGGATGATCGTGGTGCGGTGGCGGCGCATCTCGTACACCGCCAGCAGCGTCAGCAACAGGCCGCCCCCCACCAGCACACCGCCCGCGAACTCGGCCCAGGCCCCGCCGAAGGACAGGCCCAGCGTGTAATTCTGCGCCTGCCACCAGGCCAGGGCCAGGGCCCCGATCAGCCAGACCGGCGGCAGGTCGATCCATTTCAGCATCCAGGTCTCCGTTGCCGGGGTGGGTTCACTCGGGCGTGTAGGCCGCGTCCTGCTGCCAGCCCGTGATCCCGCCCTGCATCACCAGTACGTTCTCGCGCCCTATAAGCCGCGCGGCAAAGGTTGCCTGCGCCGAAAGGCTGCCGGTGTTGCAATAGAGGATCACCATGCCGCTTTCGGGCAGCTCGTCCAGCCGCCCAGGCACCTCCCGCCACTCGATATGGAGCGCGCCGGGGATGTGGCCGGCCTCGTATTGTTCGGCCGATCGGGTGTCGACAAAGGTCGCCGCCTCGAAAACCTGTTGATCCAGCTGCGCGGGCCGGATGATCCCCTGCTCGTAGGTGGCGAAATCCATGTAATCGGTGATCCTCTCGGCCAGGGCGTCGTCCTGCGCCAGGGCAGGCACGGCCAAAAGGGTGCAGGCCAACAGGCCCGCACCGACAGTCTTGAACACAGGGATCATTCCCACTCCATCTCTTCGAAAACGCGGCCTGCATTCTTGGTGGCCAGTTCCTCGAACGTGTCCATGTACGCCCAGTTAGACTGATCGACGTAATAGGCGCTGGCCAGATCGCCGCCCTCTTTGATATGGGCGCCGATCTTGTCGCGCAGGTCGCGCAGGTAGTCGGTGGTGCCCATCTTGATCATCGCCATGTTGGTCGGGTGGCCGTGGCCCGGGATCACGTAGGTCGCACCCAGGTCGGTGAAGGGGCCGTCGAAGGTGTCGATCCAGCCATCGGTGTCGGTGTCGGCAAAGATCGGCGGCATGCGTTCATGAAACGCGATATCGCCCGCGATCACGATGTCCCATTCGGGGATCCAGACCTGCGTGTCGCCCGGCCCGTGGGCGGGGCCAAGATGCAGCACCTCGACCGTGAGCCCACCCATCTCGACCGTGTACTGGTCGTCAAAGGACAGGTTCGGGACCACGACGCGCGTACCTTCGGCCCGGTCGCGGTTGTAGCCTTGCATGCCCTGCAGGATGAAATCCCCGTTCTCCTCGACCTCGTGAATCGCATCCGCATGGGCAAGGATATCGACGCCCAAATCGGCCCAGTAGGAATTGCCCAGCATCGCGTGACCCTGGCCGTTCTCGTTGATGACGAGCTTCACGGGCTGGTCGGTGACCGCCTTGATCTCCTCATGCAGCGCCGCGGCCAGCTTGGTCGAGGCACCGCCGTTGATCACGATCACCCCGTCGCCCGTGACGATGAAGGACAGGTTGTTGTTGTGGCCCGCGTTCTCGTAGGTCGGGGGTGCGGTCGCCCCGATGGCCGACCAGACATTGGGGATCACCTGGACAGGTTTGTTGTAAAGCTCGGATTGCGGGTACTTGTCCGCGATATCCTCATGCGCGGCGGCCAGTCCCGGTAGAACCAGGGCCAGGCCAAGGGCTGCGATACGGATCATGGGGTCTCCTCCCTGAAATGCCCGGACAAATTCACCGATCTGAATACCACTGTAAAGCACCCCCGCCGCGCGTCTTGTCACAGGCCGGGGGCGCGTTACTGTGCCCGCAAACGGGAGGAACGGCATGGATCATCTGCAGGGCAAACACGCGCTGGTCACCGGCGGCGGCACGGGGATCGGGCTGGCGATCGCACGGGCGCTCGCGGCCGAGGGCTGCGCGGTCACCATCACCGGCCGCCGGGCCGAGACGCTGCAGGCCGCGGCGGGCGGCGGCCTCCATGCGCTGGTCATGGACGTGCAGGACGAGGCCTCGGTCGTCGATGGCATCGCCGCGGCGGTCGCGGAGCGCGGCCCCGTCCAGATCTGCGTGCCCAACGCCGGAATTGCCGAGGGCCGCGCGATCCTGAAGATGGACATGGATTTCTGGCGCAACATGATGGCCACCAACCTCGACGGCGCGTTCCTGACGATCCGCGAGGCGCTGAAATCCATGACCGGCATGGACTGGGGCCGCGTCATCGCTGTCTCCTCCATCGCGGGCGTCAAGGGGCTGAAGGGCGCGCCCTGTTATACGGCGACCAAACATGGCCTTCTGGGCCTCATCCGCGCGCTGGCGGCGGATTACGCGACCAAGCCCTACACCTTCAACGCGCTCTGCCCCGCCTATGTGGACACCGATATCGTGAGCCAGAACGTGAGCTCGATCATGGAGCGCACCGGCATGAGCGCCGAGGACGCGCGTGACCTCATGGTGGGCGTCAACCCCCATGGCCGCCTGATCACCCCCGCCGAGGTGGCCGAAGCCGCGCTGTGGCTCTGCGGCCCCAACTCGGGCAGCGTCAACGGCAAGGCCATCGAGATCGCGGGCGGGGAGGTGTGACGGGGCGGAGACACCAAGAGCGGGTCAGTCGGACATAAGATGAAACGGGGGCGATGGGCAGGGGCGGTCCAGCACGGACCTCCATGCCTAGCGTTGGTGCCGCATGCGACTTCCCGATAACTGCCATTCATGCATCGTACCCGCGCGTTTTGCCGTGAGCGATCCATGTTCAATTTGCAGGAGTGGAACCATGATGGAGATCTTCAGAGGGTGGGACGGCGTGATTGATACATATCATTCGACATTCCCCAAGTGGCCTGCCTTCTGACGTGAAGATCGCCTGACTGCGCCAACTGATCAAGCGTTTTTCGCCCC
>CAJXWO010000099.1 GCA_913062865.1 uncultured Paracoccaceae bacterium | reverse complement strand
ATGGAAGACGGCCTGCGCTTCGCCATCCGCGAAGGCGGCCGCACCGTCGGCGCCGGCGTCGTCTCGAAGATCATCGAGTAACCCCGAAGCCACCGCTTTGGACGGATCGGGCCGCCCTTCGGGGCGGCCTTTTTCGTCTGGTGCGCCGGGGACTGGGCAAAAAATTGCGCCCACCGCTGCGCCATGCTGCGACTGCGAAAGGTCGTCGATTTGGCATGTGTTTTCAACGACCCTTGCGATGCTGCAGCTGCGGCATCTCGCGCTCGGTATACCGTCATATACCGCTAAGTCCTTATTTTTTATTGATTTTTTGGTCCGGTCGCCCCACGTTGCCCCCTAGTTTTCACACATCCGGAGAACCGCGCGGCGATGGACCAACTCAATCTTTCCGCTTGGGAAGGGCGTACCGAAACCGCTCGGGGGGTCGTCAGCCAGCCGCAAGCGCAGATGATCCACGCCACCCTGGGCCATGGGTCGGCCCCGGCCAGCGGCGCGGCGCTGCCGGCCTTGCGGCACTGGTGCGCCTTTCCCGTCGAGGCGCCGATGGATCAACTGGGCCCGGATGGGCATCCGAAGCTGGGCGGCTTCCTGCCGCCGGTGCCCCTGGAGCGTCGGATGTGGGCGGCGGGCCGCCTGCGTTTTCACAAGCCGCTGCACGTGGACGAGCCGCTGACCAAAAGCTCGACGATCAAGGCCGTCACTGAAAAGACCGGCGGGGCCGGGCGGATGGTCTTCGTCACCGTCGCCCATGAGATCGCGGGCGCGGACGGGCTGGCCATCACCGAGGAGCAGGACATCGTCTACCTGGCGATTCCCGACAGCTTCACGCCGCCGAAAAAGACGCCGATGCCCGCATCCCCGGTCTTGTCCGAGACGGTGAGCGTCACCGCACCGCTGCTGTTCCGCTACTCGGCCGTGACCTTCAACGCCCACCGCATCCACTACGACCGGGCCTATACGACCGAGGTCGAGCATTACCCCGGGCTGGTCGTGCATGGCCCGTTGCAGGCGACGTTGCTCGTCGACGCGGCCACCCGGCACCGGGGCGGGCCGCCCACCACATTTACGTTCCGCGGGGTGCACCCGCTGTTCGACCACGAAGATCTGCACCTGATGGCCGAGGAGGACGACACGGGCGTCCTGGCGCTCTGCGCCGGATCGTCCGGGGGCCATCGGACGATGCAGGCCACCGCCACATGGGAGGAGACCTGACATGACCGAAATCCTGAAAGGCATGCGTGTCGTCGAAGGCTCTGCCTTTGTGGCGGTGCCGCTTGCGGGCATGACGCTGGCGCAGATGGGGGCCGATGTGATCCGCTTTGACCGGATCGGCGGCGGGCTCGACGCCGGGCGCTGGCCGCTGGCACCGTCGGGCCAGAGCCTGTTCTGGGCGGGGCTGAACAAGGGCAAACGCTCCATCGCCGTCGACATGAAATCGCCCGAGGGGCGCGAGCTGGTGACCCGCATCATCACCGCCCCGGGCGAAGATGCAGGCATGTTCATCACCAACCTGCGGGTGCGCGGCTGGATGGATCACGAGACCCTGAGCCAGCACCGCGAGGACCTGATCATGGTCACCCTGACCGGTGACCGGCATGGGCGGCCACAGGTGGACTACACCGTGAACCCTGCGCTGGGCATCCCGGCCATGACCGGGCCCGAGGGCTACGAGGACCCCGTGGCCCATGCGCTGCCTGCCTGGGATTGCATGGCGGGCAACCTGGTCGTCTCATCGCTTTTGGCGGCCGAACGCCACCGGTTGCGAAAGGGGGTCGGCCAGGATGTGGAGCTTGCGCTCAAGGACGTGGCGGCGGCGACGCTCGGCCATCTGGGCATGATCGGGGACGCGGTCGTGAATGCCGAGGAACGGGGCAAGTCCGGCAATGCGCTCTACGGGGCCTATGGTCAGGATTTCGTCTGCGCCGATGGCAAGCGGGTTATGGTGATCGGCCTGACCGCGCGGCAATGGGCGGGGCTTGTCAAGGCAACGGGAACCGAGGCCGAGATGGCCGCGCTCGAGGCACGCACCGGCCGGTCGCTCAAGGACGAGGGGGTGCGCTGGGAGCTGCGCCACGAGATCACCGCGATCCTGACGCCCTGGTTCGCGGCGCGCTCGGTTGCGGAGTTCGGGCCGATGTTCGATGCGGCAGGGCTCACCTGGTCGCAGTTCCGCACCGTGAAAGAGGCCGTGGCCGAAGACCCCGACCTGTCGACCGCGAACCCGATGTTCTCGGAACTGGCCCAGCCCGGGCTGGGCACCTTCCCGGTGCCGGGTCTGCCCACGCAGTTCTCGGCACAGCCGCGGACGGCGCCCGCGCCGGCCCCTGTGCTGGGGGCGCATACCGAGGAAATCCTGGGCGATGTGGTCCGGATGAGCGACACCGAGATCGCACAGCTTTTCGATGCGGGCGTCGTCCAGAGCCCGCGCTACGCGGCCCGCCCGGCGGCCTGAGAACCCGAGGTCCCGAGGCAGGCCCGGGACGGGCGGCTTTTCATTCGGCCGGGTTTGCGGTAGGACGCGAGAAAGCTGATGGAGGGCGACATGGACAAGACCGCGATCTGAACCGCAACCCGCGTTTTCAATCGGATCACGAGGTCTCCATGCCCGACAGCTTTCCCACGCCTGACACCCGTCACCCGGTGGCTCTGCCCGATGGCAGCGTCCATGCCGGTACCGTTTTTCTGAAACCCGTCATCGACCATCCCCGGATCGAGGTCGGCGACTACAGCTACGCCAGCGCCTTTGACCCGCCCGAGGATTGGGCGGCACGGCTGGCGCCGTATCTTTTCGATTTTTCGCCCGAGCGCCTGGTGATCGGACGCTTCTGCCAGATCGCCGATGGCGCGGTTTTTATCACGGCTTCGGCCAATCACCGGTACGACGGGATCTCGAGCTTTCCGTTCGCCGTCTTCGGTGGCGGGCCCGCGGCGGGCCGCCCGTCGATGCCCGGGCCGGGGCCGGACACGATCATAGGCAACGATGTCTGGATCGGGCAGGGCGCGCGTCTTTTGCCGGGTGCCGAGATCGGTAGCGGCGCGATCGTCGGAGCGGGCGCAGTGGTCCACGGCAAGGTCGCGCCTTACACGATTGTTGCCGGCAATCCCGCGCGGCCCCTGCGCGACCGTTTCGATCCCGCGACCGTGACGCGCCTGCTGCGGATCGCGTGGTGGGATTGGCCGATCGAGACCATCCTTGCCCATGAGGCCGCGATCTGCGGTGGCGACATCGATTGTCTCGAGCGGGTGGCCCATATGCCCGGGCCCGGCGGAGCCGCATGAGCATCGCGGACCCCAAAACATAAGCGGCCGCCCGAAACGGGCGGCTGAGCTGTCAAAGGCACCCCGGCCAGCGCTTTGCGCTGCGCCGGGGAAGCGGCATCTTACGATGCGTCCTGGAGCACCGAGTTGACGTAGGAGCGGATGTCCGAGGTGCTGTCGCCGCTGTTGATGACGTTGAGGATGCTCAGAACCTCTGCGTCCGACAGCACAGTCAGGTCGGCCTGCGGTGCGAACTTGCGGATCTCGGTCAGGTCGGCCTCGGGGGCCATGGCCGATGCGGCGCCGGTCAGGGTTGCCATTGCGCTGGTGGATGCTGCGATGATGCGTTTCATGATGTATCTCCTTGCTGAGTGGGTTCGGTCTGTGCACCCGTGCGTGTGACCGGCTTACGATGCGTCCTGGAGCACCGAGTTGACGTAGGAGCGGATGTCCGAGGTGCTGTCGCCGCTGTTGATGACGTTG
>CAJXWO010000098.1 GCA_913062865.1 uncultured Paracoccaceae bacterium | reverse complement strand
GTGACGATGGCCGCGGCGCGTTTCATGATCGGCACCCAGTCGGGGTCGGTGGTGGAGGTCACAAGGATCGCGCCGTCAACGAACCGGTCGATGTCGCTGGCATGTTCGATCAGGCAGACGCGCCCCTTGGCCGCCGCGCTGCCGACACTCAGCCCGGTGACAAGCGCCTTGCCGGGCGATTTGACCTCATAGGTCTTCATCGCCCCGGCCTCGGCCCGCGATTGCACGGTTTCGGGGCGGGCCTGCACGATGAACAACTCGTTCGTCACCCCGTCCCGGGCCCATTCCATGTCCATGGGCAGGCCGTAATGCTCCTCGATCGTCTTGGCGGCGCGGGCCAATTCCAGGATCTCGGGCTCGGACAGGACGAACTGCCCCCGTTCGGCCCGAGAGGTGGGCACGTTGCGCGTGGGCTCGGGCCCGGTGGTCGCATAGATCATCTTGATCTCTTTCGCGCCCAGGCTGCGTTCGACGATGGGGGTCAGGCCGGGGCGGTCGAGGAAAGGTTTGAACACGCGGTATTCGTCGGGCGTGACCGCACCTTGCACCACGTTTTCGCCCAGCCCCCAGGCGGCGTTGATCAGCACGACCTTGTCAAAGCCCGTTTCGGTGTCGATGGAGAACATCACCCCCGACCCGCCGATATCCGAGCGCACCATCTGCTGGACGCCCACGGACAGCGCGACCTGGGTGTGATCGAAGCCCTTGACCGTCCGGTAGCTGATCGCCCGGTCGGTGAAAAGCGAGGCATAGCAATCGCGGCACGCCTCGAGAAGCTGCGCCTTGCCGCGGATGTTCAGATAGGTCTCCTGCTGGCCCGCGAAACTGGCATCGGGCAGATCCTCGGCCGTGGCCGAAGAGCGAACGGCGACCGACACGTTCTCTTGCCCGGCCCTTTCGCTCAGCCCGTCATAGGCCGCTTCGATGGCCGCGCGAATATCCTCGGGCCAGTCGCCACCCTTGATCGCCGCGCGGATATGCTGACCGGCGGCGTGCAGCGTGATCTTGCCCTGGGCCAGATCCTGCGTGGTCTCTGCGATCACGCTGTCGAGCCCATTGGCGGTGATGAAGGCGCGGAACGCATCGGCACTGGTGGCGAAGCCCGGGGGCACGCGGATACCCTTTTGCCCCAATTGCTGGACCATTTCGCCCAGGGACGAGTTCTTGCCGCCGACCAGCGGCACATCCCCGCGGGCCAGATCGTCGAACCAGATGACATGCCGTTCCATGAGCGCCTCCTCCGTTGCATGGCACGGCCAAAGTGCCATAGCCTGAAGCGGCGCACGTTGATCCGGGTCAATGCGCCAGCGCGCGGAACTGCCGGCAGGGCGCATGCCCTGTGCATGAGCGCGCAACAAAGACCGGCCAGGATGCGCTATATCGATCTCAAAGAGATCAGGAGGCGACCCATGGCTCAGAACGAATTGCGCAAGATACAAACCCAAGGCGTGCACCATATCACGATCATCGGGGCGGACCGGCAGACCTCCATCGACTTCTGGGAGGGGGTGCTGGGCATGCCTTTCATCTTCGACCAACCCAATCTGGATGACCCGAAAGAGGGGCATCTGTACTTCGATCCGGGCGACGGGCGGCTGATCACGATCTTCACCAACGAAGACCGCAAACCCGATGCGACCCCGGTGCCCGAGGCGGTGGGTTCGCTCCATCACCTGGCGCTGAACGTGAGCCAGGCGAGTTTCTGGCAGGTGGCCGAACGGTTGGATGCGCGGGGTGTCACCCATTCCGGCCCGGTCGACCGGGGCTTCATGGAATCGATCTATTTCCGCGACCCGCTGGGCCTGCGGATCGAACTGGCCAGCTACCGGTTCGAGCCGCCCGAGGGCTATCGCCATGCCGACGTGATGATCGAGGCGCATCGCATCCGCTCGGAACGGGGGGATTACAACATCGCCAAGGAACATCTGGCCGACGCCATCGAGCTTTTGGTGGCGCGGGGGCATCAATCCCTGTCCACGGATCGCGGCGCCAAGAACCCCTACTGACATCGGACCGGCCCGGGCGTTTCGACCCGGGCCGGTTGGTGTCGCGTGGGCAAAACGCGGGTTGACGCGGGTCATATTTCCGATATTCACGAAATATGATCTCCGCAGTGCCTTCTCAGCTTTCTACCCTCGGGCATCCGCAGCGGCTGGCGATCTTTCGCCTGCTGATGCGGCGCTATCCCGACCGTGTGCCCGCGGGCGAGATCGGCGAGGCCCTGGGCCTGAAACCCAGCACGCTGTCGGCCTACCTGGCCGCGCTCATGTCGGCCGGGCTGGTCGATCAGGAACGCGCGGGAACATCGCTGCGCTATGCCGTGGCCATGGGCGCGGTGCGCGAGATGTTCGACGATCTGCTGCTGGATTGCTGCCGTGGTCGGCCCGAGTTGTGTGATCCGCGCAGCGCCGCCGCGCCAACCATCCGGACTGAGACGCCAAGGCGGTTCAATGCGCTGTTCATCTGCACCGGCAACTCGGCCCGGTCGATCTTTGCCGAAACGCTTCTGCGCGACCTGGCAGGCGATCGTTTTGCCGCCTATTCCGCAGGCACGCGGCCCTATTCCGAGCTGAACCCCGAGGCCATCGCGCTTTTGCAGGCCAAGGGGCACGACACGTCGGGCCTGCGCGCCAAGAATATCGCCGAAGTCCGGGGCCCGGACGCGCCCGCCTTCGATTTCGTCTTCACCGTCTGCGACCACGCCGCGAACGAGGATTGCCCGGCCTGGACCGGCCAGCCCATCAGCGCCCATTGGGGCGTGCCCGACCCGGTCAAGGCCGAGGGCACGACCGCCCAGCGTGCGCTGGCCTTCCAAGAGGCCTATGCCGCGCTCAAGCACCGGATCGCCGCTTTTGCCGCGCTGCCCATCGCAGAGCTGGACCGCATCGCATTGCAACGCGCCATCGACGAGATCGGCCGCATTGAACTCGAGGAACATCAATGACCGTCTACGCAGTCAACGGCCTGGGCCGGATCGGCAAGCTGGCCCTGAAGCCGCTTCTGGAGCGGGGCGCCAAGATCGCCTGGATCAACGATGCGGTGGGCGACCCGGCGATGCATGCGCATCTTCTGGAATTCGACACGGTGCATGGCCGCTGGGACGCGGATTTTTCCCATGACGCCGACAGCCTGACCATCGACGGCACCCGCCTGCCCTTTATCGGCACGCGCGATCTGGGGGACCTGCCGCTGGACGGCGTCGACGTGGTGATCGACTGCACCGGTGTCTTCAAGTCCGAGGCCAAGCTGGCCCCCTATTTCGACGCGGGCGTGAAAAAGGTCGTCGTCTCGGCCCCGGTCAAGGACGGGCCCACCGCCAATATCGTCTACGGCGTGAACCAGCGCACTTATGACCCGGCCGCGCACAAGATCGTCACGGCGGCCAGTTGCACGACGAATTGCCTGGCCCCGGTGGTGAAGGTCATTCACGAATCCCTGGGCATCAAGCACGGCTCGATCACCACGATCCACGACGTGACCAACACCCAGACCATTGTGGACCGGCCCGCAAAGGACCTGCGCCGCGCACGGTCAGCGCTGAATTCGCTGATCCCCACGACCACTGGCAGCGCCACGGCGATCACGCTCATCTATCCGGAACTGACAGGCCGGCTGAACGGCCACGCGGTGCGGGTGCCGCTTTTGAACGCGTCGATCACCGATTGCGTGTTCGAGGTGGAGCGCACGACCACCGCAGAAGAGGTCAACGCGCTGTTCAAATCCGCCTCAGAGGGCGCGATGGCCGGCATCCTGGGCTACGAGGACCGCCCGCTCGTGTCCGCCGATTATGTCAACGACACGCGGTCGTCGATCGTCGACGCGCCCTCGACCATGGTGGTGAACGGCACGCAGGTGAAGATCTACGCCTGGTACGACAACGAGATGGGCTATGCCCACCGGCTGGTCGATGTGGCGCTGATGGTCGGGGACATGCTGTGACCGAGCGCGCGCAAGGCCTGTCGGCGTATATCGCCGTCACGGCGGCCTATTGGGCCTTCATGCTGACCGATGGCGCGCTGCGGATGCTGGTGCTCTTGCACTTCCACACGCTGGGGTTCTCACCCATCCAGCTGGCCTATCTGTTCGTGCTCTACGAGATCGCGGGCATGGTCACGAACCTGTCGGCAGGCTGGATCGC
>CAJXWO010000097.1 GCA_913062865.1 uncultured Paracoccaceae bacterium | reverse complement strand
GGGCCTTAGCTCAGTTGGGAGAGCGCTTGCATGGCATGCAAGAGGTCAGGGGTTCGACTCCCCTAGGCTCCACCAAATTCTCTTCAAATGAGCGGATCGTGGGGGTGACGTTTGCGCCCCACGCGGCCTTGGCGACCATGATCACCCGTTCACCTGCGCGATGCCGGTTCCCGCCGTCGTACAGGGCGGGGCTTGATCAATCGTGCGTCCCGGGGAATCTTGGGACAGCCTATTCCGGCACCCCATACAGACGGAGCCCCGCAATGGACGGCACATTCACCGACAATGACCTGAGCAAGATCGTCGAGGCCGACCGCGCCCATGTCTGGCATCACCTGAGCCAGCACAAACCCTACGAGACGTCCGATCCCCGGATCATCGTCGAGGGCAAGGGGATGCGCGTCTGGGACCAGAACGGCAAGGAACATCTCGATGCCGTGTCGGGTGCGGTCTGGACGGTGAATGTGGGCTACGGGCGCGAACGGATCGCCAACGCGGTGCGCGACCAGCTTCTCAAGCTCAACTATTTCGCAGGCGCTGCCGGGTCAGTACCCGGTGCGCGCTTTGCCGAGCGGCTGATCGAGAAGATGCCGGGCATGACCCGCGTCTATTATTGCAACTCGGGCTCCGAGGCGAATGAGAAGGCGTTCAAGATGGTCCGCCAGATCGCGCACAAGCGCTATGGCGGAAAGAAGCACAAGATCCTCTACCGCGATCGCGACTATCACGGCACCACCATCGGCTGCCTGTCGGCGGGCGGACAGGACGAGCGCAACGCGCAATACGGCCCCTTCGCCCCCGGCTTTGTCCGTGTGCCCCATTGCCTGGAGTACCGCGCGGGCGATCAGGGCGCACCGGTCGAGAATTACGGCGAATGGGCGGCCGACCAGATCGAGCAGGTGATCCTGCGCGAAGGACCCGATACCGTGGGCGCGCTGTGTCTCGAACCCGTGACCGCGGGCGGTGGCGTGATCACCCCGCCCCATGGCTATTGGGAAAAGGTGCAAGAGATCTGCCGCCGCCACGATGTGCTCTTGCATATCGACGAGGTGGTGTGCGGCGTGGGCCGCACCGGCACCTGGTTCGGTTACCAGAATTACGGGGTCGAGCCCGATATGGTGACCATGGCCAAGGGCGTGGCCTCTGGCTACGCAGCGATCGCGTGTCTTGTCACCACCGAAGAGGTGTTCGACCTCTTCAAATCTGATGCCACCGATCCGATGGATTATTTCCGCGATATCTCGACCTTTGGCGGCTGCACCGCCGGTCCCGCGGCGGCGCTCGAAAACATGGCGATCATCGAGGAGGAAGGTCTGCTCGAAAACACGACCGCCATGGGCGCGCGGCTGATGGAGAACCTGCACGCGCTCATGGAGAAGCACGCGGTCATCGGCGATGTGCGCGGCGCGGGTCTGTTCTGCGGGGCTGAACTTGTGGCCGACCGCGTGAGCCGCGAGCCGGTCGCCGAAAAGCTGGCCCAGGCCGTGACCGCCGATTGCATGGCGCAAGGCGTGATCGTGGGCGTCACCAACCGGTCGGTCCCCGGTTACAATAACACACTGTGCTTCAGCCCTGCGCTGATCGCCACGCCCGACGATATCGACGCGATCACCGATGCGGTGGATGGCGCGCTGACACGGGTCTTCGGCTGAACGTCAAAGGCCGGGCAGGTCCAGCGCCAACGCCGCGTGATCGCTGGCATGGGGCCGGTCCTGTCCCACGCCGGGCAGGCGTGCGCCCTGATATGCAGCGGCGTCCCGGCCAAGGCCCGCGCGCAGGATCTGCGGCATCGCCTCGGGAAACCGAGCCGCCAGCGCGGGGGACGCCAAGAGCCCGTCGGGCTGCGCATAGACTGCGCTGTCGGGCAGTTGGTAGGACCAGCGCTCTGCCTCGGGCAGCCGTTCCATCAGATCGACCGCGAAGCCCTCTGTCAGCGGTGCGAGGGCCGAGGGACCGGGATCCTGCACCTCGGCCGGTTCGTTCAGATCCCCCACGATCAGCCAGAGCGCGCGGGCAGGGTTGGCAAAGCGGCGCTCGATCACCTGGCGCGCCGCCAACGCCTCGGACCACCGCGTGTCCCAGGCGGCGCGCGGGTCGGGATAGGGCGCCTTGAAATGGCAGATGAAAAGCGTGAGCGCACCGAAACGGACGGTCAGCAGATCGCGGCGAAAGATCGGGCCCTTGGCCAATTTCTCCGAGATGCCTCCGAGCCCCAGGTCGCGCGCCGTGACATGGGCATGGCTCTGCACCAGATCGGGCATCCGGCGCGACAAGAGCGCCACGTTCGGGCCCCGCCCATCATTGCCCGGTCTGCAAACACGGTACGGATAGGCGGGCACGCCAGCAGGCCGCAGAAAGGCATCGTGAAAGAAATCGAGCGTCGCGCGGTCGAACACCTCTTGCAGGGCGATCACATCGCCATCCGCCTCTGCCAGCAGACGTGCGGTCAGTTGCCGGTCGATCAGGTCCAGCCGCGCGCTGTCTGCTCCGGGCATGTCGCCATCCCGCGCCCCATCGAGACGCGCGCCGTCCACGCCCTGGCGCAGGCGCATGTTCTGGACATTGAGCGACACGATCCGCATGACCGAAGTCTGAGCCCTTGCAGATGCGCCGTAAAGCACGCGTCTGAGCAGAAAACCAGCGCTAGGCAATGCGGCCCCACGGGCATCGGATTTTCGAAAAGTCCCGCTATGATTGGCATCGGAAAAACACGCCCCGTGAACAGGGGCGCGGAATGCCGCGGGCGGCGCTGTGCGGGATTGACCATGGCGCGCGGTCGGACCAGTCTGATCCCCGCCTGCCGCCCTTTTTCGGAGCATCATGACCCAGCCCACAATCGACACATCGCCCAATGTCTCGGACGAGGTGCGCAAGACGACCTGCTATATGTGCGCCTGCCGCTGCGGGATCGACGTGCATCTGAAGGACGGCAAGGTCGCCTATATCGAGGGCAACCGCGACCACCCGGTGAACCGCGGCGTTCTGTGCGCCAAGGGCAGCGCGGGCATCATGCAGCACAATGCGCCGTCGCGCCTGCGTGCTCCGCTCAGGCGCGTGGGTCCGCGCGGCTCGGGCCAGTTCGAGGAGATCAGCTGGGACGAGGCGCTGGAAACAGCCGTCAGCTGGCTCAAACCGCTGCGCGAGACGGCGCCGGAAAAGCTTGCCTTTTTCACCGGGCGCGACCAGTCGCAATCCTTCACCAGCTGGTGGGCGCAGCAATTCGGTACGCCCAACTATGCGGCCCATGGCGGGTTCTGTTCGGTCAACATGGCCGCTGCGGGCATCTACACAATGGGCGGGGCGTTCTGGGAATTCGGGCAGCCCGATTGGGAGCACACCAAGCTTTTCATGATCTTCGGCGTGGCCGAGGACCATGACAGCAACCCGATCAAGATGGGCATCGGGCAGCTCAAGGAACGGGGCGCCAAGGTGATCGGGGTGAACCCGGTGCGGTCCGGCTACAACGCGGTGGCGGATGAGTGGCTGGGGATCACACCGGGGACCGATGGGCTGTTCATCCTGTCGCTCATCCATGTGCTGATGCGGGCGGGTAAGATCGACCTCGACTACCTGGCCCGGTGGACCAATGCGCCGGTGCTGGTGAATTGCGATTCGAAATCGCCCGAGCACGGCCTTTTGATGCGCGACGCAGACGGCAAACCCCTGGTCATGGACCGGGTGACGGGCAAGCCCGCACCTTTTGACCAGCCGGGCGTGCGCCCCGATCTGGCGGGCTCGCTGCGGCGGGCGGGCATCACCCATCGCCCGGTGTTTCACAAGATGGCCGAGCGCTATCTTGACCCGCAATACGCACCCGAGGCGGTGGCCGAGCGCTGCGGGCTGACCGCCCAGCAGATCCGCGCCGTCGCAGCCGAGATCGCGCGTGTGGCCTTCGACGAGCCCATCGTGCTGAACCGACCCTGGACCGATGTCCGCGGCGAGCGGCACGAGACCATGCTGGGCCGCCCGGTCAGTTTTCATGCGATGCGCGGGGTCAGCGCGCACTCGAACGGGTTTCAGACCGCGCGCGCGCTCCATGTGCTGCAGATCCTTCTGGGCAGTGTCGAGGTGCCCGGCGGCTTCCGCTTCAAGCCGCCCTACCCCAAGCCCGCGACGGCGCATCCGAAGCCCCATTGCACGGTCACGCCCGGTGCGTCCCTAGATGGCCCGCATCTGGGTTTCGTTCAGGGCCCCGACGACCTGTGCCTGCGCGCGGATGGCAGCGCGGCGCGCATCGACAAGGCCTTCACCTGGGAAAACCCGATGTCGGCCCACGGGTTGATGCACATGGTGATCTCGAACGCCCATGCGGGCGATCCATACCGCATCGACACGCTGATGATGTACATGGCCAACATGGCGTGGAATTCGTCGATGAACACGCGCGGCGTGATCGAGATGCTGAC
>CAJXWO010000096.1 GCA_913062865.1 uncultured Paracoccaceae bacterium | reverse complement strand
CGCGAGGCCGAGCGTCTGCGCGGCGACACCGGTGAGCTGCTCATCGGTCTGCTGGAACGCCGCCTCGACGCGGTCGTCTACCGCGCCAAGTTCGTGTCGACCATCTTTGCAGCGCGCCAGTTCGTGAACCACGGCCATGTCCTGGTGAACGGCCAGCGCGTCAACATCCCCTCCTACCGCGTGAAGGAAGGCGATGTGGTCGAGGTCCGCGAGAAGTCCAAGCAGATGGCCGCGATCCTCGAAGCGACCCAGCTGCCCGAGCGCGACGTGCCCGATTACATCGAGGCCGACCACGCCAAGCTGACCGCGAAATTCGTCCGCACCCCGGGCCTGGGCGACGTGCCCTACGCGGTGCAGATGGAACCAAACCTCGTCATCGAATACTACGCGCAGAACTAAGACTTCTGCGGTTTTGCAAGATGCGAAGGCCCGCCCTGGTGGCGGGCCTTTTTGTGTTTGGGGGGATGCTGTGAATCTGTATCAGAGTCCCTGCAAGCGGAGGGCGCCCTGACCCCGAGATCACGGGTGCGGCCCCGCGGACACCCTTCTGGGCGTTTGTGCGCCTGGGGCTGCGCGTTCCAGGCTTGCGACATCATCGCGCCGCTGCTTCGTGCGTAACCGCCCCGTGAGCAGGGCATCGACCAGAGGCCCCGGGTCAGGCCCGGGGCGCGGGGGCACCAAGACCACGTGGAGACGGAGGACACGGGCGGAGCCTGCCATGTTTTGCGACACGACGACAGCGATATGAGCGATGGCCGCAAGGATCCGGGCGTTTCCTGCGCGCCCTAAGGGCAGCCCATGTTTGGCAGCGCTTGTCATGACGTCGCCCGGTGGACACAACCGCGCCAACGCGTCGTTTCACGGCTTTTCACCTCGCCCCCCGGGCGCTAAGACAGCCCGGACCGGAGGGATCATGACTGCCATCACGCCACAGCCCGGGATCATGGACATCGCGCTTTACGAAGGCGGGGCGTCTCAGATCGACGGGGTCAGCAATGTCGTCAAGCTCAGCTCGAACGAGAATCCGTTCGGGCCGTCCGAAGCCGCGGTGGAGGCGTATCGCCGCGCGGCCTTCGACCTGCATCGCTATCCCTCGACCGATCACGCGAAACTGCGTGCGGCCATCGGGGAGGTCCATGGCCTTGACCCCGAGCGGATCATCTGTGGCGTGGGCTCGGACGAGATCATCACCTTTCTGTGCCAGGCCTATGTCGGACCGGGCGACGAGGTGATCCATACCGAACACGGCTTTGCCATGTACCGTATCTCGACCCTTGCCGCGGGCGGCACGCCCGTGGAGGTGCCCGAGCGCGAGCGCGTGACCGATATCGACGCGATCCTCGACGCGGTGACCGACCGCACACGGCTGGTCTTTCTGGCGAACCCGAACAACCCGACCGGCACCATGATCGGCGAGGCTGAACTGGCCCGGCTGGCCGATGCGCTGCCGCCCCATGTGCTGCTGGTCATCGACGGGGCCTATGCCGAATATGTCGAGGGCTACGATGGCGGCGCCGCGCTGATCGACGCGCGAGAGACCGTCGTGATGACCCGCACCTTTTCCAAGCTTTACGGGCTGGGCGGGCTGCGCGTGGGTTGGGGCTATGGCCCGAAGCCGATCATCGACGTGCTGAACCGTGTACGCGGGCCATTCAACCTGTCGACGGCGGCACTGGCCGCCGCCGAGGCCGCGATCCGCGACCGCGACTGGGCCGAGAAATGCCGCACCGACAACACCCGCCTGCGCGCCTGGCTGGCCGAGGCGCTGGCCGAACACGGCGTGCCCTCGGACACCTCGACCGCGAATTTCATCCTCGCGCGCTTCGGATCGGCGGACGAGGCCGAGGCCTGTGACGCCTATCTCAAGACCCAGGGCCTGATCGTGCGCCGGGTCGGCAGCTACAAGCTGCCGCACTGCCTGCGCATCACGGTGGGTGACGAATCCGCCTGCCGCCGTGTGGCCCACGCGATTGGCCAGTTCAAGGGCGGTGCCCGGTGAGCGTGGTCTATGACCGCGTGGCCCTGATCGGGCTGGGGCTGATCGCGTCGTCAATGTTCTGGGCGATGAAGCGCGCTGGCCTCGCGGGCGAGGTCACGGGCTATGCCCGCTCTGCCGAGACCCGCGAGACCGCCCGCCGCATCGGCCTGTGCGACCGGGTCTGCGACAGCGCGGCCGAAGCGGTCGACGGCGCCGACCTTGTCGTTCTGTGCGTGCCCGTGGGCGCCATGGGAGCGGTGGCAAAAGAGATCGGCCCGATGCTGAAACCGGGGGCCACGGTGTCGGATGTGGGCTCGGTCAAGCGCGCCGTGATCGACGCGGTCGGCCCCCATATCCCCGCGGGCGTCCATTTCGTACCCGGCCATCCGCTGGCAGGGACAGAGCATTCGGGGCCCGAGTCGGGCTTTGCCGAGCTGTTCGACAACCGCTGGTGCCTGCTCGTCCCGGTCACGGGCAGCGATCCCCAGGCCGTCGCGCGACTGCGCACGCTGTGGGAAGGCATGGGCTCCTATGTCGACGAGATGGATCCCGATCACCACGATCTGGTGCTGGCCGTCACCAGCCACGCGCCGCATCTCATCGCCTATACGATGGTGGGCGTGGCCGACGACTTGCGCCGGGTGACCGACAGCGAGGTCATCAAGTATTCCGCCGCCGGGTTCCGCGACTTCACCCGCATCGCGGCCAGCGACCCGACCATGTGGCGTGACGTGTTCCTGACGAACAAGGACGCCACGCTCGAGATCCTGGGGCGCTTCACCGAAGAGCTGTTTGCGTTGCAACGGGCGATCCGCACCGGAGATGGCGACCACCTGCATGCCTATTTCACCCGCACCCGCGCCATTCGCCGCGGGATCATCGAGGCCGGTCAGGACACCGACGCGCCGGATTTCGGCCGGGTGAAGCGGGACGGATGAGGGCGGCGGTGCTGATCCTTGCGCTGTGCGCACTGGGCGGGCCCGCCTTCGCCGCGGCACCCGAGACGAGCCTGCGCCCCGAACTCCGCCCTATGGCCGAAGGCGACGCCGATCCGGCGGAAATGCAGCAGATCGCGGCGCTGTCCCGGCCGGAGACCGCCCGCCCCGACACCCCAGAGTTGAGCCCAGCGGTGCCGCTGGCCACGGCCCTGCCGCGCCTGCGCCCCAGCCTGCGCCCCGATGCCATCGAAGAGGCCGCCGCGGCCCAGCTGGCCTTTGTCGCGGGCCTGTCCACGACCCTGCGCCCGCTCAAGCGCCCCGGCACGGTCGAGCAAAAGGCGATGGCCAAGCGTCAGGCCCTGGCCCGTGGCGCGGTCTGTGGGGACACCGATCTGCAGGGCGAGGAAATCGGCACCGTGCCCGGAGAGATCGCGGGTTGCGGCGTGGCCAGCGCCGTGCGGTTGCGCAGCGTCTCGGGCGTCGCGCTCAGCCAGCGGGCGGTGATGGATTGCGGCACCGCGAAGGCGCTGAAATCCTGGGTCGACCGGGGCATGAAACCCGCCGTGGGCCAGACCGGCGGCGGGGTGCGCGAGATCCACGTGGTGGCCCATTACGCCTGCCGGACCCGCAACAACCAGCGGGGCGCGCGGATCTCGGAGCATGGCAAGGGACGCGCGATCGACATCGCCGGTTTCCGAATGCGCGACGGGTCCGAGATCACGGTGCTGCGGGGATGGACCCAGCAGGGGCAGGGCGCGATACTGCGCAAGATGCATGCCCGCGCCTGCGGGCCGTTCGGCACCGTGCTCGGTCCCGAGGCGAACGCGTTTCACCGCGATCACTTTCATTTCGACACCGCGCGCTACCGTAGCGGGTCCTACTGCCGCTGACGCAACTGTCAGTCCGCAATGATTGCAGCAGGGGCCCGGCTGGGCTATCCGGGCAGGGCCCATCACACGGAGACGACCATGCTGCGCCTCACCGCAATCTTCGCCCTGATCCTGTCCCTTGCCGGCTGCGCCGTGCAGGACCTGCAAGAGCCGCCGGTGCCGCTTGGCAATTTCGCACTCGGGCACAACGTTGTGGTGGCGCCCAACATCGTGCAGGGCCCCGTCTCGCGCGAGGCCAGCAACGAGGAATGGATCGAAGCGGTCAAAAAGGCCATCTCGGACCGGTTCGGCCGCTACGAGGGCGAACGGCTCTATCACCTGGGCATCTCGGTCGAGGGCTACGTGCTGGCCCAGCCGGGCATCCCCGTGGTGCTGTCTCCGAAGTCGGTGCTGATCGTGAACGTGACTGCGTGGGACGACGCCGAGGGACGCAAGCTCAATGACGAACCCCAGCAATTCACGGTTCTCGAAAGCCTGTCCGGCGAAACGGTCGTGGGCTCGGGGCTGACCCAGTCCAAGGAAACCCAGATGGAGAATCTGACCTACAACCTGGCCAAGCAGATCGAACGCTGGCTGGTGCGGATGAACAAGGAAGAGAACTGGTTTGGCGGGGAAGACGCGGGCCCGGCCGCGGCGGCGTCCGAGGGCTCCCCGGACGGGCCGGCGCTGCCGGACGAGACGGTGATCGAACCCGAGGTGATGGCCCCTGATGCGGATGCGGCGACGCTGTCTGCCAGCAGCCTGGTGGCCGGGGTCGACGGCGCGGAAAACGCCGGACCGGATGCGGCAGCGAGTGCCGCCAACTGACGCTTGATTTTCCCTGACCCACGCAATAAACGGCGCGCGGAGATGAACCGGGTCGATGGCGACCCCCGAACCACGAGGCGCCTGAAGGATGGCAAAGGAAAAGTTTGATCGTTCGAAACCGCATGTGAACATCGGGACCGTTGGTCACGTTGACCACGGCAAGAC
>CAJXWO010000095.1 GCA_913062865.1 uncultured Paracoccaceae bacterium | reverse complement strand
TCGAAGCTCCATCTGATGATGAAACCTCAAGAATCCAGTTCTGCACAACTGTCAAAGCTCAAGTGCGATTCCCCTGCGTCGCGGTCAGGCGATCAGGGTCGAACTGCGCTTGAGCCGCCAGTTGCGCCAGTATTCCTTGCGCAGAAATCGGTGGATGCGGGGGCGCTTGGGCTTGCGGCGCCCCTGTTCCAGGCTCGAGTTCGAACTGGCCTTGTCCGGATGGTCGACCAGCCGCGGCGTACAGGCATATTTCGTGAGCGGGCCAAGGTCGCAAGGCCAATCCGCCGGGCGCGACAGGGGCAGCGCATTGGCCAGGATATACTCGGCCCCCTCGCGCGAGATGACGTAGCCATTGGCCAGGAAGGGCGGGATGGTGGCTTCGACCGCGCCGAACCCCGAACCCAGTGTCATCTTGTTGCCCGGATTCACATACGTCCGCCGGTGATCCAGGAACAGAAGATCGCAAGGCGGTGTCTCAAGGCTTTCGTAGACCTTGAGAAAGCCCGGGGTAATCACGGCATCGTCTTCGAAGACCACGGCACCGGGCAGTCCGGTCTTGAGGAAGGCCTGGTAGATCGAAAGATGCGACAGGGCGCATGCAAACTCGCCGTCCGACATGTCGCGGCCCAAGTATTGCCGCGCGGTCGCACGGTCGATCATGGGTTCGTATTTCGCGGGAAGACCGGAACGGCCATCGATGCCCCAGATCATCTCGTATTCGATGCCGGCTGTCGTCAGTGTCGACAAGAGACGCGCACGGCGCACCGTGTCGGGCAGGCTCAGGACATAAACGGGCAGGTGCACCATCTCCGAGCGGGCCTCCTGAGGCGAAGCCTGCACAGTCGCAAGCAGACATTTTTGCGATCGACGCGACAGGCTCCGCGTTGATTAACCAAACGTTAATATATCGGTGCTTCGCGTTCAAGCGATGGCCGCGCCCGAAACGAGCGCGGTCGCAACGGGTGGCTATTCCTCACGCACGCTTTTGGCGACGGCATCCGCCAGCGGCTGGATGATGTAGTAGAACACGCTCCTTTCGCCGGTCGCGATCACGACATCGACGGGCATGCCGGCGGTCAGGCCTTCGCGGATGTTTTCGGGCATGTCTTCTTCGTCCACATGCACCCGGGCCAGGTAATAGGGCGGGGTGTTCTCGTCCTCGGTAATCGTGT
Source organism: uncultured Paracoccaceae bacterium (assembly GCA_913062865.1). Lineage (GTDB taxonomy): Bacteria > Pseudomonadota > Alphaproteobacteria > Rhodobacterales > Rhodobacteraceae > CAJXWO01. The sequence goes on along the minus strand of CAJXWO010000095.1, from coordinate 3,755 downwards.
CGCCCGAGACGCTTTGAACCTCGCCCAGGATGACTGGTGTCAGGCCGCTTTTAAACGCGGAAAAGCGCACCTCGGTTTCCAGTCCCGGCACCACCTGGTCAATATCGATCGGCGAAATCTGCGCGTTGATGATCAGCTCTTCATCCTGGGGCACGATCTCCATCAGGATTTCGCCCGGACGGATCACCGAGCCTTCGGTTGATACCGACACGTTCTGAACCGTGCCCGAGCTGGGCGCGCGGATCTCGGTCCGGTTCAGCTGATCTTCGGCGACCTTGATGCGTTCCTGGACCTCGCGCAGCTCGTCCTGCACCTCCTTCAGTTCGACGCTAGCGCGTTCCGAGTATTCCTGGCGCACCTGGATCAGGTTGAGACGGGTTTCACCGATCGAATTCTCGGCACTGGCTATGTCGGTGATCACAGCACCCAGCTGCGCCTCGATCTGGATGAGACCATCCTGCAGGTCGTTGACGCGGTTGCCTTCGATCACACCACGTTTCGCGCCGCCGGTCAGTCGCTCGATCAGTTCGGTCCGGAGTTCAAGCCGCCGCTCGTAGGCATCCTGTTGCAGCGAAAGCCCCTCGATCTGCCGTTCAAGCTGGGTGATCCGCGTCTCGAGGATATCGGTCCGCGATGCAAGGATCGAACGGCGGTCGTCGAAGATCGACCGCTGGCTTTCCAGCGCGGCAATGACGTCGAAATCCTCGGACACGAGCAATTCCTGAGGGAAGGAAATTGTCTCGCTCTGGTCCCGCTCCGCGAGCAGCCGCGCCTCGGCGGCCATGTTGGTCAGTTGGCGCTGCCGCAGCAGTTGCAGGTTCGTCTCGGCTTCGACGGTCTCCATTGTGATCAGAACATCGCCCTGTTCCACGAAATCGGCCTCGCGGACATGAATGTCACGGACGATGCCCCCCTCGAGGTGCTGAACAACCTTTCGGTTCCCCTCGAGCGACACGACACCGGTGGACACGACGGCACTGGCGATCTTGGCGGTCGCGGCCCAGCCGCCGAGCACCCCGAAGATCAGGATCACCACGAGGTAGCCTGCGATCATGTAGGGCCGTGGCGAGCGGACGCTGTCGGCCTTGGCAGGTTTCGGCGGCTCTTTGACTTGGTTGACGTCAATCGTGGTCATGTCGGGTCCATTCGGAAACGGGACCGGCCGGGGCCGGACCGGGATAGGTCAGATCAGCAGGGCGCAGGGCGCAGGGCGCCCGACGTCGCGTTCTTAAAGGTTGGTGCGGAACGAGGCGATGGGTTCCGGCGACGCAGCTTCCTTTGCGGCGTCCCTGGCAGCTGGCGCGGCGGCAGGTGCGGCGCTTCCCGCAGCCTGGGCCGGGGCCTGCTCGGTTGATCCCGGGGCCGGGGCCGCCTTGGGCTGGAACACCTCGCTCGTGGGCCCGAAGGTCTGCACAAGCCCGCCATTCATCACCAGCGTCTTGTCCGACACCTGCAGCAGGTTCGCCTTGTGGGTCACCACAAGCACCGTCTTGCCCATCTGCTTGAGCGACTTGAGACAGCGCAGCAACGCTTCTTCGCCCGCGCTGTCGAGGTTCGAGTTCGGTTCGTCAAGGATCACGAGGCAGGGCAGGCGATAGACCGCACGGGCAAGTCCTACACGCTGGCGCTGTCCGCCCGACAGCTGCGAGCCGCCGTCGCCCACTTGCGTTTCATAGCCGTTCCGCAGGCCCTGGATCATGTCATGGGCACCGGCAAGCTTGGCGGCAGCCACGATGTCCTTGTCGCTTGCATCCTCATGGAAGCGCGCGATGTTTTCCGCGACGGTGCCCGAGAAAAGCTTCACGTCCTGCGCAAGGTAGCCGACGTTGCGGCCCAGCTGCTTGGGGTCCCAATGGCGCAGATCGGTGCCTTCGAGGCGCACCGCGCCGCCCGCGGGCATGCCGACACCGGCAAGGTGGCGCACCAGGGTCGATTTGCCCGATCCGCTGGGGCCGACAATCGCCAGGATCTCGCCCTGCGCGACCGAAAAGCTGACGTTGCGCAGGACCGGCTCGCGGGTATCGGGCAGCACGGCGCTCAGGGCCTCGGCGGTCAGGTTGCCCTTCGGTTCGGGCAGTTCGGTCCGCTCAAGCTCTTCTGGAATCGAATTGAACAGGTTCTTGAGCCGGCCATTCGCCTGCCGCGCGCCCACGAACTGCTTCCATTGACCGACGGCCTGTTCCACGGGGGCAAGGGCGCGGCCCATCACGATGGAGGCGGCGATCATGATCCCGGGCGAAATCTCCTGGATCATGGCGAGGTACGCGCCGACACCGAGGATCGCGACCTGAAGCGTCATGCGGATGAACTTCGACGTGGACATGATCGCACCGGCGCGGTCGCTGGCGGTGGCCTGGTGGGTCAGCATCTCGTCGCGATGCGCGTGCCACCGCTTGGCCAGCTCGTCTTCCATGCCCATGGCGCGGATCACTTCGGCATTCTGCAGCGTGGCACCGGCGAAATGCGCAGCCTTGTTGCCCGAGGTGCTAGCCTCTTGCAGGGCCTTGCGGGTGGTGAACTCGTTCAGCAGCGCCAGGCAGAAGATCAGGACCGCGCCAATGGTGGCGACATAGCCCAGCCACGGGTGGAACGCGAAGCACAGCGCAAGGAAGAGCGGCACCCAGGGCGCGTCGAAAAAGGACAGGATGCCCTGGCCTGTCAGGAATTCGCGCACCTTGTCCGCATCCTGCAGCGCCGTGCGCCCGCCGGCATTGGGATTGACCAGCTGCAAACGAACCACGCGGCCGAACATCGGGTTCGACATCATCGCGTCGAACTGCATGCCCGCGCGCACCAGCATGCGCGAGCGGATGAATTCGAGGATACCGTATGTCACCAGAAGCGCCACGGCGACGGTCGTGATCATGATCAGCGTGTATTCGTTCCGGCTGGTCAGCACGCGGTCGTAGATCTGCAGCATGTACAGCGGACCGACGAACATCAACGCGTTGATGAAAAAGCTGAAAAGAACGGTCGCGAACATGATTGCGCGGAACCGTCCATAGGCTTTCTGAAGGGGCGTTGCGGCCTGCATGGACAGATGTCCTTTCGCTGGAATTACCTGCGATGCGCCCTAGCGCTGCATGCAGGACGCGTCTAGTCTCGACGTGAATACATCAAGCCCCGATCCGATGCAATTCGGCACCAGGTCAGGCCCTTTATATTGTGTCGAAAATGCAGCCTTTGCGCAGGTCTGGCCGCAGCCGGGCCGCGATGGCGCAGCACCACGGCGGGCCGGATTGGCGGAAATCAGCCGTCCTTGGGCAGCGCGGCCTTGAGCGCGGAGGCATAGGCGTTGCGCGCGGTCTGGGTGATCGCGATGTCGCGTTGTAGCTGCTGCAGGCGCTGGTCGCACAGGTTCATGTTGGCCAGCTGCGTGCGGGCCTCTTCGGGCAGGTTGTCCAGTTCGTATTCGCGGTCGTCGATTGTCACCTTGGGCATGGGGCTCTCCTGTCTGGGCATGGGGTCGCAAGACCCGGGTTTTATGGGGTTTTAGCCCCGGTCGCCCCGGGTTGAAAGCCGTTTCCCAAGGGGGGGGGGACGGTTCGCCCCGCCGGGCAGGGGGGCGGGCTTGGCGGGCCGGGCCCCAAAAAACGAAGCGGCCCCGAAAGGCCGCTCCAATTGTTTCGTCCAATGTCAGTAGATTTAGGCGATGAGGCCAAAATCACTTACGCTGATGCTGGAGTAGCCCCCTGAAAGTGGTCCACCAACTGGGATAGTTTTGTCCCGCGAATTGGAGGATCAGCGATGGCTGG
>CAJXWO010000094.1 GCA_913062865.1 uncultured Paracoccaceae bacterium | reverse complement strand
GAAGTTCAAAAAGGCAGGATGGAGCAATGACTTCCTGCAAACACTCATCGAAGGCTTCTGAAGCGCGATTGCCCTGGACCGCGACGACAGTCCCCTTGCACCTTACCCGAAGAATGCGCCATACGTCCCGCACGGCTGTATGGGATCGAACATGAAACTGCCCCGCGTCCTGTCAGGTTTTCGCCAGAAGAAGCGGCCGATGTTCACGCCGAGGGACCGCGAGAACATCCGCTGGTTCTGGGCGAATTACCTCAAGGAAAAATCACCTTGGCTGCTGGTCGTGCTGGTGCTCATCATGCTGCAGGGCCTGGTCTACCAGCAGTTCCTGCGCCTGACCGAGGACGGCCTGCGCGTGATCTTCGACAACGGCTCCGTGGCCGACCTGATCCAGGTCTGCGCCATCGTCTTTGGTCTTTTCGCGTTTCGGGGCGGCGTGTCCTATATCGTGCCACGGTTGTCGGTCACGCTGGCCTCGGACGCCGTTCTCAAGATGCGGCGCGACCTGATCGACCACCTGATGACACTGGATCTCGCGTTTTTCGAGCGCACCAATTCGGGCGAGATCATCCTGCGACTGGTCAACCAGGCCCAGGACCTCAGTCAGTTCGTGGGCCAGGCCACCGTCAACGCCGTGCGCGATGCGGCCACGGTCGTGATCATCTCGGGCTACCTGATCTACAAATCGCCCCTGCTGTTCCTGACGGCCGTGATCGTGCTGCCCTTCATCATCTGGATGATGCAGGCGGTGTCGGACAAGATCAAAGAAATCCAGGCCACCGCCGAAAACGCTATGGGCGCCTACATGACCGGCATCGAAGAGATGTCGAACGGCATGCGCACGGTCAAAATCTCGGGACAGGAACCCAACGAACGCGCACGCCTTCTCAAGGCCACGCGCGAGATCAAGAGCCTGTCGATCCGCCTGCAATCGGCCCAGGCGCTGGTCATGCCCTCGATCGACCTGGTGTCGGCCTTTGTCTACGTTCTCGTGATCGGTGGCGGCGGCTACATGGCGCTCAGCCCCGAGTTTGACATGGACGGCGCGGCGATCATTGCCTTCCTGATCGGCATGGCACTGGTGTTCGACCCGGCACGCCTGTTGGCCCAGTTCTTTGCCAAGATGCAGGCGGCGCTGGTGATCCTGGACGGCGTGCGCTCGCTCTTCCGGCAAGAGGCCAGCATCGTCGATGCGCCCGACGCGCTCGATCATTTCGACACCGCCGGCGACATTCTGCTGGATGACGTGACCTTCAGCTACAGCCCCGATGCGCCGCTGTTCAACAAGCTGAACATGACCCTACCGGGCGGTAAGACCACGGCGATCGTGGGTGCCACGGGGTCAGGCAAGACCACGATCCTCAGCCTTCTGACGCGGCTTTACAATGTCGAAGACGGGCAGATCACCGTCGGTGGCACCCCGATCAACCAGCTCAAGATCACCACCCTGCGGCATTCCTTCTCGGTCGTGGCCCAGGACATCGTGATCTTCAACAACTCGATCTGGGAAAACATCCGCTATGTCCGCCCCGAGGCCACCGAGGACGAGATCTGGGCGGCGGCCGAAGCGGCCGAGATCGCCGACCTGATCCGCGCCCGCGGCGATGCGCCTTTGGGGCCCAAGGGCAGCCAGCTGTCGGGCGGGCAGAAACAGCGCATCGCCATCGCGCGTGCCTTCCTGCGTTCGGCCCCGATCCTGCTGCTAGACGAGGCGACCAGCGCGCTCGACCAGACGACCGAGGACAAGGTCAAACGCGCGCTTGCCCGGCTGTCGGCCGGCAAGACCACCATCGTCGTGGCACACCGCCTGTCGGCCATCACCAATGCCGACTGGATCTATGTGCTGGACGCGGGCCGCGTGGTCGAACAGGGCACCCATGCCGACCTGATGGCGCAGGCCGGGCTTTACGCCGGCATGTACGGCGCGCAAAAGCAAAGCTACGACTGACGCGTTCCAATGACCCGTGCCGCCGCCCCTGCACCCGGACGCAAGCCGATCTGGGTCGACCTGTCCGAGCTGGTCTTCACCTGGAACCCGGCGGTGCAATATTACGGCGTCGCCCGCACGGTGATCGAGATCGGGTACGAGATGCGCCGCCTCGACCCGTCGGTGCGGTTCGCGATCTATTCGCCGGGGCATCGTGGATTCTTCGAGGTGTTTCCCAAATTCGGGACCGAGGCGCGCAATGGGCTGATCGACCTCTCCCTGCCGAAAGAGGCGCTGCCGATCCGTCTGCGGCACAAGTTTCCCACGGTGAACCCGCTGCGCGACGCTGTGCTGGCCGTGGTGAAACCGGCGGTGCGCGCGCTCAACCGTCGCCGCTGGGGCCATGTGCCCCAAGATCTTGCTGTGCCGGTGGACCTGTCCGGTGCACGCCTGTTCGCGGCGGGGCGCTACAAGGTGATCGCGGATTATCTCACCCAGATGGGTCCGCGCGCACGCTTCGATCTTGTCCCGCTGATCCATGACGTGATCCCGCTGCATTACCGCGGCGACCACTTCAGCGAGAGTCTGCCCACCAACTACCTGCTCGACATCTCGACCGTGATCGCGGGCGCCCATCGCATCGTCACCAACTCCCGCTTCACCGCACACGAACTGGCCCACTATTCCGGCACGGGCGACCTGCCCGCGCCATTGCCACCCGTCACACCGGTGCCGCTGGTACACCAGTATCGCGAAACCGATGAACCGATGGGCATCGACCTGCCAAAGGCCCCCTATCTACTGATGGTGGGCACCCTGCCCGGCCGCAAGAACCTGGAATGCACATTGGCAGCACTGCGCCAGTTGCGCGCCACGCGCGGCGCGGCCCCGACGCTCGTGCTGGCCGGGGCCCGCAGCCCCAAGGTGGATGCTGTGATCGACGGGCAGTTCGCGGACCTCAAGGATGGGATCGTGCACGTGCACAGCCCCAACCAGACCGAACTGGCCGCGCTGTATCGCAATGCCTTTGCATTGGTGATCGCCAGCCGGATCGAGGGCTGGGGCCTGCCCCTGGGCGAGGCGCTGTGGCTGGGCACACCCGGGTTCGCCGCCAAGGTGCCCGCGCTCGAAGAGGTGGGCGGCGATCTGGCCTGTTTCTTCGATCCCGAGGATCCGGACACGCTCGCTGCGCTGGTCGCGCGCTATCTGGACGACCCCAGGGCTTACGCTGCCCTGAAGGACCGGATCACTGCGGCCAAGGGCAGCCTGCGCACCTGGACCCATGTGGCACAAGAAGCGCTAGAGGTTCTCTCCGCCCCCTGAGGTCGCTGCCCCCCCAGAGCCAAGCCCCAGGCGGATGGGCCCCTTGGCGTTCAGCGGATCGACCCATTCCCCATTTTGCGTCGCCTTAAGCGGTAAAGTCGCTGCAACCCGTCGCACCTCGGGCATGAGCGGTCGCCAATCGTCGGACAATCCCCGCGCAACCTCAGACGGGCAAAAGGTCTTGCCCGGGCCACGCTGCAGGGCAAGCTCCATCAGGGCAGCCGCGATCGTCGCATCGGATGGCTGTGTCATGGCAGGCCGGAAAGCGCCGGGGCGGGCATGAACTCGCCCCGGCGTATCAGGTCAGCCCAAGGCGTCATTGCACCGCGCACAGGTCGCGGGATGCGCGTGCTGGCCCACATCCGGCAGAATCTTCCAGCACCGCTGGCACTTGGCGCCCTCGGCCTTTTCAAAAACCACGCCGATGCCCGGCACCTCGGGCAGACGGTAGGCCTCGGCCGGGCTCGGATCGCCGCTCAGCCGGATATCCGAGGTGATGCACACATCCTCGAATGCCACGGATTTGAGCGCCCCAAGCATCTCGGCCTCGTCCACATGAACGACCGGAGCGGCCTCGAGCGAGGCACCGATCACCTTGTCCACGCGCTGCACCTCGAGCGCGGCGGTCACCACGCGGCGCGCCTGGCGCACCTTGGCCCATTTCGCCGCCAGCGAATCATTGCGCCACCCGGCGAGCGTGTCGGGGATATCGACCAGATGCACGCTGCTGTCGTCACCCGGGAACCGTTCGAGCCAGACCTCTTCCATGGTGAAGACCAGCACCGGCGCCAGCCAGGTGGTCAGACGGTGGAACAGGATATCCATCACCGTCCGCGCGCCCCGGCGGCGCGGCGTGTCGCCATCGCAATAGAGCGCGTCCTTGCGGATGTCGAAATAGAAGGCCGAAAGTTCCACCGTGCAGAAGTTGAACAGCTGCTGGAACACGCCCTGGAAATCGTAGGCGTCATAGCCCTGCCGCACCGTCTGATCGAGCTCTGCCAGCCGGTGCAGCACCCAGCGTTCCAGTTCGGGCATGTCTGCCGGATCCACGCGGTCGGCCTCGGTGAAATGGGACACCGCGCCCAGAAGGAAGCGCATGGTGTTGCGCAACCGGCGATAGCTGTCGGCCACCCCTTTCAGGATCTCGGGCCCGATACGCAGGTCGGCGGTATAGTCTGCCTGGGCCACCCAAAGCCGCAGGATATCGGCACCGTATTGCTTGGTCACATCCTCGGGCGCGACGGTATTGCCGAGCGATTTGGACATCTTGTTGCCCTTCTCGTCCAGCGTGAAGCCATGGGTCAGCACGCCCCGATAGGGCGCACGGCCGATGGTGCCGCAGGCCTGCAGCATCGAGGAATGGAACCAGCCCCGGTGCTGGTCGGTGCCTTCGAGATATAGGTCGGCCAGCCCGTCCTCGGAGCCATCCTCGCGGTCCCGCAGAACAAACGCATGGGTCGAGCCAGAGTCGAACCACACGTCGAGGATGTCGAACACCTGCTCCCACTCATCCGGGTCGTAGTCGTTGCCGAGGAAGCGCGCCTTGGCACCGGGTTTGTACCAGGCATCCGCGCCCTCCTCTTCGAAGGCCTGCAGGATGCGGGCGTTCACGGCCGGGTCGCGCAGCAGGAAACCGTCATCCGTGGGCAACGCCCCCTTCTTGACGAAGCAAGTCAACGGCACGCCCCAGGCGCGCTGGCGCGAAAGCACCCAGTCGGGCCGCGCCTCGATCATCGAATAAAGCCGGTTGCGCCCGGTCTTGGGCGTCCATGTCACCAGTTCGTCGATGCTTTTCAGCGCACGCTCGCGGATCGTGGTGCCATAGGTGTCTTGCCCGTCGCCCACCGCACGGTCGATGGCCGCGAACCATTGCGGCGTGTTGCGGTAGATGACCGGTGCCTTGGACCGCCACGAATGCGGATAGCTGTGGGTCATCCGCCCGCGCGCCAGCAGACCGCCCGCCTCGACCAGCTTGTCGATGACAGCGGTGTTTGCCTTGCCCTCTTTGCCCTTGTGGTCGAGCACGCGCAGTCCGGCGAAAAGCGGGACATGGGGCAGGAATTCGCTTTCCTCGCCCACATTGTGGGTCATCCGGTCACCCCATCCGCGCGCCATGAAGGCATCGTAATCCTCCTGGCCGTGAGAGGGCGCGGTGTGAACGAACCCGGTGCCCGCCTCGTCGGTGACATGGTCGCCGTCGATCATAGGCACGTCGTAGTCCCAGAACCCGTCCGCGCCCTCAAGCCCGCGGAACGGGTGGGCCAGGGTCAGCGCGCCCAGCTCGTCTGCCGACACGTCACGCAGGCGGCGGTACATCTCGGGCTCGAGCCGTGCCTTTTGCAGCGTGTCCGCGGCCAGCGCATCGGCCAGCACATAGCGGTCGCCGATCCGCGCCCAGCATTCCTCGGGCCGGCCCGTGACCTCGTATAGGCCATAGGCGATCTCGGGATTGTAGGCCACGGCCTTGTTCGACGGGATCGTCCAAGGCGTGGTGGTCCAGATGACGACCTTGGCCCCTTGAAGATCACCGCTCCCGTTCTCGGCGCGGAAGGGCACCCAGATCGTGTGGGACTTGTGGTCGTGATACTCGATCTCGGCCTCGGCCAGCGCGGTCTTTTCGACCGGCGACCACATCACGGGCTTGGAGCCCTGATAGAGCGTGCCGTTCATCAGGAAGGTCTGGAACTCTTCCGCGATGATCCGCTCGGCGCGGTAGTCCATCGTCAGGTAGGGCTTTTCCCACTTTCCGGTCACGCCCAGGCGCTTGAACTCGTCACGCTGGATGTCGATCCAGCCTTCGGCGAATTTCCGGCATTCCTG
>CAJXWO010000093.1 GCA_913062865.1 uncultured Paracoccaceae bacterium | reverse complement strand
AGTTCAAAAAGGCAGGATGGAGCAATGACTTCCTGCAAACACTCATCGAAGGCTTCTGAAGCGCGATTGCCCTGATCGGTACAATCGAATACTTGCCGCCCCGGGCGGCGCGCAGTAATCCGGGCCCATGGCCCTGAACGATACCGCAGACCCCGCCCAGACCGATGCCCGCGCCCGGCGCAACGTGACCGTTCTGGTCCTGGCCCAGGCGATCCTGGGCGCACAGATGCCGATGATCTTCACCATCGGCGGGCTCGCGGGGCAGTCCCTGGCCTCGAATGTCTGTTTCGCCACACTGCCGATTTCGCTGATCGTGCTGGGCTCCATGCTGAGCGCGACGCCCGTCTCGGCGCTGATGCAGCGCTATGGCCGCCGCGCGGGGTTCCTGATCGGCACCACGGGGGGCGCCCTGGGCGGCGCGATCGGGGCCTACGGGCTGTACATCGCATCCTTCGAGCTGTTCCTCGTGGGCAGTTTCCTGACCGGCATCTACATGTCGGCGCAGGGTTTTTACCGGTTCGCCGCCGCCGATACCGCGTCGGACGATTTCCGGCCCAAGGCGATTTCCTATGTCATGGCCGGTGGCCTTGCCTCGGCCATCATCGGGCCGCAGCTGGTAAAGGTCACCAGCCAGGCGATTGTGATCCCTTTCATGGGCACCTACCTGGCGGTGATCGCGGTCAATGTGATTGGGTCGGTCCTGTTCCTGTTCCTCGACATCCCGCGCCCGCCGCGCCCGTCGCTCGACGCGCCGCGCGGCCGGTCGCGGATGGAGCTGCTGCAGACCCCGCGCATCGCGGTGGCGGTGATCTGCGCGATGGTGTCCTACGCGCTGATGAACCTGGTGATGACCTCGACGCCGCTGGCGGTCGTGGGCTGCGGTTTCGAAGAGGGGATCGCGGCCGATGTGGTCACCGCCCATGTTCTGGCGATGTATGTGCCGAGCTTCTTCACCGGCCATCTGATCGCGCGGTTCGGGGTCGAAAAGGTGGTGGCGGCGGGTCTTGCCATCCTCGCCGCGGCCGGGGTGGTGGCACTTCAGGGCGTCGAGCTCGAGAATTTCTTCGTCGCGCTGATCCTGTTGGGCGTGGGCTGGAATTTCGGGTTCATCGGCGCGACGACGATGCTGGCAGGCGCCCACGAGGCCCATGAGCGGGGCCGGATGCAGGGGCTGAACGACCTTCTGGTCTTTGGCGGCGTGACGGTGGCCTCGCTTGCTTCGGGCGGTTTGATGAATTGTTCGGGCGGGTCGGCCGAGGCGGGCTGGGAGGCGGTGAACCTCGCCATGGCGCCCTTCCTGATGCTGGCGGGCGGCGCGCTGATCTGGCTGATGTTCCGCCCGAAGGAGCCGGTCTGAGCCGGCTCCTGTTGCCCATGACTGTTTAACCATTCGTTAAGGCTGTGCTGGACCGGGGCGGTCCGGCGCGGTTAATCCATTGTTAAGACGCCGGCGCATACCCCCGGCGTGCGCCCAGAACGGGCGGCCCCCTCTTCGCCTGATGGAGCCCGCCCCATGCGTCTGCCAATTCTCTGCCTTTGCCTCGGACTTGCCGCGTGCGGTCAGCCGGACAAGACCCTGCATTTCACCGCCGGTGCCGTGACCTCGCGCGTGGTGACCCAGGCCACGGGCGATCCGATCGCCGGATGCCTTGCCGCGATGGGGGTGGGCATGCTGAAAGAGGCCTATGATGCCACCGGGCGCGGCACGGTCGAAACCGGGGATTTCCTCGCGACAAGCGCGGGATGCACGCTCACCTACCGGTTTTGAGAGCGGGCCGCGACCGGGCCCCGGCGGCGGGATCCGTGCCCGTAGCGAGCCAAGAGGCCCCGGCGCGGTGGCCGGGGCGCGATGGGCGCTGACCCGCGTGACGCGCTCAGACCCGGCCAGTCGCCGCGGCGCGCAAGAGCATCAGGCTTTGCCGCATCGGCCCGGGGTCAAGGCGGCCCTCGATCACATCGCCCGGCCGTGCGGCTGCGCGGGACAGGACGCGCCCCGCCATGAAGGCCGGAAGCAGTGCCGCGCGGGCCGATTTCACCACCGATCCCACGTCTTTGCGCCCCGCGGCGAGGCAGGCCAACCCCGCCTCGGCCAACGCACGCACGCCCTCGGCCCGGCCGTCGACCAGGGGAATGCGGCCCCGGGCCTCGAGGTCCGGCACCGCGCGGAGCCAATTGGCGATGCCCAGCGCCTCGCCCATGGCGCGCACGGGCGCGGGATTGGTCGCACCCAGCGCGCGCGCTGCGGCCCACATGGGCTCGGCCGCCGTGGCGCGAATGTGGTCGCGCAGGTGGTCTTCATCCTCGAACGGATCGCGGTAGGCGTCCCAGCGCCGGGCCGCCACGCCCGCGTCGAGCAGCTGCGCCCCTTCGGCATCCAGCACCTCGGAGAGCGGTGTCGCCACCTCGTGCCGCCGCACGGGACCGCCGGCGGCGATCTCGTCCAGCACGTCACGCCACCATTGCAGGCGCATCTCGGCGATCATCGGCTCTTCGGTGACCCAGGGCGCGCGCGCGACCTCCACGTTGAAGGCGTAGAGCGGGAAAAGCACTGCCCGCGCCGCGGGCGGGGCGGCCATGGCGGCACGAAACCGATCGGGATCGCCACGCTCGACGATCTCGGCGCAGGCGGTGAGGCTCATCGGGCGCCCCGCACGGGCCGCCGCCGTTCCTGGAAAAGCGCTGTCATGAGGCGCGAGCTAGCGCATCGCGTCCGGTTTGACACCGCCACGGCCATCAGACCGAGGCCCCATCGCGCACGAGCTTCCAGGTGATCGCATCCAGCAACGCCTCGAAGCTCGCGTCCACGATATTCGCGCTGACCCCCACGGTGGACCAGCGCCGCCCCTGCCCGTCTTGGCTGTCGATGATGACGCGGGTCACGGCCTCGGTACCGCCCTGGGTGATGCGCACCTTGAAGTCGACAAGATGCATGTCGTCGATCATCGCCTGGTAGGGGCCCAGATCCTTGGCCAGCGCCTTGGCCAGCGCGTTCACCGGGCCCCGGTCGCAGCCCTGGTCATCCATGGATTCGCTGACCGACAGCTTCTTTTCGCCGCCGATCTTCACCACGACCACGGCCTCGGACAGGCTGACCATGCGGTCGTACTTGTTCTTGCGCCGCTCGACGGTGACGCGGTAGCGCTTGACCTCGAAGAAGCGGGGCAAGAGGCCCAGCTCGTCCCGCGCCAGAAGCTCGAAACTGGCCTGGGCGGTGTCGTAGGAATAGCCTTCGGCCTCGCGCTCCTTGATCCGGGTCAGGATGCGGCCCAGAGCCGGGTCGCCCTTGTCGACCTCGAGCCCCGCCTCGGCCAGGCGGCGGCGCAGGTTCGACTGGCCCGCCTGGTTCGACATGGGGATGACGCGCGCATTGCCGACCGATCCGGGCTCGACATGCTCATAGGTCGTGGGATCCTTGAGTATCGCGCTGGCATGGAGCCCCGCCTTGTGCGCAAAGGCCGAGGCGCCCACATAGGCCGCTTGTTTCTGGGGCACGCGGTTCAGCACCTCGTCGAGCATCCGGCTGATGCGGGTCAGGCCCTTGAGCGCCTCGGGCGTCACACCTGTGTCGAAGCGGCTGGCATAGGGCTCTTTCAGGACCAGCGTGGGGATCAGCGCGGTGAGGTTGGCGTTGCCGCACCGCTCGCCCAGACCGTTGAGCGTGCCCTGGATCTGCCGCGCGCCCGCGTCGACGGCGGCCAGACTGCCCGCCACGGCCTGTTCGGTGTCGTTATGGGTGTGGATGCCCAGCCGGTCGCCGGGGATGCCCGCGTCGATCACGGCCCGGGTGATGCGATGGATATCCGCGGGCAGCGTCCCGCCATTGGTGTCGCACAGAACGATCCAGCGGGCGCCTGCGTCATGGGCGGCCCTGAGGGTTTCAAGCGCGTAATCGGGGTTCGCCTTGTAGCCGTCGAAGAAATGCTCGGCATCGAACAGCGCCTCGCGCCCTTGCGCCACGAGGTAGGCGATAGAGCGGGCGATGTTTTCGGTGTTTTCAGCCAGCGTGATGCCCAGCGCGGTTTCGACGTGGAAATCATGGGTCTTGCCCACAAGGCAGACAGCTTGGGTCCCTGCGTTCATCACGGCCGCCAGCACATCGTCGTTTTCCGCCGACAGACCCGCCCGCTTGGTCATGCCAAAGGACGTGAGCCGCGCGCGGGTTTGGGGGGCCGCGTCGAAGAACGCGCTGTCGGTGGGGTTCGCGCCGGGCCAGCCGCCCTCGATATAATCGACGCCAAGGGCATCGAGCGCCGCGGCGATCTGTTGTTTCTCGGCGGTCGAGAATTGCACGCCCTGGGTCTGCTGCCCGTCGCGCAGCGTGGTGTCGTAGAGATAGAGACGGTCGCGGGTCATGCTGTGGTCCTGCACTTGGCGGGACAGGAGGCGCACCTGCGCCATGCCCGACCTCGGGAGGGCCCTGCCGCATACCCAGCGGTGCCGCCCCAAAGCCCGGGTGTCGCGCGACCTGCCGGCGCCCCGACGAATGCCCTCCCGGAGGGGAGGTCGGGCATGGCGCGGGCGCGCCGGGTGGCACTCATTGCGGCGGTCATTCTACGCCCTCCAGCTTGGCCGGGTCGAACCCCGGGCCGGGTACCAATTCCACCCCGGCCTTCGACATCCGCACCTCGACGCCCGCGTCGATAAGAGCCGCCTTGAGCCGGTCGACCTCGGTGAAATCCTTGGTCTCCATCGCGGCCGCGCGGACCGAGGCAAGCCTTTCGGCCCATCCCGACAGGTCCGCTCCGACGCGCGCCCAGTCCCCGATCGCATCGCCCAGAAGCCCGAGCAGGCGCGCCCCGGCCTTCAGAGCCGGGGCCTCTCCGTTCGAGGCAAGCCGGTGCAGCTCCGCAATGGCGCCGGCGGTGTTCAGATCGTCGGCCAGAACCGCCACCACGGCCTCTGGCACCGCACCGGGCTCCACACCGTCCACCATTCCGCGCCATTTCCTCAGCGTCGCCTCGGCCGCCTTCGCCTTCTCCTCGGTCCAGTCCATCGGCTTGCGGTAGTGGGTCTGGAGAAAGACAAAGCGGATCACCTCGCCCGGCACGCCCTGGTCGAGAAGGTCACGGACGGTAAAGAAATTGCCCAGGGACTTGGACATCTTCTTGCCCTCGACCTGCAACATCTCGTTGTGCAGCCAGATATTCGCAAAGCCACCCTCGGGATGGGCGCAGCAGCTTTGCGCGATCTCGTTCTCGTGGTGGGGAAACTGCAGGTCGATCCCGCCGCCATGGATGTCGAAACTGTCGCCCAAAAGCGCGTGGGACATGGCCGAGCATTCGATATGCCAGCCGGGCCGCCCACGGCCCCAGGGGCTGTCCCAGCCGGGCTCATCCTCGGACGAGGGCTTCCACAGCACGAAATCCATCGGGTTGCGCTTGTAGGGCGCGACCTCGACCCGGGCGCCCGCGATCATGTCCTCGACCGACCGGCCCGACAGCGCGCCGTATTTGTCGTAGCTTTCCACGGAAAACAGCACATGCCCCTCGGCCGCATAGGCATGGCCCCGATCCACCAGCGTGGCGATCATCTCGACCATCTGGGGGATGTAGTCCGTCGCATGGGGTTCGTGGAACTGCGGATCGCCCGCATAGTCGATGCCCAGCGCCGCCATGTCTTGATGATACCAGTCGGTCGTGGTGCGGGTCAGGTCGTCGATGCCGATGCCGCGCTCGGCGGCGCGGTCGATGATCTTGTCCTCGACATCGGTGATGTTGCGCACATAGGTGACATGCCCCGCCCCGTAGACATGGGCGAGCAGGCGATAGAGCACGTCGAAGACCACCGCGGGCCGCGCGTTGCCCAGATGCGCGCGGTCATAGACCGTGGGCCCGCAGACATACATCCGCACGTTGTTGGGGTCGATGGGCTCCAACGGCTCTTTCCGCCGGGTGCGTGTGTTGTGAAGCGTGATCTGGGTCATAGCCAATCCTCGCGGGCCGCGTCGCGGGCGGGATTAGCAAGTTCGATCTGGATTGGAAAGAAAACGCAGGCCCGCCGACGATGTCAGCTGGTAATGCAGCAACGGGTGATGGTGCGGGCGGTGGCCATGGACGTCTGAGTGACACGGGCCAAGGGGCCGGTCAAGCCCGCGATCCTGCCGCCCAGGGCAATCGCGCTTCAGAAGCCTTCGATGAGTGTTTGCAGGAAGTCATTGCTCCATCCTGCCTTTTTGAACT
>CAJXWO010000092.1 GCA_913062865.1 uncultured Paracoccaceae bacterium | reverse complement strand
CATACCGCGGGCGGTGTCTTCCTCTTGGGCGCCTGTCTCCAGACCGATCCCCAGTTGGAAGAGGTTGGCGTTTTCCATGACGCTCCCCTTCTAGCCAGTAGTTCGTTCCAGTCGGTCCCTTAGCGCCCCCCCGAAGACATCCGAAGTTGGGATCGGTCCCGATCAAGTGAGCGGGCAGCTAAGGGGTGCGCCCGAGTCGATCAAGAGTTTTCTGCGCCCGCGAAGGTGAAATTTCTGCAACAGGGTGGGAAAGGCGGTCTCGGGCATGGGGTAAAATAATACCGTAATTACAGGCCATTGTTTTAGCTAGATTTTAAAGCGCCTACACCGCTTGACTGGGTGTGCGACATCTATATAACGCCGCAATCCGAATTCGGCGGGGCCCCGTGCCGCGCCCGCACACTGAACCACAGGGTATCCTGACCATGAAAACCTTTTCTGCAAAACCTGCAGATATCGAGAAGAAATGGATCCTGATCGACGCCGAAGGTGTCGTTCTGGGCCGTCTTGCCTCGATCATCGCGATGCGCCTGCGCGGCAAGCACAAGGCGACCTTTACCCCGCATATGGACACCGGTGACAACGTCATCGTCATCAACGCCGACAAGGTGCAAATGACCGGCCGCAAGCGGGAAGAGAACTTCTACTGGCACACCGGCCATCCCGGCGGGATCAAGTCGCGCACCAAGCAGCAGATCCTTGATGGGGCACACCCCGAGCGCGTGGTCATGCAGGCCGTCAAGCGCATGCTGCCGGGCAACCGCCTGAGCCGCAAGCAGATGACCAACCTGCGCATCTATGCCGGGACCGAGCATCCGCACGAGGCCCAGAACCCCGAAGTGCTCGACGTCAAGTCCATGAACTCCAAGAACACGCGGGTTGCGAAATAATGGCTGAAGAACTCAAATCCCTCGAAGATCTCGAAGCCGTCGCAGGCGGGGCCGAAGCCGCCGTCGCCGAGATCGAAGAACCCCGCGAACCCGTCCGGGACGAGCTGGGCCGCTCTTACGCCACCGGCAAGCGGAAGGACGCGGTCGCCCGTGTCTGGATCAAGCCGGGTTCCGGCAAGGTCACCGTGAACGGCAAGGAACTGAACAAGTACTTCGCCCGCCCGGTGCTGCAGATGATCTTGCGCCAGCCCTTCGACGTGGCCGGCGTGGCCGACCAGTTCGACGTGATGGCGACCGTCAAGGGCGGTGGCCTGTCGGGCCAGGCCGGAGCGGTCAAGCACGGCATCTCGAAGGCGCTGCAGCTTTACGATCCCTCCCTGCGCGCGCCGCTCAAGGCCGCAGGCTTCCTGACCCGCGACAGCCGCGTGGTGGAACGCAAGAAATTCGGCCGCCGCAAGGCCCGCCGGAGCTTCCAGTTCTCCAAGCGCTGATCCGCGTCTGTCGAGTTTTGGCAAGGGGCCGTCCTTTTGGGCGGCCCTTTTCTTATCGCGCGTCCCGCCCGTTGGGCGGGACGCGCAGTATGTCTCGCGTGTCCAGCCCTTTGGGCCGGACACACTCAGGGTCAGGGTATTTGGACCAAGAAGAAGACCGGGCCTCAGCTGTCCGGTGCGATCAGCCCCAGACCGCGCAGGTAGATCCCGATGCCGGATTCGAGCAGGTCCTCGGGCGCGTAGGGCGCCTGGGTGCCCGGGGCGTTCCGTGCGAAAAGTTCGACCACACCGTGGCTCATCGCCCAGATATGGGCCGAGAACATCGCCGCGGGTGGGCGTTTTTCCGGCGGGATATGCTGGCTCAGGTCGGCGGCGGCCTTTTCCAGAACGCCCCGCGCGCGTGTGGCGGCGGCGGCCAGCTCGGGCGTGCGGTTGACGGAGATGCCGCTTTCGAACATCGCTATGTAATGGCCGGGGTATTTGCGTGCGAAGGCGAGATAGGCGCGCCCCGTCGCCTCGAAGGCCGCCAGCGCCGAGGGCTGGCCGCTGTCATAGGCAAACTGCATCACATCCGCGAAGATCTCGTAGCCCTGCAGCGCGCCTTCGGCGATCAGGTCCTCGCGCCCCTCGAAGTGGCGATAGACGGCGGCGGGGGTCACGCCGGCCTGCTTTGCCGCCTCGGACAGGGTAAAGCCCGTGGGGCCCTTTTCGCGGATCAGCTCCAGCGCGGCATCGACCAGCGCCTGGCGCAGATTGCCGTGATGGTAGCCGCGCTTAGGCATCCCAGAGCTCGGGGCCTCCGCAGACCTTTTCGTCGATCTTGCCCAGGGCCTTCATGTCGCGGCGGGCATAGTCGATCTGGGTCAGGACCGACCGGATCGCGTTGATCCGCGCGCGGCGCTTGTCGTCCGACCGGATCACGGTCCAGGGCGCATGGGGCGCATGGCTTAGCATCAGTGTCTCGGCGATGGCATGGCTGTAGGCGTCCCATTTCGCCAGCCCCTCCACGTCGATGCGGCTGAGCTTCCATTGCTTCAGGGGATCGCTTTCGCGCTTGAGAAAGCGTCGCAGCTGTTCCGCCTGACCCACGTTCAGCCAGATCTTGAAAAGCTTGATCCCCTCGTCGACAAGCATCTGTTCGAACGGGGTGACCTGGGTGAAGAAATGGTCGCGCTCGGCGTCGGTGCAAAAGCCGAAGACATGCTCGACCACACCACGATTGTACCAGGAGCGGTCAAAAAAAACGATCTCGCCGCCCGCGGGCAGATGTTCGATATAGCGTTGGAAATACCATTCGGTGCTTTCCCGGTCGGTCGGTTTCGACAGCGCCACCACCCGCGCGCCGCGCGGATTGAGGTTCTCGCGAAAGCGCTTGATCGTGCCGCCCTTGCCAGCAGCGTCGCGCCCTTCGAAGACCATTGCGATGCGCTGGCCGGTCTCCTTCACCCAGTGCTGCAACTTGACCAGTTCGATCTGGAGCGCGTGCAGCTCGGCCTCGTAGGTCTTGCGCTTCATGCGCTCGGAATGGGGATATACCGGGTTCAGGATATCGTCCTTGTCCGCGCGGCGGATCGCGGCCCGGACCTCCTTGGGCGCGTCGTTCTCGAAAAACGCGCTGATCGCGCCGTCGAATGGCAGCTCCATCGGCCTCTCCTTTTTGCAGGGCACTATGGCGGGGGCTGCGCCCTAGCGCAATCCGGCGCGGGATGCGGCGCGGTCGATGGCGTCGACCACCGCCTCTGGCGCGCTGTGGTGGGGCATGTGGCCCACACCGTCAAGCCGGGTCAGGTTGGCCTCGGGGATCTGGCGCGACAGCGGCTCGGAATGAATGGCCAGCGGCACGATGGTGTCAGCGGTGCCATGGACGATTTCCACGGGCATGGGCAGCCGGTCGTAGTTTTCGGACATCTCGGCCACATGGGGGCGCAGTGAATTGACCTGGCGGGCGTTGGCGCGCAGCGTCTCGCGCCGCAGGGTCAGGCCCGCGCCGACGTAGTCCACGTAGCCCTCGGGTACGGGTTGGGGCGCAAAGATGCTTTCCACCGCGTCCTCGGCTCGGTTCAGGGGCGCGAAGGCAGTGATCAGCGGCACCACCACGGCCCCGCCCAGGGACGAGGCGGTGAAGGTGTAATACGGGCCAAGGCCCCCGGGCCAAGGGTTCGATGCGCCCGCCAGCACGACCAGCGCCGAGGTCTCGCCCGGCCGCAAGAGCCCCCAGGCCAGCGCGACCGAGCCACCATAGGAATGGCCGAGAACGACCGGGTCGGCGATCCCGATCGCGTCTGCCGCCTCTTGCAGCATGGCGGCCTGTTGCAGCGGGCTTTCCGCGCGCTTGTCGAAAGGCCCGGCAAGGCTGGGTGCGGCCCGGTCGGTCCATCCCAGCCCGGGGCGGTCGAAGGCTGTGACGCGGTAGCGGTCGGTCAGCCGGTCCATGAAGGCAAAGGTGAAATCTCGGGTATTGCCGCTGGCCCCGTGCAACAGGATCAGATCGGGGCCCTGGCCCTTGGTCACGGCATGAACGCGGCGGCCATCCTCGAGCGTTATGATCCGGCCCTCGGGGGGATACTGGGCTTCGGCCTCGGCTTCGCGGCGGTCGGCGCGGTGGTCCACGATCCCGGCGCATCCGGTCAGGGCCAGGGCGCTCAGGCCCACAGTGATCATGGTGGCTGACACTTTCATCCTATCCTCGGCGGCTGTTGCGCTGGCCAACAGCTAGGCGCGGCGGGGCGAAAGGCGAGGGGCTAGCCCTGCCGCAGGTCCGTCGTCTCGAGCGAGATCTTCGACAGGTCATAGGGCGTGGTCTGGTAGATTTCGCTGATCCAGTTGCCGTAGAGCAGATGCGCGTGGCTGCGCCAGCGGTTCTGGGGCGTGCGCGCGGGATCGTCTTCGGGGTAGTAGTTCACGGGCACACCGACGGCGGTGCCGCTGGCCACGTCGCGATCATATTCTTCCTTCAGCGTGCCGCTGTCATATTCGAAATGGTTGAAGATATAGAGCGCGCGATGCGCCGGATCTTCGACCAGGCAGGGGCCGACGGCGTCGCTGCCCAGAAGCGTTGTCAGGCCCGGCACCGCGTCGATCTCGTCCTGCCGGATTTCGGTCCACCGGCTGACGGGGATCAGCAGGTCATCGGAAAAGCCCCGCAGATAGGGCGAGGCGGGGGCAAGGTTGCGGTGCCTGAAGCAGCCGAACGCCTTGTCGGCCAGCATGTGCTTGGTCACACCGTTGAAGTAATGGATCATCGCCATCCCGCCCCAGCAGACGCCGAAGGTGGAATGTACGTGGGATTGGGTCCAGTCGAAGACCTGGGTCAGCTCGTCCCAATAGGTGACCGCATCAAAGGGCAGATGCTCGATCGGGGCGCCGGTGATGATGAGCCCGTCGAACTTCTCGCCCGAGGCCGCGACATCGGCGAAGGGGCGGTAGAAGGCCTCCATATGCGCGGCGGCGGTGTTCTTGGTCTGATGCTCGGTCATGCGGATCAGCGACAGTTCGATCTGCAGGGGCGTGGCGCCGATCAGCCGGGCGAACTGTGTCTCGGTCTGGATCTTCTTGGGCATCAGGTTCAAAAGCGCGATGCGCAGCGGGCGGATGTCCTGCCGGGCCGCCAGCCCCTCGTCCATGACCATCACCCCCTCGCGCGTGAGCACGGAATAGGCGGGCAGGTCCGAGGGCAGCTTGATGGGCATGGAAGGCGTCCGTTCTGTCTTTGTCAGAGGCGCTGGAAATAGGCTGTTCCGTGGGCGGGCTCAACCCGTGCGGTCGATGGCGGTCGCGATGAGCGTATCGAAATCCCCGGGCGTTCTGACCTGGGCGACCTCATCGGCGGCGACCGTCACGCCCCATGTCGCCATCTGGGCATAGCGCGGCTGGCGATGGGCCAGCGCGCGGGCATAGGTCCAGCGGACAAAGGCATCCGGATCAACATCTCCTTCAGAGATGTTGTTTTCACTCAGATATTCGTCCCAGGCGGCGCGCAGGAACGCGGGCTGGTAATACATGGGCTTGGGCGCGCGGTCGAAACGGCGGACCAGCTCGGCGGTGTGATCGTCAGAGCCTTCGATCCAGACAAGCAACGCGTCCTGGGCCAGTTCCGTCAGCACCGGATCGGCGGGGTCCCAAGGGTCCACCACCTCGCAGATCGACCCGCTCGTGTCGCAGACGAAGTTGGGGTAGCCATAAAGATCCTGCGCCCGGTCGATGAAATGGCGGGTATCGAGGCAGGCCGCGACCTCGGCCGCGCGGTGCAGCTCTTGCCGGCGCATGTATTCGGCAAAGGGCAGGCCGCCCCCATCGGGATCGCCCGGTTTTCCGAGGTAGGTCGAAAGCGGGGCGAGATTGTCGAAGGTGATGTTCGACGCGATGTAGATCGAGTCGCTCATCAGCAGTTCGCGCAAATAAGGCACCTTCATCGCCTCGCGCTTGAAGCTGTCGGCGATGTGTTCGCCCATGTAGCGCGTGCCGATGCGGTAATCGACCGAGTAGTGGAACCAGTCGCCATGGTCGCGCAGCATGTTCGACAGGTACGTCTTGCCAAGGCCCGACATGCCGAACAGAAGCACACGCTTTTTCGGGGCGTCGCGCCAGGCCTGGGCGGTGGGGTACAGCATCGGGTGTCCTCGGGCTCCGGATGGGGGTCCGGACCTAGCTATCCCCGGCCCGCCGCGCGGTCAAACCCCTGAATGTCAGCCCGTTCAGGATCATCAGACCCATCGCCAGCAGGGCAAAGCCCCCATAGGCTGTGGGTGCCAGGGCCTCGTCCCGGACCAGCGCGCCCAGCACCACGGCCACGGGCGGGATGATCAGCGTGACCAGCATCAGGTTGCCGCTGCCCGCCATGGCCAGCACCCGGTAGTA
>CAJXWO010000091.1 GCA_913062865.1 uncultured Paracoccaceae bacterium | reverse complement strand
GTCTTGCCGTGGTCAACGTGACCAACGGTCCCGATGTTCACATGCGGTTTCGAACGATCAAACTTTTCCTTTGCCATGGTCTTGGCTCCCTTTTTCTTGTGCGGGTGGTGGGTTGGAAACCCACCCTACGGGTTGGTGTAGGGTGGGTCTGTGACCCACCCCCGGTTATGCGTACTTGGCCTGGATCTCTTCCGAGATGTTCTGCGGCACCGGCTCGTAATGGTCGAACTGCATCGTGAACTGTGCGCGGCCCGAGGACATGGAGCGCAGGTTGTTGATGTAGCCGAACATGTTGGCCAGCGGCACGAAGGCGTCGATCGCGATCGCGTTGCCGCGATTTTCCTGGCCCTGGACCTGGCCACGCCGCGAGGTGAGGTCACCGATGATGTTACCGGTGTACTCTTCGGGCGTGATGACCTCGACCTTCATGATCGGCTCGAGCAGCTTGGCGCCGCCCTTTTTCAGACCCTCGCGCATCGCGGCACGGGCCGCGATTTCGAAGGCGAGAACCGACGAGTCGACGTCATGATAGGCACCGTCGATCAGCTTCACCTTGAAGTCGATCACCGGGAAGCCGGCCAGCGGACCGCTGTCCATGACGGATTCGACACCTTTTTCCACACCGGGAATGTATTCCTTCGGCACCGAACCACCCACGATGAGGGATTCGAAGCTGTAGCCTTCGCCCGGCTCGGTTGGCGATATGACCATCTTGACCCGTGCGAACTGGCCCGAACCACCGGACTGCTTCTTGTGGGTGTAGTCGATCTCGGCCTCGTGGCTGATCGTCTCACGGTAGGCCACCTGGGGCGCACCGATATTGGCCTCAACCTTGAATTCGCGCTTCAGACGGTCGACGAGAATGTCGAGGTGAAGTTCGCCCATGCCCTTCATGATGGTCTGACCCGATTCCAGGTCGGTCTCAACACGGAAGGACGGGTCTTCGGCGGCCAGACGGGCCAGACCCTGGGACATCTTCTCTTGGTCGGCCTTGGTCTTGGGCTCGACCGCGATCTCGATCACCGGATCGGGGAAGGTCATGGTTTCCAGGACGACCGGCGCCTTGGCGTCGCACAGCGTGTCACCGGTGGTGGTGTCCTTAAGACCCGCCAGCGCGATGATGTCGCCTGCAAAGGCTTCCTCGATTTCCTCGCGGTTGTTCGAGTGCATCATCATCATGCGGCCGATGCGCTCTTTCTTGCCCTTGGTCGCGTTCAGGATCGACTCGCCCTTGTTCAGCACGCCGGAATAGATCCGGGTGAAGGTGAGCGAGCCCACGAACGGGTCGTTCATGATCTTGAACGCCAGACCGGCGAAGGGCATCGTGTCATCCGCACGACGCGCGATGTTACGCTCTTCGGTTTCGTCATCCGGCGCGAAACCCATGTAATCGACCACGTCCAGCGGGCTGGGCAGGTAGTCGATCACGGCGTTCAGCAGCGGCTGCACACCTTTGTTCTTGAAGGCCGAACCTCCCAGCATGGGCACGAAGTCCATGTTCAGGGTACCCTTGCGCAGCAGGTTGCGCAGGGTTTCGATGTCGGGCTCTTCGCCTTCGAGATAGGCTTCCATCGCATCGTCGTCCTGCTCGACCGCGGCCTCGATCATGACGGAACGCCATTCGTCGGCCTGGTCCTTCAGTTCGGGACGGATGTCGTGCAGTTCCCAGCTTGCGCCCAGGTCTTCACCCTTCCACAGCCATTCTTTCATCAGCACGAGGTCGAGCATGCCTTCCAGCTCGCTCTCGGCACCGATCGGGATGCCGACGGGGATCGCGCGGGCGCCGGTGCGCTCTTCGATCATCTTGTGGCAGTTGAAGAAATCCGCGCCGATCTTGTCCATCTTGTTGACGAAAACGATGCGCGGAACCTTGTAGCGGTCGGCCTGGCGCCAGACGGTCTCGGTCTGGGGCTCCACACCGGCGTTGGCGTCCAGCACGCAGACAGCACCGTCGAGCACCGCCAGCGACCGCTCGACTTCGATGGTGAAGTCGACGTGTCCGGGGGTGTCGATGATGTTGAAGCGGAACTTGGTGTCCGAGGTGCCCTCTTTGGTGGGCTCTTCCTGACGCTGCCAGAACGTGGTGGTCGCGGCCGACGTGATGGTGATGCCGCGTTCCTGCTCCTGCTCCATCCAGTCCATGGTCGCGGCGCCGTCATGCACCTCGCCGATGTTGTGGGATTTGCCGGTGTAGAACAGGATGCGCTCCGACGTGGTGGTCTTGCCAGCGTCGATATGCGCCATGATCCCGAAATTGCGGTAGCGTTCGAGAGGATAATCGCGTGCCATTGGTTCGGTCCTAGGCTTGAGGGTTACCAGCGGTAATGGCTGAAGGCTTTGTTCGCCTCGGCCATCTTGTGGGTGTCTTCGCGCTTCTTCACGGCCGAGCCGCGGGACTGCACAGCGTCCAGCAGTTCGCCGGCGAGGCGTTCTTCCATTGTGTTTTCGTTGCGCGAGCGCGAGGCGGTGATCAGCCAGCGGATGGCCAGGGCCTCACGGCGCTCGGGGCGGACCTCGACGGGCACCTGGTAGGTGGCACCACCCACACGACGCGAGCGGACCTCGACGGCGGGCTTGATGTTGTCGAGCGCCTCGTGGAACACCTCGACGGGGGCGCGCTTGATCTTGCTCTCGACGCGGTCGAGCGCGTTGTAGACGATCTTTTCCGCGGCCGACTTCTTACCGTCGACCATCAGGTTGTTCATGAATTTTGTCAGAACCCGGTCGCTATATTTGGCGTCGGGCAGAACTTCGCGCTTTTCGGCTGCGTGACGACGGGACATCTGTTTATCCTCTTATTTCGGGCGCTTGGCGCCGTATTTCGACCGGCGCTGTTTCCGGTCCTTGACGCCCTGGGTGTCGAGCACCCCGCGCAGGATGTGATAGCGCACACCGGGAAGGTCCTTGACCCGGCCACCGCGGATCAGAACAACCGAGTGCTCTTGCAGGTTGTGGCTTTCGCCGGGGATGTAGCTGATCACCTCGTAGCCGTTCGTCAGGCGCACCTTGGCCACTTTCCGCATGGCCGAGTTCGGCTTTTTCGGCGTGGTGGTGTACACACGCGTGCAGACGCCGCGCTTTTGCGGGCACTGCTCCAGGTGCATGGATTTGGACCGCTTGACTTTGGGCTGCCGCGGCTTGCGGATCAGCTGCTGGATCGTTGGCATACCGGTTTTTTCCCCGTGTCGCTCACATCTAAATTTCGGTGCACGCCCAGGGACGTGCGGTTTTCTTGGGCGCGCCCGCGCAGATGCGCAAAACGCAAAAACCGCATGCGTCCCCGATTTCGGGAACGACGCGGTGGGTGTCCAGAGGATCGGGGCGGCTGCGCCCGGATCTTGACCGCTTCAGTTCTGAGGCCCGGCGGACACGAAGCCCTTGCCGAGGTCAGCGCCGTATAGGCAGAGTCGCGGGGGTTGTCAACAGCGCCAGTCGGTTGCCGCCCGACCCCCGCGGTGCCATGGTCGGGTATCGGCGAAAGGCCGCGTTTACAAGGGATATGATGCGATGCAGGTGGTCGGATTGTGCCGCTTTTCCTACCCGGCCGAGGGCGGGTTCCAGATCGAGCATGACACGCTCGAGGCACGGCGCGCGTTTCTGTATGATCCTGCCCGGCTCGAAGAGCGGTTTCGCCATTTCGAGGCCGTCACCCTGCCGGGCCTGACCGCCCAGACGGATCCCGATTTCGCGTTCCTGATCGTGATCGGCGACGATCTGCCCGACCCGTGGCTGACCCGCCTGATGGACCTGGTCGCGGGCTTTCCCCAGGCCCGCGTGGTGGCCGAGGCACCGGGCCCGCATCGGCAGGTCATGCAAAAGGTGCTGAACCGGGCGCGCGAGGGGCGCGACGATCTCTGCCTGCAATTCCGCCATGACGACGACGATGCGGTCGCGGTGGATTTCGTGGCCCGCCTGCGCGAGGCGGCGAACGATTGCGCGGGCCTTCTGGCGCGCAACCGCATGGTCGCCTTCGACTTCAACCGCGGCTATATCGCGCGGCCCTCGGCCCAGGGCATCGTGGCCGAGGAAACCATGACCCCCTATTGGGGCGTCGCACTGGCCACCGCCGTGCGGCCCGGCGTGAAGCAGACGATCATGAATTTCGGGCACAACAAGCTCAACCGCTTCATGCCCACGGTCACCTTCACCGACAGCGCGATGTATGTGCGCGGGCATAACGACTTCAACGACTCGCGCCAGAAGAAGAACATCACCCGGCCCGATCTCGTGCCGCTCGACGCCGAGACGCGAGCGATCTTCCGCGACCGCTTCGCCATCGACGAGGATCAGGTGCGCGGCATCTTTGCCTGACGCCGGGCCAGCCGCCCCTCGCGGACAAGCGTGAAGACGCCGGTGGCCACCACCAGCGCGGCCCCCGCCAGCGTCAGGGCCGTGGGCCATTCGCCGAAAACGATGAGCCCTAGAAGCAGGGCCCAAAGCAGGCCCGTGTAGCGGAAGGGCGCGATGAACGACACCTCGCCCACGCGCATCACAAGAACGCTGAAGGTGTAGCCGCCCAGGATGAACACCGCCGCACCACCGATCAGCGCGGCCAGCCGCGGCGTGACCGGCGCCCAGTCGATGCCGAGCGATGCAAGACCGAAGAACAGCGTCACGCCAAAAGACGCGGCCAGCGTGACCGTCATCGACGGCACCGCCGGCGACATGCGTCGCGTGGACAGATCGCGCACGGTCACGCAGACCACGGCGATCAGCGCGTAGACCGACCAGATGGTGAAGCCCTCGGTCCCGGGGCGCACGATCATCAGCATGCCGGTGAAACCGATGGCGATGGCCAGCATGCGCCGCCAGCCCAGCGGCTCTCCGAAAAAGAGCGCGGCGGCCAGCGCGACGGTCAGGGGCAGCACCTGCAGGATCGCGGTGGCATTCGCGATGGGCATGTTCAGAAGCGCGGTGATAAAGAAATAGGCCGCGCCGATCTCGGCCGCGGTGCGCAGCCCGATCAGTCCGATATCCCGCGCGGGCAGGCGCAGGCGTACCCCGCCCAGGCGCCAGGCCAGAAGCCCGATGAAGAGGCTCGACAGAACCCCGCGCAGAAAGATCAGCTGGAACAGCGGCAGCGCGCCCGCGGTCATCTTCACAAGCGTGTCGTTGAAGGTGAAGGCCGCCATGGAGGCCATCATCAGCAACGCGCCCTTTGTATTGTCGGAGAGTACGGCCACGGCCCGATCCTGAACAGGTGAACAAAAGCACCCTATCCCCTGCCCCGCCCGGCGCAAGCGGGTGCGCACAAGAAAAGGCCCCCGAAATCGGGGGCCTTTTGCAGGTCGGGTCCGGATCGCTTAGTCGCGGCTTTCCGGCGTTTCCACCAGCCCGCTGTCCAGATCGCCATCCTCGACGATATCGTCGACCGGGGCGGCCAGGGCGGCAGCCGCTTCGGCCTCTTCCCGGCGCGCTTCGATCACGACGTTGTCGCGGTCCTGCGCGATGCGGCGGACCCGCTGGGTCGCGCCGCCGGTGCCCGCAGGGATCAGGCGGCCGACGATCACGTTTTCCTTAAGACCGATCAACTTGTCCTTCTTGCCCTGAACCGAGGCTTCGGTCAGCACGCGCGTGGTTTCCTGGAACGACGCAGCCGAGATGAAGCTGCGGGTCTGCAGCGACGCCTTGGTGATGCCCAGAAGGATCGGCTCGCCCTGTGCGGGGCGTCCGCCCTTGGCCACGGCTTTCTCGTTGGCGGCGTCGAACTCTTGCTTGTCGACATGCTCGCCCTTGAGAAGCGTGGTCTCGCCCGAGTCCAGGATCTCCCATTTCTGGAGCATCTGGCGCACGATGACTTCGATGTGCTTGTCGTTGATCTTCACGCCCTGCAGGCGATAGACCTCTTGCACCTCGTTGATCATGTAATCGGCCAGCGCCTCGACACCGAGGATCGACAGGATGTCATGGGGGGCGGGGTTGCCATCCATGATGTAGTCGCCCTTCTGGACGTAGTCGCCTTCCTGCACCGGGATGTGCTTGCCCTTGGGCACCATGTATTCCACGGGCTCCAGGCTGTCATCCGCGGGCTCGATCGAGATCCGGCGCTTGTTCTTGTAGTCGCGCCCGAACCGCACATAGCCATCGATCTCGGCGATGATCGCGTGGTCCTTGGGACGGCGCGCCTCGAACAGTTCGGCCACACGGGGCAGACCACCGGTGATGTCCTTGGTCTTGGCGCCTTCGCGCGGGATACGCGCGACCACGTCACCGGCCTTGATCTGCTGGCCGTCCTCGGTGGACAGGATCGCATCCACGGACATCGGATAGG
>CAJXWO010000090.1 GCA_913062865.1 uncultured Paracoccaceae bacterium | reverse complement strand
GACACCCGTCCAGAAACTGACGATGGCCGCGTAAATTCTACGACCGAGCCCCCGCAAAAACGGGGGGATTACCATGCCGCCCGAACGATCGGCGATGGCCAGCCAGTCGAGCGGCCGGGTCCATCGAATCCGGTTGCCGAAAGCGCAAGTAAACTCGTCTCCCTGAAGACCTGATAGGCCGCCGCCGAGGGGCTCGCTCTGCCATGCCTCTATTGCGGCGCGTGGTTGAGCATCGTCGACACCTTCGCGACCACGCAACATCCCAGACCACCGCCCGCATCGGCGAGGGTCGTCTCATGAACCAAGCGCCTCGACTCCCAGTTTGCGACCACAACCGCACACCGCGCCGGCTGAGGTCCGTCCCGCCTGCCCAAATCGAGTCTTCTGCAATCCTCAGGCCGCAGATATCCAGGGAACGCGACCAAGGTTGGCAAAATGACTCCGGAACCCATGGCCGACCCGCCCACCCCAACCCTGCGATTTCGTGCCTAAGCGATTCTCCGACGCCGGCAAACCCCAGCGCACCACTCTGAACGTCGCGCCCGGCGTCCGAGAAAACTGCATCGACTCGGTCATCTAACTCTTTCGGTCGATTACTTCCTGCTTGAAGAGCCGCGTTTTAGCCTGCCTGATGCTCTCGTTCGCGCCCGCAGCGATCCATCAGCCGCCGATTCAGTCGATGTGCGTCACGGTCGCGAACTGCAGTTACCAGCCGGTCGAGCGAGGAAGCCGACCGGCGGCTCCGTCCCGCACAGCCGACGTCTGGCCGCTCAAAATGCTGCAGTCTGGATCAATGGCGGCTTCGGGAAAGCTGCGATGCGGCGTCCGCTCTTACCGCCAAGGTCGGCTCTGGGCCGACAGCTGCTTTGAGCCGGATGAACGAGCCCCGGCATTCGCTGCACTAGTGAGATACGCAATGTTAAGACAGAACAGTGCACACCGGCCGTGAAGGCAAACTTTTCGCTATCCGACCTGCCTAAAGTGGCCCCGAGACTTACTTGATGCCTGCCCGCAGGAAGGCCTGAACAAAGCGTCGCTGGAACAAGATAAAGGCAATCAGGAGCGGTGCGATCACCATGATCGTTGCCGCCGAGATCACCGAGATATCGACACCGTTCTCAGGGGCGGCGAAAATCGAAAGCCCCACTGTCAGAGGTCGTGTCGTGTCGGAATTGGTGACGATCAAGGGCCATAGAAAATTGTTCCAGTGCGTCGACACGGAGACCAGCGCGTAGGCGAGATAGGTCGGTCGTGCGGCCGGAACATAGACCCGCCAGAGCACGCCCACTGTGCCGTAGCCCTCAACCCGCGCTGCCTCGTCAAGCTCGCGCGGGACCGATTTGAAGGTCTGACGCATGAGGAAGATGCCGAAAGCGGAGGCCATGTAAGGCGCGCCGATCCCGAGGATCGTGTCTAGGAGCCCCAATCGCGCAGCGATCGCATAGTTCTCGACAATCAGCACCTCGGGCAGGATGAAGAGCTGCAACAAGACCAGCAGGAACAGTGTATCCTTGTACGGCAGATCGATCTGCGCAAAAGCGAAGCCCGCCAGTGTGCAAAGAACGAATTGTCCGATCAGAACGCTGGTGACCAGCAGGAAGCTGTTCAGGAAATAGCGCAGCCAGGGCGCGCCGTCCCATGCCGTTCGAAAGTTCTCCAGTGTCCACGGTGCGGCAAGATCGAACGCGATGGCGTCCGAGACATCGTGAAAGGCCGCCCAGAAGGCGAAGATCAGCGGCGCGATCCAGATTACCGCAAGCAAGAGTGCCATCGCGGCCTCGATCCGGGCGACAATCCAGCTCATCGGTAATGCGTCCTACGGTCCAGCACCCGGAACTGCAGCGCCGCTCCGAGACCCAGAACAATCAGCACGAGCACCGTCATCGCCGCCGCCGAGGGCGCGTCAAAGAAGGCGAAGGCGGACTCCCAGATGTAGTAGAGAATGAGCTTCGAAGCATCTGACGGCCCGCCCTTGGTCAGAATGAACAGGTGGTCGATCAGCTTGACCGAATTGATCAGGGCATTGACCAGCACGAAGATCGTCGTGGGCATCAACAGCGGCAGCACCACCCGCCGCAGGTAGGTCCAGCGACTGGCCCCTTCGATGCGCGCAGCCTCGCGCAGGTCTTCGGGGATGGTTTGCAGCGCGGCGAGGTAGAAGATCATGAAGAAGCCGGATTCTTTCCAGATCGTCACGATGCAAACGGCCCAAAGCGCGGTTTCGGGCTGCCCCAGCCAATTGACCGACGGCGCGCCGAAAAGCCCGCCGATCTGGTCCAGAACGCCGAAACCGGGCGTGTAGAAGAACAACCAGATATTGGCTGCGGCGATCATCGGCAGGACCGTGGGCGTGAAATAGGCGGTGCGCACGAAGGCCCGGGCGGGAATCTTCGCATTGGCCCAAAGCGCCATGGTCAGTGCGAGGATGATCGAGACGGGGATGGTCACGCCCGCGTAGAGCAGGTTGTTCATCGCCACCTCGCGGAACGTGGGATCGCTGAACAGCCGTTCGTAGTTTTCGAGGCCGACAAACTCGGACGGGCGGCGGCGCGTGCCGCGCGACCAGAGCGAGGTCCAGAGCGTGGCGAGCGACGGGTAGAAGGCGAAGGTGCCCAGCATGATCAGTGCCGGCGAAAGCAACAGCCAGCCGTGGATCGCCTGGCGGCGACGGGCCATTCGGTGCAGGCTGGCGGTCGTGTCTGTCATGCGGCGGTGCTTTCCTTGACGCGAGGGCGTCCCCGTCCCGGGCGAAGACCCGGGACCTCTGGTCAAAGGTCCCGGGCAGAGGTCCCGGCGTGGTGGCCGGGACCGGGTCGGCTCAGCGATAGGCCGAGAGCAGGTTTTCCGCGGCCGCCTGGGCCTCGCCCAGTGCCTCTTCGGCGGTCTTGGACCCGGTCAGGGCAGCCTGGATGGCGTTGTTCAGACCTTCGCGCACGCGGGCGGTCTCGAAGGTCGAGAATTCGGCCACCGCATGCTCCAGCTGGTCACGGGCCACCAGCGCCGGCGGGAACTCGGCGGTGTAGGCCTGCAGCGCGTCGGTCTCATAGGCGGCGGGCGACACGCCCATGTAGCCGGTTTCGATCGACCACTTGGCGGCCTGCTCGGGCGCGGTCATGAACTTGATCAGCTCGAGAGCGGCCTGGCGCTCCTCTTCCGAGGCATCCTTGAAGATGTAGAAGTTGCCGCCGCCGGTGGGCGAACCAAGGCGTTCATTACCGGGCAGCATGGCCACACCGAAATCGAACTCGGCATTGTTCTTGACGGCCGTCAGGTTGCCGGTCGAATGCCACATCATCGCGGTCTGGCCTTCGAGGAAGGCCTGGCGCAGGGTGCCCCATTCTACGGTGCCTTCGGGCATGATGCCATGCTCGGTCGACAGAGACTTCCAGAACTCCAGCGTTTCGACCACGGCGGGGTCGTTGAAATAAGTGGTCAGACCGTCATTCGACATGACTTCCTTGCCGTTCTGGATCGCCAACGCCTGGAACATCCAGTAGGGATAGCCGGTCGAGGGGATCATAAGGCCAAAGCGGTCCTCGGTGGTCAGGGCCTTGCCCATCTCCACCAGTTCGTCCCAGGTGGTCGGTGCCGTTTCCGGATCCAGACCCGCCTCGCGGAACATGTCCTTGTTGTAATAAGCCACGATGGTCGAACGCTGGAACGGGATGCCCCAGGTCTGGCCCTCGATTTTGCCGTTGGCCATCAGCGCCGGGTAGAAGCTGTCGAGCCAGGCCGCTTCCTCTTCGCCTTCGATCACCTCTTCGAAGGGGACGATCAGGTCCTGTTCGATCAGGTCGTAGGCGTCGATCGAGAACATGACGGCCAGCTGTGCCGGATCGCCCGAGTTCAGCGCGGCAAGGGCCTTGATGCGGGTGTCGTCATAGTTGCCGGCATAGATCGCCTCGACCGAGATGTCGGGGTTCTGCGCTTCGAAATCGGCAACGATGCCGTCGACCACCTGGGTCAGCGGGCCACCGACGGCGATCGGGTAATACATGGTCAGTTCGGTTTGCTGGGCAGCGACGGGCGCGGCAAGCGCGGTCCCGGCGAGCAGAGCAGCGGTAGTAAAAATGCGGGTCATGGTCTGTCCTCTGGATTGGCAGTGAGGGGAATGGCGGCCTTTCGGCCATCACGCGCGGCCGCAGCGGCCGCGCCGTGATCGGGGGACGTGTCGTCGCCAAAGCGGACACGGTGTTCCTGGGGCAGGCGCAGGCCGATCTCGACACCGGGTGCCAGCGCCACGCGACCGGGCAGCAAGAGCGCAAGCCCTTCGGCGGCCGGGTGGTCCAGCAGAACCTGCGTGCGCGCGCCCAGATACTCTGTCTCGACCACGCGGGCCGACAGATCTGGCGCGGCATCCGCTTTTTCAATGGCCTCGATGCGGATACCGACCTGGCCTGTGCCGTGGCCCAATGCGGCCACCTCCACGAGCGCCATGGGCGGATCGCCGACAAAGCGTGCGACAAAGGGCGTGGCGGGCCGATGATACAGCGTTTCGGGCGATCCGACCTGTTCCGCGCGGCCATCGCGCATCAGCACGATCGTATCGGCCAGGCTCATCGCCTCGGACTGGTCGTGGGTGACGTAGATCACCGTCAGCCCCAAGCGGGTCTGCAGCGCCTTGATGTCCCGCCGCACCGCGTGGCGGAGTTTTGCATCAAGATTGGAGAGCGGCTCATCCATCAGACAGAGCGGCTGACCAGAAACCACGGCCCGGGCCAATGCCACCCGCTGGCGCTGGCCGCCGGACAGTTCGGCGGGCTTGCGCCGCTCCAGCCCTTTGAGGCCGGTCATGGAGACCGCGCGCGCCAGCGCCTCGGCGCGCTCCGTGCGGGGCACGCGGCGGGCCTTCATGCCGAAGACGATGTTCTCGGCAACGTCGAGATGCGGAAAGAGCGCGTAGGACTGGAACACCATCGACAGGCCGCGCTGCGCCGGGGGCAAATGCGTGATGTCACGGCCTTCGAGCGCGATCTCGCCCATTTGCGGTGTCTCCAGCCCGGCAATGAGCCGCAAGAGCGTGGACTTTCCGCAGCCCGAAGGCCCCAGAATGGCAATGAAAGCCCCATGCGCCACGTCCAGGGAGATGTCACGCACTCCGCCGGCACCGTTCCATTGACGGGTGATCCCCGCCAGGCGCAAAAAAGGATCAGGCATGATTGGCCTCGATCTCGGAAGCCAGCGTGATCCGATCCCCGAGCGTTTCGACAAGCGCATCGAACGGGGCGTCCGGCGCGGTATCGAGTACGATGTGATCGGCGTCCTCCAGCCGCCCACCAAGGGCCGCGGCCCGGCGGCCGAATTTGGAACGATCGGCGACGAGGATGGATTTGCGCGCCCCGGCACGTATGCACTCGCGGACGCGCACCTCTTCTTCATGGAAATCGAGCAGACTGCCATCGCCGTCGATGCCGCCGACGCCGTAGATTCCGTAGTCTGCACGGTACGACGCGAAGAGCGCGATGGCTTGCTCGTTCAGCAGGTCGAGATCAGGCAGGCGCAGCTCTCCGCCAGGCACGATCACCCTGACATCCTCGGCTTCCGACAAGGCCATCGCCGCATTGAGATTATTGGTCACTGCGGTCAATCCACGATGTCCGGAGAGTGCGCGCGCAACAAGAGCAGGCGTCGTGCCGACTGACAGAAAGACTGTTGCGCCATCAGGCACCAGGTCTGCCACCGCCCGCGCGATGGCAAGCTTGGCCGATGCGTTCAGCACGGAGCGCACGCCGTAGGGCAGGTTGCACTTCGGCTCAACATATTCCGCTCCGCCATGCAGGCGGCGCAACCGTTCGGCGGCGCACAGCGCGTTGATGTCCCGGCGGATCGTATGCGCCGAGACGTTCAATGCCGAGGCCAGTGTGTCGACAAAGACCCGACCGTCCCGTTCTGCCCGTCGCAGGATTTCAACGCGTCTGTCCATGATGCTCTAGTGCACAATTCCTCTGCTCATCCGAGCAGCGGTGAATGTCACGCTTGCGAAGGACGCGTGACATTTGTGCAAAAACTGCGGCGGCGACGCAGAAGTGTTTTCTGTCCCGTCTCGTCGCGAAAGCGACATGCATCAAGCGGCGCCCTCCGCGACAGCCTCAGTTGGTAGGTCGCATTTTTGCTGCGAAAGGCAGCAAAGGGTCGTGTCGCGAAGTTGGTGGAAATTTGAAGGTGGCGTAATCTCCGGGTGATCCTAAACCACCCAACCGGCGGCTGGCACCGCCAGAGGCGATCACGCCATGAACAAGATTACAGACACCAGCGCGCTTTCGCTACTCGCTTGCGACGATGGCTTCGACCCGATCGAGGACCGGCTGCGCGCGAATATTCGCAGC
>CAJXWO010000089.1 GCA_913062865.1 uncultured Paracoccaceae bacterium | reverse complement strand
AGAAAAGCCGCCCAATACAAGGGCGGCTTTCTTCATTCAAAGGCCCATCCTTGTCGCAGAAGAGCCGGGCGGGAACCATCAAGAGGGGCCGCATACAACGCGCAAGGCTTGTCAAGGCGGGGCGGGACCCTAGAAACAAGGTATGCCCCGACGCACTTCACCAAAGGACGCCAGTCGCGTTGAGACCGCGGACGATCTCGAAGAGATCGTTGCCGACAAACGCGCGGAGTGGCGGGCCGATCCGGCCAAGGCGCGGCGGCGGCAGCGGCGATACAAGAAGCGTCTGACCGATGAATTGCTCAGTCGCGCGCAGGACGACCTTTCGGATGCGCCCTAAGCCCGATCGTGGCAGACCCAGTTCCCCGTACACCGTATAAGAGCCCCCGACCCGCATGTCTGCCCACAGCACGATCGAACTCGAAAATCTGCATCTCGTGACCCGTATCGGGACCTACGGGCCCGAGGACGTGGTGCCCGATGCCCATATCCTCGACATGACGCTCGCGATCGATCCGGGTCTTGTGCTGATCGCAGAGGACGGGATGGACCATGTCTTCGACTACGATCCCCTGATTGTCGAGATCGACCGCCTGGCCCGCGACGGCACATATGCCACGCAGGAGCGGCTGATCACTCGCATTCTGCATGCCTGCGCGGCCTGTCCCGAGGTGCAGGAGGTCATGCTCTGCCTCAGGAAACGCCCTGTTCTGAACGACACCGGGTCTCTGGGCGTCCGGGTCACTGTTGATGCCGAGGGGCTGGCGGCGTTCCGTCCGGGCGCCTGACACCCTGCGCATGCGGCCCATTGGCTGCGTCAGAGCTTTGCGAACCAGTCCGGCAGGTCCGTCCGAAAGTCGAAGCGAAAGGCGCGGGCTTTCAGCACGCCGAATTTCCTCAGCCGTCGGGGCCGGGTCGCTAGGGTTTCGTGAACTTCGGGTTCGGCCGTGTCCCAGGGACGCCGGGGTTTGTCGAAGAACGCGGCGAGGTAACCGGCGGTTTCAGCCGACGCGTTTTGCCAGCCGCGGTCTGGCTCCGCCTTGGGGCGGATTGCCCCGGTCACCGTTTCCCGAACCGTGTCAGAGCTTCTGGTCGCCTCGAGATTGGCGTATTTGAGATGGGCGAGGTAGACTCCGCGGGGCAGCACGAAGGGCGCGGCGCCCAAATCCGCTGCGCGCAGCTTGATCCCGTGCAGTTGCAGGCCGATATCCCCCCGCACCACTCAGGCCTTGGAGTAGTTCCCGCTCAGGTCCACATGCCGCCGGGCGGCAAAGACAGGACCGTCCGGCGGCAGGTCGGGGTCGTCCGGGGCCTCGACAAGGTTGAAGCCCAGCGAGAACAGCGCAGGTGCCTCGGCCTCCTGTGCCAGAAGGTCGGCGAAGCTGTCATAGCGCGCCGGGTCGAGGCAGATCAGCTCATCGGCATCGGTGCGAATGATCCAGTCGTAGAACCCGGCAAGCCAGCGCTGGAACTGGTTGAGATGCCGCGAGCGCATGCGGTCGAAGGCTTTCCATTCGACGCGGGGGATCGTCAGCACCGAGGCGCCGGGGCAGATGCGCGCGATTTCGGGGTCGGGCCCGTGGGCGATGACGTACAGGTTTTCGGGCCCGAGCACCCGTGCGTAGTGGCGGTAACATTGGGCCAAGGCCCAATGATCTCGGTAAACCATGGTGAGCGCGCATATTTTCATTGCCCGTCACGCTAGCCGGGGGACGGCCTGCCGCCTAGCCCTAACCGTCGGCCGCATGTGTCAGGTCGGGGACATCCGCGGCTCCGGCGGATCCGCGCCCCGACAAGGACGGGTTTTCCATGAAGAAGCGGTGGCAATTGAACGCAAAGGTGCCCTCGGCCACCGGTTCGCGCACGAAACTGCCATCGGGGCGCATGGTCCAGCTTTGCGCCACGTCGGCCAGGTTCGCGGCCATGATCTGGCTCACGATCTGGGCCTTGACCGTGGGGTTCTCGATCTCGACCAGAGTTTCGACCCGGCGGTTCAGGTTCCGACCCATCCAGTCGGCCGAGGAGATATAGACCTTGGCCTCGTTCGAGGGCAGCCCGTGACCGTTGCCGAAACACGCGATGCGCGAATGCTCGAGAAACCGCCCGACGATGGACTTGACGCGGATCGTCTCGCTCAGTCCCTTGATGCCGGGGCGGATCCCGCAGATGCCACGGATGACCAGGTCGATCTTCACCCCGTCCCGGCTGGCCGCATACAGCGCGTCGATCACCTCGGGCTCGATCAGCGAATTCATCTTGACCCAGATCTGCGCCGGTCGGCCCGCGCGTGCATGGCCCGCCTCGGCCTCGATCATCTCGATCATGTGGCTCTTGAGCGTGTGGGGCGAGATCGACAGGTTTTCAAGCGCCGCGGGCATGGCGTAGCCCGACAGGTAGTTGAACACCTTGGTCGCATCCCGCCCCAGCGCGGCGTCGCAGGTAAAGAAACTGAGGTCGGTGTAGATCTTGGCGGTGATCGGGTGGTAATTGCCCGTGCCGTAATGGGTATAGGTCACCAGCCGGTCGCCCTCGCGCCGGACCACGACCGAGATCTTGGCATGGGTCTTCCAGTCGACGAAGCCATAGACCACATGGGCGCCCGCGCGCTCCAACCGGCGGGACTGGCGGATATTGGCGGCCTCGTCGAACCGCGCCTTGAGCTCGACCAGCGCGGTGACCGATTTGCCGTCTTCGGCCGCTTCGCACAGCGCCTCGACGATCGGGCTGTCACGCGAGGTGCGGTAGAGCGTCTGCTTGATCGCCACCACGTTCGGGTCCCGCGCGGCCTGCTGCAAAAATCGTACGACCATGTCGAAGGTCTCGTAGGGGTGGTGCAGCAGCATGTCCTTTTGCCGGATCGCGGCGAACATGTCGCCATCGTGGTCCTGCACCCGTTCGGGCACGCGCGGCGTGAAGGGCGGCCACAACAGGTCTGGCCGGTCGTCGAGCACCAGCTCCTTGAGATCGGCCACGCCGATCATGCCGTCGACCTCGATCACCTCTTCGGGCGTGACCTCGAGCTCGTCCATGATGACCTGCTTGAGCCCCTCAGGCGCGCCGGCCGAAAGCTTCATGCGCACCACCTCGCCGCGGCGGCGACGCTTGAGCGCGACCTCGAATTCGCGGACGAGGTCCTCGGCCTCTTCCTCGACTTCCAGGTCGCTGTCGCGCAGCACGCGGAAGGTGCAGTGGCCCACGCTGCGATAACCCGGGAAAAGGCTGTCCAGGTGGGTCAGCAGAAGCTCTTCCAGCGGCAGGGCCCGTACGGTTCCCTTGTCGGCGGGCAGATGCACGAAACGGTCGATCTGGTGCGGGATCGGCAACAGCGCCTGCAGCGCACGCTTGTCGCGGGTACGCTCCAGTTGCAACGCCAGCGAATAGCCGGTGTTGGGGATGAACGGGAAGGGATGCGCCGGGTCGATGGCCAGAGGCGACAGCACCGGGAAGACACGGGTCAGGAACACGTCCTCGAGATAGGCCAGATCGGCCTCGCTCAGCATGTGTCGATCCAGGATGGTGATGCGCTCGGCCTCCATCTCGGTACGCAGGGCGCCCAGCACCGTCTGCTGATGCGCCATCAGCTTGCGTGCGTCCTCGTCGATCAGGACCAGTTGTTCGGCCGGGGTCAGCCCGTCGGCGGCGGGTGTGGTGTTGCCCTCTTTCGCCAGTTCCCGCAGGCCGGCCACGCGGACGGTGTAGAACTCATCGAGATTGGTGGCCGAGATCGACAGGAACCGCAGCCGTTCCAGCAGCGGCACACGGGGGTTCTCGGCCTCTTCCAGCACCCGCCAGTTGAAGCCCAGCCAGCTGAGTTCGCGGTTGAAGAACCGCGCGGGTCCGGTCAGGTCCACGTCCTTCAGCGCCTTGGGGGCGGGCAGGGGGGCTTTCAGGAAATCGGCCTGATGCATGGGCGGGGGTGGCTCCTATGTCACGGGTGGATTGGCGATTTTACGAGGGGGTATCATCGCTGTCCAGCAATCGTGTGACAAAGGGACGTGTGATCGCATGTTTCCGCGCAAGTGCTTCGGCGTCGATGCGCGCGACGATGCGCTGTGCCGCCTCGAAGGACCGGTCGATGCGGCGTACCAGATAGGCGATCACGTCCTGTCCGACACTCAACTGCCGGTCGGCAAAGAGCTTGGACAGAACCGCCCCCAGAAGCGCGTCGTCGGGCTGGTTCAGGATCGCGGCCTGGGTGCCTTCCATCCGGCTCATCAGGTCCGGCAGGGTCAGCGCCCATGTCTTCGGGCTGCCCGTACCGGTCACCAGCAGCGCGTGCCCCTCGGCCAGGACCAGGTTGTGCAGGTGAAACAGCGCCGCCTCGGCCTCGGCCGTGCCTGCGATCTGAGGCACGTCCTCGACAGCGACAGGCCCGGTGACAAGCGCTGGTATGTCCGCCTGGGCCAGGTCCGTCGCAGGAATGATCCGGGCACCGGCCTCGGCCGCCCAGACATGGGCCAGATGCGTCTTGCCCGCGCCTTTGGGCCCGATCAGCGCCAGCTTGCGCCCCGGCCAGTCGCGCCAGCCGTCGATCATGGCCACGGCCAGCGCGTTCGAGGGCGACACGAAGAACGCGTCGCGCCCCAGCGCGGGGCGCACGGGCAGGTCGAAATGCAATTGTCCGGTCATGGGCTCAATCGCCGTCCCGGCGTTCCGCGAGGCCGCGGTAAAGACGGCTGTCGAAATACTGATCGACCAGGAAGCGCGCCAGCACGCCCAGAGCCGCCGCCACGGGCACTGCCACCAAAAGGCCGACAAACCCGAAGAGCGAGCCGAAGACCGACAGCGCCAGCAAGAGCCACACCGGGTGCAGGCCCACGGATTCGCCCACCAGCATCGGGGTCAGGAAATTGCCCTCGATGAACTGGCCGGACTGGAAGATGGCCCAGACCGCCACGATCCACCACCATTCGCCCCAGAACTGGAACAGTGCCAGTCCTATCGCCAGTGCGCCGCCGGTGATCGCACCCACATAGGGAATAAACGTCAAAAGCCCCGCAATGACCCCCACAACGAGGCCGAATTGCAGCCCAACCAGCATCAGCGCGATGGCGTAATAGGTGCCCAGCACGAGGCAGACCGTGCCCATGCCGCGGATGAAGCCCGCCAGCGTGGTGTCGATATCGCCCGCCAGCCTGCGGATCACCGGCGCATGGTCGCGCGGCAAAAGCTGGTCCACCCGCGCGATCATCCGGTCCCA
Source organism: uncultured Paracoccaceae bacterium (assembly GCA_913062865.1). GTDB lineage: Bacteria > Pseudomonadota > Alphaproteobacteria > Rhodobacterales > Rhodobacteraceae > CAJXWO01. The sequence goes on along the minus strand of CAJXWO010000089.1, from coordinate 1,325 downwards.
GTCCAGCAGCAGGTAGACCGACACCACAGGCACGATCAGGAACAGCACAAGCACGTTGATAAGCGAGCCTACCGAGGACAGCGCGGTATTCAGCAATTCCCCGCCGCGTTCCTTGATCGTGGTGCCCACCTGCGCCAGCGACTGGTTCAGGATCGAGCCCTCGTCCATGATCGCCGGGAAACGCTGGTTCAGGAATGTCTGGAGGTCACGGAACAGTTGCGGCGCCGTCTCGAACAGCAGCAGCGTCTGCTGGATCAGCGTCGGGATCACCAGAAGCGCCATGAAGACGAAGATCAGGATACCGACGATTGTGATCGTGGCCGTGGCCAGCGCGCGGCTCAGCCCCCAGGATTCCAGCCGGTCGGCCACGGGATCGAGGAAATAGGCAATCGCGCCGCCCAGCACGAAGGGCAACAGCACATCGCCCAGGTACCACAGGACGATCAGAAAGACCGCCGTGGCGAGACCCCAATATGCCGCTTGTTCTTTGACCGGAAGGGCCATGCGCTGCTCCTGACCTGCTGTCTCGCTCAGATTGCGTGTCTCGCGTCCGAGTGCAAGGGAAAGGGGCCACGCGCGGCCCCCTTCGCAGGTCTTTGCCCGTCAGGTCCGCCGGCTCAGTGGCAATCCGGGCGGGTGCCGGGCAGAAGCACCTTGTCGATCACGTGGATCACGCCGTTCTCGGCCTGGATATCGGCAACCACCACGTTGGCCACGTCACCGGTGCCGTCGGTGATGGTCACGCCCGAATGCGAGGTGATGCACAGACGCTCTGACGCCAGCACGGGCTTGTAGAAATTGGCCCCGGCGGCGAAATCGCGCGATGTCAGCTTGCGGTCGTCGACATGGTAGAGCAGCACGTTGGTCAGCTGGTCCTTGTTCTCGGGCTGAAGAAGCGTGTCGACCGTGCCTTCGGGCAGGGCGGCGAACGCGTCGTTCACGGGGGCGTAGACGGTGAAGGGGCCGGGGCCGGACAGGGTTTCGACCAGATCCGCCGCGGTCACGGCGGCAACGAGGGTCGAGAACCGCTCGTCACCGGCGGCGATGTCCACGATCGTGTCGGCCTGGGCTGCGCCCGCGGCCAGGCCAAGTGCAAGTGCTGCCGATGTCAGGGTCTGTTTCATCACGCGGTCTCCTGTTTTGGTGATGATTGGGGTACGGGGCCAGACCTGCGACGGTTCAGCGCGCTCACGCGGGTGTCATGGCCCGTGATGGACCTCGGGTGCGGCGCGGCGGTCCCGCCCGTATGCAGGTGAATCGCACTTGAGCTTTGACAGTTGTGCAGAACTGGATTCTTGAGGTTTCATCATCAGATGGAGCTTCGA
>CAJXWO010000088.1 GCA_913062865.1 uncultured Paracoccaceae bacterium | reverse complement strand
TCGAAGCTCCATCTGATGATGAAACCTCAAGAATCCAGTTCTGCACAACTGTCAAAGCTCAAGTGCGATTCACCTGCCTCGTAGGTGTTGATCTGGGTGCGCAAGCTCGCGATCTTGCCCTCGGGGTCGAGGATCGCGTTTTCCTGTTGCAGGCGCACGAGCTGTTCCTGCGCCGCACGGCGATCGGCCTCGGCCTGTTCGAAGCTTTCCATCGCGTCGCGCATCTGGTCCTCGCGCTTGCGGCGGGACTGGTTGTCGACGCGTTCTTCGGCGTAGGAGATCAGCCTTCGCGAGAATTCCGCGCTGACTTCCGGGTCTGCGGCTGCGACCTCCATGCGGATCACGCCTTCGGTCGGATCGTAGCCGATGGTAAAGTTCCGCTTATAGAGACGGTAGGCATCCTCGAGCGACGGGTCGTCCCCGAGCCGCTGGATCGGGTCGATCCAGTCCTGGGTGAAATGCGCCACGAACCCCGCGTCGCGGTCGAGCCGCTGCATAGCATCCTTGGATTGCAGGTAGGACTGAACCGCGATCGCGTCCTGATTGGTGGCGAATTGCGTGCCGGACAGCAGCCCGCCGATACCGCCGCCCCCGGCATTGTCGGCTTGCAGGATCAGGAACTCCGACTTGCTTGCATACATCGGTGTGGCCACGGCAAAGTAGTACCACCCCGCCAGAAGCGTCGGCAGGAACACGAAAAAACTGAGCCGCGTGAACAGCAGCGCCGTCTTCCGGCGGCGCCGCCGGGCGATGTCGCGCTGCATCGCCATGATTTCCTGTTCGCGCCGCGCGGCGGGGCTTTCGGTCTCGGTTTCGGTGGACGGCAGCTGGACCTTCTTGACCGGCACCGTCTGGGGCAGCTGTACCTTGCCGCTCTCGGCGGGGGGCTGGCCGGCATCGCCATCCTGCCGGTTGGCGTTGGGCACGACCAGTTCAAGCATGTTGGTGCGCTGGAACGGGTCGATGCCTTCGGCGCGCAACAGTCGGACAGCATCGAAATCCGATGTGGGCGCCAGCCCGTGTTTCTGGGCTACGCGGCGCGCCATGCGCAATTGGCGTCCCGTCAGACCTTCGCGGCGGATTGCGTCGATCTCGGCTTCGACCTGGGTCTCGCGCGCCGATGCGACATCGCCTTGATAGGCTGGTTGTGCGGCCGCTGCGGCGTCGGGGGCCGTGTTGGCTGGCATGCGCCGCGCCGGGCGCGCGCCCTCCGGCGTGCCGGTGGCAGGCGCGGGCCTGGGGCGCGGTGCCGTTGCGTCCGGGGGCGCGGCGTTCCGAGTTGCTGCGTCCTTGGCCTGCGCGGCGCTTTCGGCCAGGGCCGAGGCGGGCGCGGTCGGCCCCGCACGACGGATGCGAAATTTCTTAGCCTTGGGTTTCATAGTCATAAAGCTCTTTCGCCTCTTCAAGGCTTTCGAACATGTGCAGCCGGCCATCCTTGAGAACGGCGGCGCGACGGGCAAAGCGTTCCAGGACGTCGGGCTGGTGGGACACGATCACGATGGTGGTTGTGCGCAGCCGTTCGCGCAGGATCTCGGAGGCCTTGCGATTGAATTCCACATCGGTGCTGTTGGGCATGCCTTCGTCGATGAGGTAGATATCGAAGTCCAGCGCGAGCATCAGCGCAAAGGTGAACCGTGCTTTCATGCCCGAGGAATAGGTGCCCAGCGGCTGGTCAAAATACTCGCCCAAACCGCACAGCCAGCGGCAGAACGCCTCTACGTAATCCGGGTCGAGCCCGTAGAGCCGCGCGATGTAGCGCGAGTTCTCGACTGCGGAATGCTTGGTCACGACCCCGCCCATGAACCCCAGCGGGAACGAGATCTTGCAGTCGCGGCGGATGATGCCCTCATCGGGTTTTTCCAGCCCCGCCATCATCTTGACCAGCGTGGTCTTGCCGGTGCCGTTCGGTGCACGAATGCCAAGGGACTGGCCCAGTTCCACACGAAACGACGCCTTGTCCAGGATCACCTTGCGCTGGGTGCCTGTCCAGAAGGACTTGCTCACATTTTCGAACTCAAGCATCTGGCTTGCCTCGGCTCTGCTCGTGCCGTTCATCCCCATGCATATAGGGTTGCCGGTAGCCCTACGCGGCAAGTTTGGCCGTATTATGGCGCTTTTTGCGAACAGATGGCAACTGAATGTGCGATTTGTCACGGTTTCGTGGACAGCTGCTGTGACGGGGCCACCAGAGGGTCAGGCGATGGCCTGCCAGGCAAGCCCCGCCAGAACCGCGCCGGTCACCGCAAAGCCCAGATAGGCACCGAAAACCCGCGGCTTGACCAGCGCCCAGACGGCGATGGCGGCGGGGATCGAACTGACGCCGCCCGCGATGACAAAGGACATCGCCGCGCCGTTGGCCATGCCCTGCGCGAGCAGAGCATCGACAAGCGGCACCGCCGCATAGCCGTTCAGGTAGGCGGGGGCCCCCACGAATGCGCCTAGCACGATGGGCATCAGCCCGCTGCCGCCCAGCACGCCCGCGATCCATTCGGCCGGCACGTAGGCCAGCATCAGAGACTCGACAACGTAGGCCAGCGCCAGCCATTTGAGGAGGAAGGCCGCGTTTTCCAAAACGGCGGCGCGGAACGTGTCACGGCGCGGTGCGTCGGTCCAGAAGCGCCAGACGGGCTGGCCGGAAAAAGGTTTCTTCACACCACAGCAGCCGCCCACCTGCGGCTTTTCCCTCAGAGGATCGGCAAAGATCGCACTTCCCGCGGCCAGCCGTGTCACGAAACCGCCCATCATGCCCAGGGCAACTGCGGCGGCGGTTTTCGCGACGGCAAACCCGGTGCCCAGCGTGCCCGCCGTGATCAGGAACATCGCCGGGTCCATCAGCGGAGAGGCCAGCCAGAACGCCATGACGGCGCTCAAGGGCGCGCCGACAGCCAGAAGCGCTGCGATGAACGGGATCACCTCGCAGCTGCAAAAGGGCGACAGTCCGCCCAGCATGGCCGCAAAAACGATCATCCGCGTCTCGCGTCCTTCAAAGGCCTTGGCCAGCAGGCTTTCGGCCCCCGTGGCCTTGAGATAGCCGATGGCCAGGATCGCGAAGAGGATGAAGGGTGCCGTGTTCAGCAATGCTTGCGCCGCAAAACGCAGCGAGGGCACCAACTGAGGCGGGTCCAGAAGCGCCAGAAGCACAAGGATCACCACGATGGCCGCCCAAGCCCCGTCGATGCGGGCGCGCCAGCCTGGGCCCGTTGTCTGTGTGGTGTCAGCCATGGGTATGATCCTTGTCAGGGGTGTCGGCGCAGCATTCGGTCAACAGGTAATCGGACAGATCGCGCACCGCGTCGAAATCAAGGGTACACAGGATGCTGCGCCCTTCCTTGGTTTGTCGCACCAGCCCCGCCTGCACGAGGATCCGCAGGTGATGGGTCAGCGTCGAGCCGGTGACACCGGTCCGGTCGCCCAAATCGCCGATGCGCAGGCCATCGCGCCCCGCGCGCACCAGCGTGCGCAGCACTGACAGTCGTTGTTCGGAGCCAAGGGCCGCAAAGGCCGAGGCGGTGCGGGCCAGATCTGCGTCGAGGAGCGAGTCGTGTTTCATATTTCGACAGGTATCGAAATGTTTCTTGTTGGACAAGATATTTCGACAGGTATCGAAACGAATTGCCGTTGCAGGGGCCTTCTCCCTGCCTATCTTGCCCCGCCATGGACGATCTGCGCCGCGATATCGCCGCCTGCCGGATCTGCGCCGCGCGTTTCGCCGCGACCCAGACCCGGCACCGCCCGAACCCGGTGGTCTGGTTCCGGCCCGAGGCACGCCTGCTGATCGCAAGCCAGGCCCCCGGCCTGCGCGTGCACGAGGCCAACACGCCCTTTTGGGACCAGTCGGGAAAGCGTCTGCGCGACTGGCTGGGTCTGAACGAGGCCGCGTTCTATGACCGATCCCGCGTGGCCATTGTGCCCATGGCGTTCTGCTTTCCGGGCTATGACGCCAAGGGATCGGACCTGCCGCCGCCACCTGTCTGCGCGCGGACCTGGCGGCAAGGGGTCATGGACCGGCTGCCGCGCATCCGACTGACCGTGCTGATCGGCGGATATGCGCAAAAATGGCACCTGGGGACCAAGGCCAATGTCACCGACACCGTGCGCGGCTGGCGCGACCACGCGCCCGGCGTCTTCCCCTTGCCCCACCCGTCCTGGCGCAATACCGCGTGGCTGAAGAAAAACCCCTGGTTCGAGGCCGAGCTCTTGCCGGTTCTGCGCGACCGGGTCCAAGAGGTGATGCATGACCGAGACGACCCCGCTGGATGAGGCCCACGCGGCGATGACCGCCGCGCCCGAGGATGACGCCGCGCTCCTGCGCTTCTACGAGGCCGTGGCCGAGACCGAGCTGTTCCTGCTCCTGACCGCCGAGCCCAGCGAAGACCGCATCGACCCTGCCCTGATCGAGGTGGAGGGCACAGGCTATGTCATCGCCTTCGACCGCGAGGATCGCCTGACGGGCTTCACCGGCACCACGTCGCCCTATGCGGGCCTCTCGGGCAGGATCATCGCGCGGATGCTGGCCGAGGCCGGGCTGGGCCTCGCGCTCAACCCCGAGGTCGCGCCCTCGGCCTTCCTGATGCCGCCCGAGGCGGTGGTCTGGCTCGACCAAACCCTGGCCGGCGGGCCGGAAGAGGCAGAGGCACGGGTGAGCACCATCGCGGGCCCCGGCGGGCTGCCCCAGGTTCTGCTCGAGGCGTTGTCGCGCAAGCTTGCCACCGCCGTCGGCCTGGCGCAGACCGCCTGCCTTGTGGGCGTCACCTACGACGACGGGCGCCACGGGCACCTTCTGGGCGTGATCGGCGCGCGGGACGGGGCCGAAGGCGCCATCGCCGGCGCGGTGCGCGAGGCTCTGGTCTTCTCGGGCCTCGACGCGGGCGAGCTCGACGTGGCCTTTTTCGACACCGAGAGCCCGATGGCTGCGCGGTTGCAGGCCCATGGCCTCCGTTTCGACCTGCCGCAGCCACCCGACCCGGTAGAGGCCGCCCCCAAGGCGCCGGGGCGCGACCCGGACAATCCGCCGATTTTGAAGTGAGCCCTGTCGCCCCTGCCGGTTGACGCCGCCGCCCGAACGCAGCCAACTGCGGGGAAAGCACGAAAGGCGAACCCATGGCGCGGCCCAATATCCTGATCCTGATGGTGGATCAGCTGAACGGCACTCTTTTCCCGGACGGCCCGGCAGATTGGCTGCATGCGCCCAACCTGCGCGCGCTGGCCGGTCGCTCCGTGCGCTTCGCCAATGCCTACACCGCCTCGCCGCTCTGCGCGCCTGGACGGGCGAGCTTCATGTCCGGCCGCCTGCCCAGCCAGACCGGCGTCTATGACAACGCGGCCGAGTTCGCCTCGGACATCCCGACCTATGCCCACCACCTGCGCCGCGCGGGCTACCAGACCTGCCTGTCGGGCAAGATGCATTTCGTCGGCCCCGACCAGCTGCACGGCTTCGAGGAGCGGCTGACCACCGATATCTACCCGGCCGATTTCGGCTGGACGCCGGATTACCGCAAACCGGGCGAGCGGATCGACTGGTGGTATCATAACCTGGGCTCCGTCACCGGGGCGGGCGTGGCCGAGATTTCCAACCAATTGGAATACGATGACGAGGTCGCCTATCACGCGACGCGTAAGGTGTACGATCTCGCCCGTGGGGGCGACGACCGGCCCTGGTGCCTGACCGTCAGCTTTACCCATCCGCACGACCCTTACGTGGCGCGGCGCAGATACTGGCATCTGTACGACGGCTGCGACCACCTCGCCCCGACCGTGCCTGCCATGGACTACGCGGACCACGACCCCCGTTCCAAACGGCTTTTCGACGCCAATGACTGGCGCAGCTACGCCATAACCGAGGGCGACATCGCCCGGTCGCGCCGGGCCTATTTCGCGAATATCAGCTATCTCGACGACAAGATCGGAGAGATCCTGGGCGCGCTTCAGGCCACGGGCCAGGAGGTGGTCATCCTTTTCGTCTCCGACCACGGCGACATGCTGGGCGAGCGGGGGTTGTGGTTCAAGATGTCCTTCTTCGAAGGCTCGGCACGCGTGCCCCTGATGGTCGCGGCACCCGGTCTGGCACCGGGCCGCGTCGATACGCCTGTGTCGACCATCGACGTGTGCCCCACGCTCTGCGATCTGGCGGGCGTGGACATGGCCGAAGTGATACCCTGGACCACCGGCGAAAGCCTCGTGCCGTTGGCGCAGGGCGAAGAGCGGACCGCGCCCGTGGCGATGGAATACGCCGCCGAAGGCTCCACGACGCCGCTTGTCTGCCTGCGCTACGGCAAGTGGAAATACACCCGCTGCGCCCATGATCCCGACCAGCTGTTCGATCTGGAAGCCGATCCCCACGAGCTGACGAACCTCGCCAACCGCCCGGCCCATGCGGGCACCCTGCAGAGCTTGCGGGCCAAGTCCGAGGCGCGTTGGGACCTGGACCGCTTCGATGCGGATGTGCGCGACAGCCAGGCCCGCCGCTGGGTCGTCTACGAGGCGTTGCGCCAGGGTGGCTACTACCCCTGGGATTTCCAACCGCTTCAACAGGCCAGCGAGCGGTATATGCGCAACCACATGGACCTGAACACGCTGGAAGCCCATGCGCGCTTTCCTCGTGGCGACTGACCTGATCTTCTTTTTGGGAAAAATACCTCATGACCCTCAGGTGAATCGCACTTGAGCTTTGACAGTTGTGCAGAACTGGATTCTTGAGGTTTCATCATCAGATGGAGCTTC
>CAJXWO010000087.1 GCA_913062865.1 uncultured Paracoccaceae bacterium | reverse complement strand
AAACGGAAGACAGAAAGCATGGCACTCAAGTCGTACAAGCCGACGACGCCGGGCCAGCGCGGGCTGGTGCTGATCGACCGTTCGGAGCTGTATAAAGGACGTCCCGTCAAAGCCCTCACCGAGGGTCTGACGAAATCGGGCGGTCGGAACAACACCGGACGGATCACCTCTCGCCGCCGCGGCGGTGGCGCAAAGCGTCTCTACCGGATCGTCGATTTCAAGCGCACCAAGCGCGACATCCCGGCCACCGTCGAGCGGATCGAATACGACCCGAACCGCACGGCCTTTATCGCTCTCATCCGCTATGACGATGGCGAGCAGGCCTATATCCTGGCGCCCCAGCGTCTCGCCGTCGGCGACAAGGTTGTTGCCGGTGACAAGGTCGACATCAAGCCCGGCAACGCGATGCCGTTCCAGGGCATGCCCATCGGCACCATTGTCCACAACATCGAACTGAAGCCCGGCAAGGGCGGCCAGATCGCACGCGCCGCGGGCACCTATGCCCAGTTCGTCGGCCGCGATGGCGGCTATGCCCAGATCCGCCTGTCCTCGGGCGAATTGCGGATGGTGCGCCAGGAATGCATGGCCACCGTCGGTGCCGTGTCGAACCCCGACAATTCGAACCAGAACCTCGGCAAGGCCGGTCGCGTCCGCCACATGGGCAAGCGTCCCAGCGTCCGCGGTGTCGTGATGAACCCGATCGACCACCCCCACGGTGGTGGTGAGGGGCGCACCTCGGGTGGCCGTCACCCGGTGACCCCCTGGGGCAAGCCCACCAAGGGCAAGCGCACCCGCAACACCAACAAGGCGTCGCAGAAGCTCATCCTGCGCTCGCGCCACGCACGCAAGAAGGGTCGCTAAGATATGGCACGCTCTGTATGGAAGGGCCCGTTCGTCGATGCTTACGTCCTGAAAAAGGCCGAAGCCTCGCGCGAGTCGGGTCGCAACGAAGTTATCAAGATTTGGTCGCGCCGTTCGACGATCCTGCCCCAGTTCGTGGGCCTGACGTTCGGCGTCTACAACGGCCACAAGCACGTTCCTGTGAACGTTACCGAAGACATGATCGGCCAGAAGTTCGGTGAATACTCGCCGACGCGGACCTATTACGGTCACGCCGCCGACAAGAAAGCGAAGCGGAAGTAAGTCATGGGCAAGGAAAAGAACCCCCGCCGCGTGGCAGACAACGAAGCGATGGCGAAACTGCGCATGCTTCGGACCTCGCCGCAAAAGCTGAACCTCGTGGCTGCGATGATCCGCGGCAAGAAGGTGGACCGTGCGCTGAACGATCTGACCTTCTCGAACAAGCGGATCGCGATCGACGTGAAGAAATGCCTTCAGTCGGCCATCGCCAATGCCGAGAACAACCACAACCTGGACGTCGACGAACTGGTCGTCGCCGAGGCCTATGTGGGCAAGAACCTCGTGATGAAGCGCGGCCGCCCGCGCGCCCGTGGCCGGTTTGGCCGCATCATGAAGCCGTTCTCGGAACTGACCATCAAGGTCCGTCAGGTTGAGGAGCAAGCCTAATGGGTAACAAGACCAATCCGATCGGCATGCGCCTCCAGATCAACCGGACCTGGGACAGCCGCTGGTACGCCGATACGAAGGATTACGGTGATCTTCTGCTCGAAGACATCGCGATCCGCGAATTCATCAAGGAAGAGTGCAAGCAGGCCGGTGTGGCGCGCGTGATCATCGAGCGTCCGCACAAGAAGTGCCGTGTGACCATTCACACCGCGCGCCCGGGCGTGATCATCGGCAAGAAAGGCGCCGATATCGAAACCCTGCGCAAGAAGCTTTCGGCCATGACCGATAGCGAATTGCACCTGAACATCGTCGAGGTGCGCAAGCCCGAACTCGATGCGCAGCTGGTCGGTGAATCGATCGCCCAGCAGCTCGAGCGTCGTGTGTCGTTCCGCCGCGCCATGAAGCGTGCGGTGCAGAACGCCATGCGCATGGGCGCGCTCGGCATCCGGGTGAACGTTGCCGGTCGTCTGGGCGGCGCCGAGATCGCACGGACCGAATGGTACCGCGAGGGCCGCGTGCCCCTGCACACCCTGCGGGCCGATATCGACTATGCCGGTGTCGAGGCGGAAACGCCCTACGGCATCATCGGCATCAAGGTCTGGATCTTCAAAGGCGAGATCATGGAACATGATCCGTCCGCGCGGGATCGCAAGGCGCAGGAACTGCAGGATGGCCCGGCCCCCCGTGGTGCCGGCGGCCGTCGCTGAGGAGGATTGAAGGATGCTTCAACCGAAACGTACGAAATTCCGCAAAATGCACAAAGGCCGCATCCGCGGCGAGGCAAAAGGCGGTTCGGACCTGAACTTCGGCACCTATGGCCTGAAGGCGCTGCAGCCTGAGCGTGTGACCGCACGCCAGATCGAAGCAGCCCGTCGTGCCATGACCCGCCACATGAAGCGTCAGGGCCGTGTCTGGATCCGGATCTTCCCGGACACCCCCGTGACCTCCAAGCCCACCGAAGTGCGGATGGGTAAGGGCAAGGGATCGGTCGACTACTGGGCGGCCAAGGTGAAGCCCGGCCGCGTGATGTTCGAGATCGACGGCGTGAACGAAGACATCGCTCGCGAGGCCCTGCGCCTGGCGGCTATGAAGCTGCCGATCAAGAGCCGCGTGGTGGTCCGCGAGGACTGGTAAGACCGGTGGGGTGACACCCGACCTTGCGACATTGCAGCCCCCGCCGCGTGAGGACGTGGCGGGGGTTTCCGTTCCGGGCCGCGAAAGGCCGTTCGAACGGCCTTGAAAACGCGATTTCGAAATCGCGTGGGACGCGCCTTCGAAGGCGCGTGGAGCAAAGCGCGTCGACGCGCTTTTCGCCCGGCTGCCCCCTCTCGCCTTGGCCCGGCGCCTACGCTATGACGCGGCCATGACTCAGATCACATCGCTTTTCGCGACCCGCCTTTACCGCGCCAAGCTGGGCGCTTTCGGTGACGCCATCGACCCCGATGAGCTGGCCGCGTCCTGCTATGCCATCGCCAAAGATGACGAGGCGGGCCAGGCCTGGTGCGAGGAGAACGGCTATCCCGGCTACACCTCCTACGCCTCGCTCACCGATCTGCCCTGGCGCTTTCCGATCTTCGCCGACATCGTCACCGCGCTCGACCGCCATGTCGCGGCCTTTGCCGAGGACTTGCAGTTCGACCTTGGCGACAAGACGCTGCAGCTCGAGGATCTCTGGATCAACATCCTGCCCGAGGGCGGCACCCATTCCAGCCATATCCACCCCCATTCGGTGATCTCGGGCACGACATATGTGCAGATGCCGGGCGGTGCCTCGGCCCTCAAGCTTGAGGATCCGCGCCTGCCCATGATGATGGCCGCGCCCACCCGGGTGAAAGACTGCCGGGACGAGTTGAAGAGCTTTGTCTATGTCGCACCCGAGGTGGGCGAAGTGCTGCTGTGGGAAAGCTGGCTGCGCCACGAGGTGCCCATGAACATGGCCGAGGACGAGCGCATTTCGGTTAGTTTCAACTACAAGTGGGAGTAGGCTGGCGGCCCTGCACCCGTCCTGCCACGCAGCCTCGAGAGGCTTGAAAAACAAAGCCCTTGCCATCGCGCGCGATCCCGCCTATACGGCCCGCTCATCCACGGACTCCATCGGAATCAGGGTGACCCGGCGCAATCCGGTCGGGGCTCTCCGATGATGTTGAAAAAAAGGAAGGGCGAGATGAACGCCAGCGAACTCCGTGACAAGACCCCCGACCAGCTTCGGGATGAGCTTGTCAATCTCAAGAAGGAGGCCTTCAACCTCCGTTTCCAGCAGGCCACTGGCCAGATGGAAAACACTGCGCGCATGCGCCAGGTCCGCCGTGACGTGGCCCGCGTGCAGACCGTGCTGAACGAAAAAGCCGCCCAGGCGGCGGCAGACTGAGGAGCCTGACAGATGCCCAAACGTATCCTTCAAGGCAAGGTCACCAGCACGGCCAACGCCCAGACCGTGACCGTCTCGGTCGAACGTCGTTTCAAGCACCCCGTCCTGCAAAAGACGGTGCGGAAGTCCAAGAAGTACCGCGCTCATGACGAGAACGGCGCTTTCAAGGTCGGCGACACGGTGCGCATCATCGAATGCCCGCCCAAGTCGAAAACCAAACGCTGGGAGGTTATTGCTGAGTAAGCGATAACACCCGGTTTGAACGAAACCCCGGCGTCAATGTCCCAAGATCAGGGCGGCGCCGGAAGTCGGGAGAAACCAAATGATCCAGATGCAGACCAATCTGGATGTCGCTGACAATTCCGGTGCGCGCCGGGTTCAGTGCATCAAGGTCCTCGGCGGGTCCAAGCGGAAATATGCCTCGGTCGGCGACATCATCGTGGTGTCGGTGAAAGAAGCCATTCCGCGCGGCCGCGTGAAAAAGGGCGATGTCCGCAAGGCCGTCGTCGTGCGCACCGCCAAGGAAGTCCGCCGCGAAGATGGTACCGCCATCCGCTTCGACCGCAACGCAGCGGTTATTCTGAACAATAACAACGAGCCCGTCGGCACCCGTATCTTCGGGCCGGTGGTGCGCGAGCTGCGTGCGAAGAACTTCATGAAGATCATCTCGCTTGCTCCGGAGGTGCTGTAATGGCTGCGAAACTCCGCAAAGGCGACAAGGTCATCGTTCTGGCCGGCAAGGACAAGGGCAAGCAGGGCACCATCGCCAGCGTTGACCCCAAGGCCGGCAAGGCCGTCGTGGACGGCATCAACATGGCCATCCGCCACACCCGCCAGTCGGCCCAAAGCCAGGGCGGCCGCCTGCCCAAGGCGATGCCGATCGACCTGTCGAACCTCGCCATCGTCGACGCCAACGGCAAACCCAGCCGCGTCGGCTTCCGCATGGACGGCGACAAGAAGGTCCGTTTTGCCAAGACCACGGGGGACGTGATCGATGCTTGATGAAACCAATTACGTCCCGCGCCTGCGCGCGGCCTATGACGGTCAGATCAAGGCCGCTCTGAAAGAAGAGTTCGGCTACAAGAACGACATGATGATCCCGCGCCTTGACAAGATCGTCCTGAACATCGGCTGCGGGGCCGAAGCCGTCAAAGACAGCAAAAAGGCCAAATCGGCCCAGGAAGACCTGACCCGCATCGCCGGTCAGCACGCTGTCGTCACCAAGGCGAAGAAATCCATCGCGGGCTTCCGCGTGCGTGAAGAGATGCCGCTGGGCGCCAAGGTGACCCTGCGCGGCGCACGCATGTACGAATTCCTCGATCGCCTGATCACCATCGCCATGCCGCGCATCCGCGACTTCCGTGGCGTGAAGCCGTCCTTCGACGGCCGGGGCAACTTTGCCACCGGTCTGAAGGAACACATCGTCTTCCCCGAGATCGAGTTCGACAAGGTCGACGAGGTCTGGGGCATGGACATCGTGATTGCAACCACCGCGAAGACCGACGCGGAAGCAAAGGCACTGTTGAAGCATTTCAACATGCCGTTCACCTCGTGACGCGCGGGAAGGATTGAGACATGGCTAAGAAAGCAATGATCGAACGCGAGAAGAAGCGCCAGCGCCTGGTGGAGAAATACGCCGCCAAGCGTGCCGCGCTCAAGGAAATCGCGAATGACGAAAGCAAGCCGATGGAAGAGCGCTTCAAGGCGCGCCTGAAGCTGGCGAAACTGCCGCGCAATAGCTCGGCGACCCGGCTGCACAACCGCTGCCAGCTGACGGGCCGTCCGCATGCGTATTACCGCAAGCTCAAGATCAGCCGTATCGCCCTGCGCGATCTGGGTTCGTCGGGCCAGCTGCCCGGCGTCGTGAAGTCGAGCTGGTAAGGAGGGCATGATATGAACGATCCTATCGGCGATATGCTCACCCGGATCCGCAACGCACAGATGCGTGGCAAATCGACCGTCGAAACCCCCGCATCGAAACTGCGCGCCTGGGTTCTCGATGTTCTGGCCGACGAAGGCTACATCCGCGGCTACGAAAAGACGACCGGCAAAGACGGTCATCCGGCCCTGGAGATCAGCCTGAAATACTTCGAAGGCACCCCGGTGATCCGAGAGCTCAAGCGCGTGTCCAAGCCGGGCCGCCGCGTCTACATGAGCGTCAAGGAAATCCCGCAGGTCCGCCAAGGCCTGGGCGTGTCGATCGTCTCCACCCCCAAGGGTGTGATGTCGGATGCCAACGCGCGCAGCCACAATGTTGGCGGCGAAGTGCTCTGCACCGTGTTCTAAGGAGAAAGGCTATGTCTCGTATTGGGAAAAAACCGGTCGAGCTGCCGTCGGGTGTGACCGCATCCGTCTCCGGCCAGACCATCGAGGTGAAGGGGCCGAAGGGCACCCAGAGCTTCACAGCAACCGACGACGTGACCATCGCGATCGAGGACAACACCGTGACGGTCACCCCGCGCGGCAAGTCCAAGCGCGCGCGCCAGCAGTGGGGCATGAGCCGCACGATGGTGGCCAACATGGTTCACGGCGTCACGGACAGCTTCAAGAAAGAGCTGGAAATCCAGGGCGTGGGTTACCGCGCACAGATGCAGGGCAACGTGCTCAAGCTGAACCTGGGCTACAGCCACGACGTTGATTTCGAAGTGCCCCAGGGCGTGACAGTCACGGCCACGAAGCCCACGGAACTGGTGGTCGAAGGCAACGATCCGCAGCTCGTCGGACAGGTCGCGGCCAATATCCGCGATTGGCGCCGCCCCGAGCCCTACAAGGGCAAGGGCATCCGCTACAAGGGCGAGTATATCTTCCAGAAGGAAGGCAAGAAGAAGTAAGGACGCGACAATGGCTAACAGCAAACGAGACCTGTTTCTGAAGCGCCGTCTGCGCGTTCGGAACAAACTGCGGAAGATGGCGGATGGGCGTGCCCGTCTGTCGGTCCACCGCTCGAACAAGAACATCAGCGTGCAGCTGATCGACGATGTGCAGGGCGTGACCCTTGCCGCGGCCTCGACCCTCGAAAAGGATCTGGG
>CAJXWO010000086.1 GCA_913062865.1 uncultured Paracoccaceae bacterium | reverse complement strand
TCGAAGCTCCATCTGATGATGAAACCTCAAGAATCCAGTTCTGCACAACTGTCAAAGCTCAAGTGCGATTCACCTGAACGGATGGTTAAGACCTGGCGGCCCACACCGCGACCGAACGCCCGAGGACCGGCCTGCACCGGGGCAGAACCAGGCCAGAAACTTGCGCCCTGCGCCCGCCTGCCGCTTGCGCTGCGCTGCGGCGACCGGCTACCCATAGCCAAATGACGCCACTGACAAGGACCCGACGATGACCGAGTTCAACAAGATCCTCGTTGCCAACCGGGGCGAGATCGCCATCCGGGTGATGCGCGCCGCCAACGAGATGGGCAAGCGCACCGTCGCGGTCTATGCCGAGGAGGACAAGCTGGGCCTACACCGCTTCAAGGCGGACGAGGCCTACCGCATCGGCGAGGGGCTGGGCCCGGTCCAGGCGTATCTGTCGATCCCCGAGATCATCCGGGTGGCCAAGGAATGCGGCGCTGACGCGATCCATCCAGGCTACGGCCTTTTGTCCGAGAACCCCGATTTCGTCGACGCCTGCACAGAGGCCGGGATCACCTTTATCGGCCCCAAGGCCGAAACAATGCGCGCCCTGGGCGACAAGGCCAGCGCGCGCAAGGTGGCGATCGAGGCGGACGTGCCGGTCATCCCTGCGACCGAGGTGCTGGGCGACGATATGGACGCCATCGCGAAGGAGGCCGAAGAGATCGGCTATCCCCTGATGCTCAAGGCCAGCTGGGGCGGCGGCGGGCGCGGCATGCGCCCCATCGAAGGCCCGGATGAACTGGCCGAGAAAGTCATGGAGGGCCGTCGCGAGGCCGAGGCCGCCTTTGGCAACGGCGAAGGTTATCTGGAAAAGATGATCACCCGCGCGCGCCACGTCGAGGTGCAGATCCTGGGCGACAGCCAGGGCAACATCTACCACCTCTACGAACGCGATTGTTCGGTCCAACGGCGCAACCAGAAGGTCGTGGAACGCGCCCCCGCCCCTTACCTGAGCGAGGCGCAGCGCGAGGAACTGTGCGAACTGGGCCGCCGCATCTGCGCCCATGTGAACTACGAATGCGCGGGGACGGTCGAGTTCCTGATGGATATGGACTCTGGCGCGTTTTACTTCATCGAGGTGAACCCGCGCGTCCAGGTCGAACACACGGTGACCGAAGAGGTCACGGGCGTCGACATCGTCACCGCCCAGATCCTAATCGCCGAGGGTAAATCGCTCGCCGAGGCCACTGGCAAGGCCAGCCAGTACGATATCCGCCTGAACGGTCATGCGCTGCAGACCCGGATCACGACCGAGGACCCGCAAAACAACTTCATCCCCGACTATGGCCGCATCACCGCCTACCGAGGGGCCACGGGCATGGGCATCCGGCTCGATGGCGGCACCGCCTATTCCGGCGCGGTCATCACGCGGTACTACGATTCGCTTCTGGAAAAGGTCACGGCCTGGGCGCCGACGCCCGAGAAAGCCATCGCGCGGATGGACCGCGCGCTGCGCGAGTTCCGCATCCGGGGCGTGAGCACGAATATCGACTTCGTCATTAACCTGCTCAAGCACGAGACGTTCCTGACGAACCAGTACACGACCAAGTTCATCGACACGACGCCCGAGCTCTTCCAGTTCCGCAAGCGGCGCGACCGGGGCACCAAGGTGCTGACCTATATCGCCGACATCACCGTGAACGGGCACCCAGAGACCCAAGGTCGCCCCATGCCGCCCGCCGATCTGAAACAGCCCAAGCCGCCTGCCCTGCGCGCCGAGGTGCCACCCTTTGGGACCAAGAACCTGCTGGACGAGCAGGGGCCCAAGGCCGTGGCCGACTGGATGACCGCGCAAAAGCAGCTTCTGATCACCGACACCACGATGCGCGACGGGCACCAGTCGCTGCTGGCCACGCGGATGCGGTCGATCGACATGATCCGCGCGGCCCCTGCCTATGCCGCGAACCTGCCGCAGCTTTTCAGCGTGGAATGCTGGGGCGGCGCCACCTTCGACGTGGCCTACCGGTTCCTGCAGGAATGTCCCTGGCAACGCCTGCGCGACATCCGCGCGGCCATGCCCAATATCATGACCCAGATGCTGCTGCGCGCCTCGAACGGGGTGGGGTACACCAACTATCCCGACAACGTGGTGCAGTTCTTCGTGAAACAGGCCGCGGAAACGGGCGTCGACGTGTTCCGCGTCTTCGACAGCCTGAACTGGGTCGAAAACATGCGCGTCGCCATGGATGCGGTCGTCGAGGCGGGCAAGGTCTGCGAGGGCACGATCTGCTACACCGGCAACATCCTCGACCCCGACCGCGCCAAGTACGACCTGAAATACTATGTCGGCATGGCCAAGGAGCTCGAGGCCGCGGGGGCCCATGTGCTGGGGCTCAAGGACATGGCGGGGCTTTTGAAACCCGCCGCGGCCAGCGTTCTGTTCAAGGCGCTGAAGGAAGAGGTGGGGCTGCCCATCCATTTCCACACCCATGACACTGCCGGCATCGCCTGCGGTACGATCCTGGCCGCGTCGGACGCGGGCGTGGACGCCGTGGATTGCGCCATGGACGCGCTGTCGGGCAACACCAGCCAGGCCACGCTGGGCACCATCGTGGAATCGCTGGCCTTTACCGAGCGGGACACCGGGCTTGATATCGGCGCGGTGCGCGCGCTGTCCAACTACTGGGAGGCCGTGCGCGCCCAATACGCAGCCTTCGAAACCGGCCTTCAGGCCCCCGCCTCCGAGGTCTACCTGCACGAGATGCCCGGCGGGCAGTTCACCAATCTCAAGGCGCAGGCCCGCTCCATGGGGCTCGAGGAACGCTGGCACGAGGTGGCGGAGGCCTATGCGGATGTGAACCAGATGTTCGGCGACATCGTGAAGGTCACGCCCTCCTCCAAGGTGGTGGGCGACATGGCGCTGATGATGGTGAGCCAGGGCCTGAGCCGTGCGGATGTGGAGGACCCGGACAAGGACGTGTCCTTCCCCGACAGCGTGATCGACATGATGCGCGGCAACCTCGGCCAGCCCCCGGGCGGGTTCCCCGACACGATCCTCAAGAAGGTGCTGAAGGACGAAGCGCCCAATCTCGAACGCCCCGGCAAGCACCTGGAGCCCATCGACCTCGAAGAGGTCCGTGCCAAGGTCTCGGCCGAGATGGAGGGCAAGGCCGTCGATGACGAGGATCTGGCGGGATATCTCATGTATCCCAAGGTGTTCCTCGATTACATGGGCCGCCACCGCATCTACGGCCCCGTGCGCACCCTGCCGACGCTGACCTTTTTCTACGGAATGGAACCGGGCGAAGAGATCACCGCCGAGATCGACCCGGGCAAGACGCTGGAAATCCGCCTGTCCGCCGTGGGCGATACCCACGAGGACGGCGAGGTGCGCGTGTTCTTCGAACTCAACGGCCAGCCCCGCGTGGTGCGTGTGCCCGACCGCAAGGTCGCAAGCGAGGCCAAGGCGCGGCCCAAGGCCGAGCCGGGCAATGCCGACCATGTGGGCGCGCCCATGCCCGGTGTCGTGGCCTCGGTCGCGGTCAAGGCGGGCGACACGGTCAAGGATGGCGACATGCTCCTGACCATCGAGGCGATGAAGATGGAAACGGGCCTCCATGCCGAGCGCGACGGGGTGGTCAAGGCCGTCCATGTCCAGCCCGGCGGGCAGATCGACGCCAAGGATCTGCTGGTCGAGTTCGAGTAGCGCGAGGGAACCTGTCCATGCCGACCATCACGGCGATCTATGCCGGCCTGCTGGCGCTTCTCTTCCTGGGCCTCAGCGCCCGGGTCATCGCCTATCGCCGCGCCAACGGCCTGTCCCTGGGCGATGAGGGCGACCGCGCGCTCCTGAACCGGATGCGGGCACAGGCCAATTGCGCCGAATACGCGCCCCTGGGCCTTCTTTTGCTGTGGATGACCGAGGCGATGGGCGCGCCCGCAGCGGCGCTGCACGTGCTGGGACTGATGCTGCTGCTGGGGCGGGCCGCCCATGCCTACGGCTTTTCCGCCCACCCCCAGATCATCGGCCTGCGCGTGGCCGGAACGGTGCTGACTCTGACCATGATCGGCGTGGCTGCGCTGGGTCTCTTGACCCATGGCATCGTCTGAAACCGGACGCCTGCCCAAACCGCCCAAAGCGAAGACCATGGACTTCGGGTCGTGCGCCGCATCCTAGCGGCCCATCAGGAACTCCGCCACCGCCTGGTATGCGGGCAGCGATGTCGGGTCGATGAAACCATTTTGCGCGCGCGGGAAGGATGCCAGCCGGACCAAGACCATCTCGGCAGTCGGATCGACATAGATCGTCTGACCATGAACGCCGCGCGCGGCATAAGCCCCGTGCTCGTTATGGAAGACCCACCATTGGCTGGTGTAGCTGCCGTTTGGAATGGTCGGAAAGCCCGCGAACTTGGACGGGTCGCCACCGGCCGCGATCGTCTCGACCACCTGGGCCGAGAACAGACGCTGGCCGTTGATCTCACCACCGTTCAGCATCAGCTGGCCCAGACGCCCGAGGTCGCGCAGACCCGCCGTGACCCCGCCACCGGCAAAGGGCACGCCCTTGCCATCGACTGTCTGATAGGCGTCCTGCTCGGCCCCCATGGGACGCCACAGGCGTTCAGAGGCAAGCTCGGTGACCGCCTTGCCGGTCACGCGCGAAATCATCCAGCCCAGCATGTCGGAATTGATGGTCTTGTAATGGAACGCATCGCCATGCTCGCCCTCGGGCTCTACCTGCTGGAGGTATTCCCAATAGCCGTCCGGGCCGTCATAGCCTTCGGGTTTGGGCAGCGGGCTCGCGGCGCGCGAGTAGACCCAGATATCGGCATTGGGATCCGAATAATCCTCTGAGTACTGAACGCCCGTGGTCATATCCATGACCTCGCGCACCGTGGCCGAGGCAAAGGCGCTGTCGCCGATCTCGGGGATCACGTCGCGCACCAAAAGCGTGTCGTCCAGCACCCCCTCGGCCACGAGGATTTCGCCCAGAAGACCGGTGATCGACTTGGTCATCGACATGATCGCGTGCTTGCCGTCTTCCTCGAGACAGCCGAAGTAGCGCTCGTAGACGACCTGCCCCTCGTGCAGGATCAGCATGCCGTCGGTGTAGTTGGCAAAAAGCGACTCTTCCCACGTCATCTCTGCGTCGCCGTTGATCGGCGTGAAGGTCAACGCGTCGATCTGCGCGCTCAGCTCGGCAAACTCCGCAGGCGACGGGTAGGACAGCGGCGCGGGCGCGCCGAGACCGCGGCTGATTTCCTCGGTGGGCAGAAACTCCCGCAGGTGACACACGGACCACCGCAGCTTGGGAAAGCTGAAATAGTCGGAATCGGGCTGCGTGATCATCTTGTCCGCGGGCGGCGGAAAGCCCTGCATCCATCCCATCACATTCGGGTCCGACTCTTGCGCGGACAGGGGGGCAGTCTGGGCCTGGGCCGCCTGCGCCCCGATCACCAGAGCGGCGGCCGCAGCAACGACAATCAGCCGTTTAGAAATTGAAGACGACATTGATGAAACCTCCGGTCCAAATGGGTGCATCCCGGCCCACGACATCGTCGATCGCCGCCCCCGGATAAGAGGCCGAGACCCCTGCCGTCAGGAACGTGTTGCGATTGATGACACGGCTGTATTCGAGAAAGACATCGTCCGAGAGATGCCGGTCGGTCACGCCCGACACGACATTCCCGTTCAGATCCACCCGCGTGGCCTGTCCGAACTGCACCGGGCTGTTCAATTCATTCGCGCGCACATGGGAATAGCGCAGGGTCAGCGTGTCCTGCCGGGTCGGCTGCACGCGCAGGGCCAGCGACTGGGCGTTCACGTTCGAATTGATGTAGGTGGAGGCCGCCTTGGACCCGGTGGCCCACGAGCTCGGGCTGCCTTCGTAGTAAAGCGGATCGAACCTTTCGAGCGTCGCAGTGTCGGGATCGTCGCCGGAAAAGCTCTGGTAGCTGTAGGTCAGCGTCGGTGACCACGGCAAATCCGCAAAGGCGTAGCTGGCCGTCACCCGGCTCGCCCAGGCCTCGAGGTCGATATCGTCGTTCCACTCGTAGGCCAAGTCTCCGGTGAACGTCCAATTCGACAAGGCGCCCGAGAACGGATTGGTCCGGGCATAGACGTTCAGCGCATTGGTCCCCTCGCGGGCACCCGGCGTGACCGAGGGCGCCCCGACCCCGCCCGCCGCGGCCTGGGGATAGGGCGAGTCGGAGTTCAACACATTGATGTAGGTCGCGCCGAGGTAGCCGCCGCGCGGATCGTCAAAACGCAGGTCCAGACCCGCGAGTTCGTTGTTGCCGTCCGTCGAAGGCAGCTCGTTCGGATCGAGGTAAAAGGCGGTCGCCGTCACACCATCGCGCGACAGTCGCCCGATGGCCGCCCGCTCCCACGCCTTGCGCGGACCGAATTTCAACGCGCCGCGCTCGAACCCGCTGGTGGCGCCGCTGGCGATCAGCATGCCCGTGCCCAGCTTGAGTTCGCGCGCGCCAAGGGACAGATCATAGGACAACCCCGCGCCAGTTTCACCGCGCAACGCCAGGTAGGCCTCTTCGATCGTCTCGGCACCCGTATCACCCTCGTCGAAGGCATCCTTGCCCGAGGTGTAAGAGGATACGGCCGAGAGCTTCCCGTACAGCACCGCACCCGTGTCAAGCCGGTGTTCGAAGCTGAGACCGGGCTTGACGTAAAGCTCAAGCCATTGCGTATCCCCGTCGAAACCGCTGTTGGGCGCAGTCACCTGGGCAAGATCCCAGAACAGGTTGCTTTCGCTGACCGCGTTCAGACCGAACTGAAGATGCGCGTGCACGCTGGTTGCGGTGTCCTCCAGCAGCAGCATGGGATCACGGTCTTGCGCTGCGGCCGGGTCCGCAAGGCAAAGGAACCCGCCCAACAGCGCCGCAAGCTGCGCATGCGCCGCGGAATGTGGATAGACGCGCTTGCGGTCGAATGTCGGGGAACTACAGGGCAATCGCGCTTCAGAAGCCTTCGATGAGTGTTTGCAGGAAGTCATTGCTCCATCCTGCCTTTTTGAACTTC
>CAJXWO010000085.1 GCA_913062865.1 uncultured Paracoccaceae bacterium | reverse complement strand
CGCACGGGGCGCACATCGACCTGAGAGCCGGGCAGGAAGGCCACGGCACCGCCCAGATCGACGGTAAAGCCGCCCTTGACCCGGCCGAAGATCGCGCCTTCGACGCGCGCGTCGTCGGCATAGGCCCTTTCCAGACGGTCCCAGGCTTCCTCGCGGCGGGCCATTTCACGGCTGATGACGGCCTCGCCACGGGCATTTTCCGCGGCGCGCAGGAACACCTCGACCTCGTCGCCGACCGAAATGTCAGGCGTTTCGCCGGGGTTCGCGAATTCCTTGAGATCGACGCGGCCTTCCATCTTGTAGCCGACATCGATGATGGCCTGGCCCGCCTCGACGGCGATGACCTTGCCCTTGACGACAGTGCCCTCGTTGGGCGTGTCCATTTCGAAGCTTTCGTGCAGGAGGGCTTCGAATTCCTCCATGGATGCGTTCTGAGCCATGTGGCTGTTAAGTCCTTTTCAACATCTTATGCGGGCCGGGCGGTTGTCTCCGCCGGTCTTGGGATGGGTTGGTCGCAGCCCCGGAACAAGCGATAGCCGGAAACGAAGAAGGGCCGGATGTTTCCGACCCTGCTCAAGTCTCCTGTTCGCGACTGTCCCGCCGCTTCAACAGGCGCGCGTATAGGGGAAGTTGTGGCAAAGGGCAAGGGGGCGTTCGCCCCGGGCGCAACGCGCGGTGGCCGACGTCGGGGTGCGGTGGGTTGAAAACCCACCCTACGCTTGCGCCTGCCCACCGCCGTAGGGTGGGTTTGAAACCCACCCTTCGTGGGCGCCGCTCACCCCCGCCGGTCGCCGCCCGCCGCTTCCACGGCCGCGCAGGCCCGGGCCACGGCTTCCTCGATGCTGAGCGTCGAGGTATCGAGCAGCACCGCGTCCTCGGCTCGCTTCATTGGTGCATCCGACCGGCCCGCGTCCCGCGCGTCGCGTTCGCGCACGTCCGCCAGAACCTCCTCATAGGCGACACGGTGGCCCTTGGCGGCCAGTTCCTTCCACCGCCGCTCGGCCCGCACTTCGGCACTGGCGGTGACGAAGAGCTTCACCTCGGCCTCGGGGCAGATCACCGTGCCGATATCGCGCCCGTCCAGCACCGCGCCGCCCGCGCGTCGGGCAAAGGCGCGCTGAACATCGACGAGCGCCGCACGCACCTGCGCAATCGCCGCCACCTTGGAGGCCGCCTGCGCGACATCGGGCGTGCGCAGCGCGTCTTCGTCGATCTCTTCTGGGTTCAATGTCTCGGCCGCCTCGACCGGGTCCATGCCGTCCAGCATCCGGGCCCCCACGGCGCGGTAAAGCAGCCCCGTATCCAGGTGCCCCAGCCCGAACTGCGCGGCCACGGCGCGCGAGATGGTACCCTTTCCGCTGGCCGCCGGGCCGTCGATGGCGACAGTAAAGCTCATGCCGCCCGGTCCCGCCGCTCGATCTGCGCGCCCAGTTGCGCCATCAGCCCCTCGAAGATCGGGAAAGAGGTCGCGATCGGCCCCGCGTCATCGACGCTGACGGGGTTTTGCGCCGCCATCCCGAGGATCAGGAACGACATGGCGATGCGGTGGTCGAGATGTGTCGCAGCCGTGGCTCCGCCTGCAACGGTGCCCGGGCCCTGACCTTCGACGATCCACCAATCCGCGCCATCCTCGACGGTGACGCCATTGGCGCGCAACCCGGTGGCCATCGCCTCGATCCGGTCGCTTTCCTTGACGCGCAGTTCCTTGACGCCGCGCATCTCCGTGCGGCCGGTGGCATTGGCGGCCACCACGGACAGGATCGGGTATTCGTCGATCATGCTGGCCGCGCGCTCTGGCGGCACCGCGATCCCCGTCATGTCGGGCGAGTAACGGGCGCGCAGGTCGGCCACCGGCTCGCCCCCCTCTTCGCGTTCGTTCTCGTATGTCAGATCAGCCCCCATCTCGCGCAGCGTGGTGAAAAGGCCCGCGCGGGTCGGGTTCAGCCCGATCCCCGGCACCAGCACGTCCGATCCCGGCACGATCAGTGCGGCACAGACCGGAAAGGCGGCCGAGCTTGGGTCACGCGGCACGGCGATCTCTTGCGGGCGCAGTTCGGGTTGGCCGGTCAGGGTGATGACCCGGCCTTCGTCGCTGTCCTCGACCGTGATCTCGGCGCCGAAGCCCGCCAGCATCCGTTCGGTATGATCGCGGGTCGCCTCTGTCTCGATCACCACGGTCTGGCCCGGCGCATTCAGCCCCGCCAAGAGCACCGCCGATTTCACCTGCGCCGAGGGCACAGGCGTCGTGTAGCGCACCGGCACCGGCTCTGCCGCGCCGACGATGGTCATGGGCAACCGCCCGCCCGCGCGCCCCACCGCCTGCGCACCGAACAGCGCCAGCGGATCGGTCACGCGCGCCATGGGCCGCTTGTTCAGGCTTGCGTCGCCGGTGAAGGTCGCGGTGATGGGCGAGGTCGCCATCGCCCCCATGATCAGCCGCACCCCGGTGCCCGAATTGCCACAGTCGATGACAGTGTCGGGCTCGGCAAAGCCGCCCACGCCCACGCCATGGACAGACCATTCCCCGCCGCCGTGATCCGTCACCTCGGCCCCGAAGGCGCGCATCGCCTTGGCGGTGTCCAGCACATCCTGCCCCTCGAGCAGGCCGGTGATGCGCGTCTCGCCCACGCTGAGCGCCCCCAGGATCAGCGCGCGGTGGCTGATCGACTTGTCGCCCGGCACCTCGGCCGTGCCGGTCAGCGGGCCTGCGGGACGTGCGGTCATGGGAACGGGGGTGCCATGGGCGGACATGCGAAAGCCTCCTGTCGCGGTTCGCCGCTGTCCTAGCCGAGCGCCTCCGGCCCGTCCAGCGCTGGCCGCATCCAGGCGCGTGTCACGGCGCGATCAGGATCTCGCCCAGAACCTCGATACTGCCGTCGTCGGCCTGCCGGATCACCAGCACCTCGCCCGACCGGGTACCCTGCCCTGTCAGTGCCGAGATATTGACCTGATGCGTGACCAGCATCAGCCGGCCCGGCGTGGTGGCGATCAGGTCACGGGTGGCGGCGGTCTGCGCGTCGCGGGTGGAGAAATCGCGAAAGAAGGAATTGAGCGATGGCGCTTCGGTCACAGCACCCAGGCCCAGCAGCTCCGCCGTTTCGCGCGTGCGGCACCATTGGCTTGTCAGCACCGCGTCGAAGGCAATGCCCCGGTCGCGAAATGCCTGCCCGATGGCGCGGGCCTGGGCGCGGCCGCGGTCGTCGAGATTGCGCTGGGTGCTGCAATCGCCGATCGTCAGCGTCGCCGGATCGCCCGTGCCCGGCGCGAGGGCATGGCGCATGATGGCGATGGCACCGGGGGTCTCCAGCGCGTCCCAGTCATTGGCGGCGGCCCAGGCGGGCCAGATCAGGCAGAGGATCAGAAGCAACTGTCGCATGGGCGCAGAGCTAGCGTGCGGCGACGCAGGGACCAGCCGCTTTGACTTTCGCGCCTGCCATGGCATCTGGCGGGGCAGGAGGTATCCGATGACCGAGCTTGACCTGACACAGCTGGACCTGGCCAAACGCGATCGTCTTCCGGAGGCGCTGCGCGCCCTTCTCAAGGATTTTCCGCGCGCCGAGTGGCAGGCCCATCCGAACTTCGCGGGGCTCGTGTCCTTCTGGCTTGACCGGCACCTGATGTTCCGCCGCCTGACGCAAGCGATGCAAAGCGATGCCGAGGCCGAGATCGACGGGAACATGGACCCGCAGGAGCAAAAGGCGCGGCTGTCGCGCTATGGCTCCATGCTGGTGCAGCAACTCCATGGCCACCACCAGATCGAGGACATGCATTATTTCCCCGTCCTGTCGGCGCGAGAAACGAAGCTCGCCCGCGGGTTCGAGATCCTCGACCGCGACCACCACGCCATGGACGGGCTGCTCGCCCGCTTCACCGACGCGGCAAACGGCGTGTTGCGGGGCCGGGCCGAGACGGGCGCGTTCCGGGCCGAGCTACTGAGCTTCGACCGGATGCTCGACCGGCATCTGGAGGACGAGGAAGACCTGATCGTGCCGGTGATCCTGAAACACGGGGCCGACGGGCTGCACTGACGCCGTTGTTTCGCCTGCTACGCGGTCTATCTCGCGGGACATGACCCTGCCCGTCGAGAATGTTCAGACCTACCCGCGCCCGCCGCTTCTGGAACCCGTGCCGCACATGGTCACGGTGCGCCTTGGCGGGGCCGAGATCGTGCGCACCACCCGCGCGCTCCGGGTTTGCGAGACCCACCATGCGCCCACCTATTACATCCCCTTCGCCGACATCCTGGCCGAACGGAGCGAGGCCGCGGGCGGGTCGTTTTGCGAATGGAAGGGCCGCGCGCGCTACTGGACGCTGCGTGCAGGCGGGGTGGAGGCCAAGCGCTGCGGCTGGGACTACCCCAGCCCCACGCCACGCTTTGCGGCCCTGGCGGATCACATGGCGATCTATGCCCAGGCGATGGAGGCCTGCACCGTGGGCGGTCTGCCCGTCACGCCGCAAACGGGGGATTTCTACGGCGGCTGGGTGACGGAAAACCTCGAAGGGATCGTCAAGGGCGGACCCGGCACGATGGGGTGGTAGGCCAACACCGGTAAACGGTTTCTTGGCCATAAGAGCGATTTGCCTTGCGTATCCGTCGCCTAGCTGTCAGAAAGCGCGGGCTAAGACCTTCTCTTCGACATCTGTTTTCCTTCATCGGCACGCAGTCACTCGATCAAGACGCGTTTTGCCGGGCGACCGCATGTTGCGGGTGGCGATACTCATAAGGACTACACAGATGGCCAATGGCACAGTGAAATGGTTCAAAGCCACCAAAGGCTTCGGCTTCATTCAGCCCGAAGCAGGCGGCAAGGATATCTTCGTGCATATCTCTGCCGTGGAACGGGCGGGCCTGACCGGCCTGGCGGACGACCACAAAGTCAAGTTCGACGTGGAATCCGGCCGTGACGGCCGCGAGAGCGCAGCAAACCTGCAGCTCGCATAAGACGACCCTCGTCTTTTGAAGATTTTCGGCGCGGCTCCCTTCCGGGGCCGCGTTTTGCGTTTCAGGCGCCGGGACGTAGGGTGCGTGCTTGCACGCACCCTACACATGCAACGCGATGTTAACCGGCATCGGGGTCTCATACCCCCATGCCAAACTACATCCGTCCGAAGGTGCCCGGCGCCAACATCTTTTTCACCGTGACCCTGGCCGAGCGGAGCACGGACCTTCTTGTGCGCGAGATCGCCCGCCTGCGCGAGGCCGTGCGCGTGACGAAAGCAGAGCGGCCCTTTGCCATCGAAGCTTGGGTGGTGTTGCCCGATCACCTGCATTGCATCTGGACCCTGCCCGAGGGCGACTGCGATTTTCCGACCCGATGGCGGCTAATCAAGTCGCGGTTTTCACGTGGTCTGCCGAAGGGCCCGCTGCGCGCGAGCCATCGGCATCAGCAAGAGCGCGGCCTCTGGCAGCGGCGCTACTGGGAACATCACCTGCGGACCCCGGCCGATCACGCGGCGCATATGCGGTATTGCTGGCAGAACCCGGTGAAACACGGGTTCGTGGCACGCCCCGACGCGTGGCCATACTCGTCGATCCATCGTGACATCGCCGCCGGTCGGTACGACCCGTAGGGTGCGTGCTTGCACGCACCCTACGCAAGACCCTGCCGCCTCACGACCGCTTCCGCCGCTTCACGTTCCCGCCGCGTTGCCCCGGCCGTCCCGCCGTTGACCGGCCCTTGGCCTTCACCGCCTCTTCCGACGCCTTCTCGACCGCCTGTTGGCGCGCCAGCGGGTCGTCGGCCACGGCAAGATCCACTGCCTCGAGCCGCTTGATCTCGTCGCGCAGGCGCGCGGCCTCTTCGAATTCGAGGTTCTCGGCCGCCTTGCGCATATCCGTGCGCATGCCCTCGAGCACCGCAGCCAGGTTCGACCCCTGCGCCGCCTCGTCGATGGTCGCGGTCACGCGGTTCATGTCCACATCGCCCTGATAGAGCCCCGCCAGGATGTCATCGACATTCTTCCGGACCGTTTCGGGCGTGATCCCGTGTTCCTCGTTATAGGCGATCTGCTTGGCGCGGCGGCGCTCTGTCTCGGCCATGGCGCGCTCCATCGAGCCGGTGATGCGGTCGGCATACATGATCACCCGGCCGTCTGCGTTCCGCGCGGCCCGGCCGATGGTCTGGATCAGCGAGGTTTCCGAGCGCAGGAACCCTTCCTTGTCCGCGTCGAGGATCGCCACCAGCCCGCATTCGGGGATATCGAGCCCCTCGCGCAACAGGTTGATCCCCACCAGCACGTCAAAGGCCCCCAGCCGCAGGTCGCGCAGGATCTCGATCCGCTCGATCGTGTCGATGTCGGAATGCATGTAGCGCACCCGGATGCCCTGTTCGTGCAGGTATTCGGTCAGATCCTCGGCCATGCGCTTGGTCAAGGTGGTGGCAAGCGTGCGGTAGCCCGCTTCGGACACGCGGCGCACCTCGTCCAACAGGTCGTCGACCTGCATCTCGACCGGCCGGATCTCCACCTTGGGGTCCAGAAGCCCCGTGGGGCGGATCACCTGTTCGGTAAAGACGCCACCCGCCTGTTCCAGCTCCCACGCCGCGGGCGTCGCCGAGACGAAGACGGATTGCGGCCGCATCGCATCCCATTCCTCGAACTTGAGGGGGCGGTTGTCCATACAGCTGGGCAGGCGGAAGCCATGCTCGGCCAGGGTGAACTTGCGCCGGTAGTCGCCCCGGTACATGCCGCCGATCTGGGGCACGCTCACATGGCTTTCATCGGCAAAGACGATCGCGTTGTCGGGGATGAATTCGAACAGCGTGGGCGGCGGCTCGCCCGGTGCGCGGCCCGTGAGGTAACGCGAGTAGTTCTCGATCCCGTTGCAGACGCCCGTCGCCTCAAGCATCTCAAGATCGAAATTCGTGCGCTGCTCCAGCCGCTGCGCCTCCAAGAGCTTGCCCTCGTTCACCAGCTGGTCGAGCCGCGTGCGCAGCTCTTTCTTGATGCCGATGATGGCCTGCTGCATCGTCGGGCGCGGCGTGACGTAATGAGAGTTCGCATAAAGCCGGATGCGGTCGAAGGTGTCGGTCTTCTGGCCCGTCAGCGGGTCGAACTCGGTGATCCCCTCCAGCTCTTCGCCGAAAAAGGACAGGCGCCAGGCGCGATCCTCCAGGTGGGCCGGCCAGACCTCGAGCACATCACCCCGCACCCGGAACGACCCGCGCTGGAACGCCTGGTCGTTGCGCCGGTACTGCTGCGCCACCAGGTCCGCCATGACCTTGCGCTGGTCGTATTCCCTGCCGGTGAACAGGTCCTGGGTCATCGCGCCGTAGGTCTCGACCGACCCGATGCCGTAGATGCAGCTGACCGACGCCACGATGACCACGTCATCGCGTTCCAGAAGCGCCCGGGTCGCCGAGTGGCGCATCCGGTCGATCTGTTCGTTGATCTGGGATTCCTTCTCGATATAGGTGTCCGACCGCGGCACATAGGCCTCGGGCTGGTA
>CAJXWO010000084.1 GCA_913062865.1 uncultured Paracoccaceae bacterium | reverse complement strand
AGTTCAAAAAGGCAGGATGGAGCAATGACTTCCTGCAAACACTCATCGAAGGCTTCTGAAGCGCGATTGCCCTGACCATCCGTTAACAATTCTTAATGCAGATGCCGCGGCGTGGTAAGCTATCTGCCATGGCGATGGAAACAGAACTCGCGGCGATCCTGTGCGGTCTCATCATGCAGGGTGAAGCCGAAGTCCGGCACGACTACACCGCCGCCGGGCGGACCCATTTCATCCGTATTGACTGCGAGACCGACACCCATGTGATCGAGGTGGGCCTCGACAATCGCCGCAGCGCGTTCGACAGCCTGCACCAGGCGCTTTTCGCGGCGGAACTCACGGGCAAGTTGCCGATGATCGTGATCGTCGACACGAACGGTTTCGAAGAGTCGCACGAATACCAGGTCGAAACCGTCGCCAAGCGCGCCGGTGTAAGCTATTTGACCACGGATAAGGATTTCCTGATCCGCTGGCAGATGACGGTACCTTTCCGGCAAAACAAATCCGTGCCCCTGTTCGGATACTGAGAACGGATCCTGTCGATCCGGACTCAGTGTGCTGATCCCACAACTCTGTCCCTCACTTCCGTAGGGCGGGCCAGACCCAGCTGGCCCATATTGGCCTCCAGGTCCTTGACCAGGATATCGGCCAGATGCGCGGGTCCATCCTCCCCCAGCGCGGCCAGCGCATAGTGCCAGGGCCGGCCCAGCATGACGAAATCTGCCCCCAGCGCCAGCGCGCGCAGGATGTCGAGCCCGCCTTCGATCCCGCTGTCGAAGATCACCGGCAGATCCGTGGCCGCGCGCACCTCGCGCAGGCCCTCGAGGCTTGCGGGTGCGGCATCGAACTGGCGGCCCGCGTGGTTCGACACCCAGATCGCATCGGCCCCGGCGTTTTCGATGCGGGCCACATCCGCGCCGTTCAGCACGCCCTTCACGATCAGTGGCCCGTCCCAGGCTGCGCGCAGAGCGCGCAGGTAGGACATGTCGGGCGAGGTGCGCAGAAGATAGCCCGCATGGGCATTGGGCGGCAGCGATTTGCCCTTGAGAAGGTCGTCGGCATAGCTGTCGATCAGCCGCATCCGCGGCATCCCCGCACGGGCCGTGGCCAGTGCCCAGGCCGGGCAGTGCGCCACCTGCGCCAGAAGCCGCGGGGTCAGGCGCGGCGGCTGGGTCAGCCCGCCGCGGGTCTGACGTTCCCGGCGCGAGCCCACGGGCACGTCCACCGTAAAGACCAGCACCCGGAACCCGGCGTTCCGCACCCGCGCGATCATGTCGGCACGGATCTCGGGGTCGCGGGGCGGGTACATCTGGAACCATCCGCGCCCGTTCAAATGCGGGCCCACCGCCTCGGGCACGGTCGCCGCCACCGTGGACAGCGTATAGGGCAGGCCCAGCCCCGTGGCGGTGCGCGCCAGCACCTCTTCCGCTCCGGGCCAGATCAGCCCTGACATCCCCACCGGGGCTACCCCGAACGGGGCCGCCCAATCCTCGCCCAGAAACCGCGTGGTCAGGTCCGGCGCGATCTCGCCATGCAGGACTGAGGGGCGCAGGCACACCGCGTCCAGCGCCGTGCGGTTGCGCCTCAGCGTGGCCTCGGTCCCGGTGCCACTGTCCAGATATTCCCACACGAAATGAGGCAGGCGGCGGCGGGCGCGGGCCTTGAGGTCGGACAGGGCGGGATAACGGGCATGCAGATCCATGGGCCGTATTGCTGCGCGGGGCGGCCGTGAGAGTCCAGAGGGCACGATGCGCCCCGCCCCATCTTCTTCTTGGCCCAAATACCTTTGACCGCCCGCGCCGTTCAGCCGAACGGATCGGTCGGATAGCCCACGCCCGCCAGATAGAGCCCCTGCGGCGGGCTCACCGGGCCACAGGCCGCCCGGTCCCGTGCTTCGAGCGCGTCCCGGACATCCTCGGGCGCCCAGGCGCCGGCCCCCACGCGCTCCAAGGTGCCCACGAAGCTGCGCACCTGGTTGTGCAGGAAAGACCGCGCGCGCACGTGGAACCGGATCTCGCGGCCCGAAAGGCCCGCCACCTCTTCCACCTCCAGCGCATCCAGCGTTTTTACCGGGCTTTTTGCCTGGCAGATCGTGCTGCGGAAGGTGGTGAAATCGTGATGGCCCACCAGATACGCCGCGCCCGCGCGCATGGCCTCGAGGTCCAGATCATGCCCGATCTGCCAGACCAGCCCCTTGTCATGGGTCGCCGGCGCCCGGCGCAGAAGCAGCCGAAAGAGATAGCGCCGCTCGATCGCCGAAAACCGCGCGTGCCAGTCCGCATCGATCCGCGCGCAGGCCAGGATCGCCACGGGCAGGGGCTTCAGGTGATAGTTCAGCGCCTCGGAAAGCCGGAACGGGTCCCAGTCCTTCTCGAGGTCGCACTGCGCCACCTGGGCCAGCCCGTGCACGCCCGCATCGGTGCGGCCCGCGGCAGCGATGGTGTGCGGCCCGGGCTCCAGCCGCGCCAGCGCATCCTCGATGGCGCCCTGCACCGACGGCTGGTCGGCCTGGCGTTGCCAGCCCGCGAACGGGCCGCCATGGTATTCGACTTTGAGCGCGTAGCGGGGCATGGGCAGCGGCTTAGCCCGAGCCGCGACGGGGAACAAT
Organism: uncultured Paracoccaceae bacterium; assembly: GCA_913062865.1. GTDB lineage: Bacteria > Pseudomonadota > Alphaproteobacteria > Rhodobacterales > Rhodobacteraceae > CAJXWO01. Next base: position 4,918 of record CAJXWO010000084.1, on the reverse strand, counting down.
CCCGTCCTTGGACCTCTGGCAACGGGGCGGTGCGATGGCTATCTTGCCCCCAGCACCCAGACCGGAGCCTGCCCACGTGATCCTGAATGACATCGCCGACCAGCTGACGCGCGGCGTGGAAAGCGTGGGCGACACCCTGTCCGAGACGTTCTTCGAACCGGTCATCCGGCTGGGGGTCACAGGGTTGGCGCGGTCGGGCAAGACGGTCTTCATCACATCGCTCGTGGCCAACCTGATGGACCGGGGGCGCATGCCGCAACTGGCCGCCGCCGCCGAAGGGCGCATCGCCGCCGCCTTCCTGCAGCCGCAGCCGGACGACACCGTGCCGCGGTTTGATTTCGAAACGCATCTGGCCGCGCTCACCGCCCGCCAGCCCCATTGGCCCGACAGCACCCGCGCGGTGAGCGAGCTGCGCCTGTCGCTGCGTGTGCGGCCGACGGGCCTCCTGGCGGGGTTTTCGGGGCCGCGCACGGTGCACCTGGATATCGTCGATTACCCGGGCGAATGGCTTCTGGATCTGAGCCTGCTCGACAAGGATTATGACCAATGGTCGGCCGAGACGCTGGCGCGCATCGACGCCCGCCCGACCGCCGCCGCCTATCTCGACCTCGCCCGGGGCGAAGACAGCGCGGCCGCGCTGGACGAGCCGCGCGCGCAGGCTCTGGCGCGGGCCTATACCGCCTATCTCTCTGCGGCGCGCGACGCGGGCTTTTCCGACTGCACGCCCGGCCGGTTCCTGCTGCCCGGCGATCTGGAGGGCTCGCCCGTCCTCACCTTTGCGCCGCTGCCGTCAAACGACCAGGCCGGGCGCCGGTCACTCCGCCGCGAAATGGCCCGAAGGTTCGAGGCCTACAAGGCCCGGGTCGTCAAACCCTTCTTCCGCGATCACTTCGCCCGGATCGACCGGCAGGTCGTGCTGGTTGACGCGCTGGGCGCGATCCACAAGGGCCCCCAGGCGGTCGAGGATATGCGCCACGCCATGTCCGACATCCTGTCGGCCTTCCGGCCCGGGCGGAACGCGTTCCTGACCCAGCTTCTGATGGGCAAACGGGTGGAAAAGATCCTCTTTGCCGCGACCAAGGCCGACCACCTGCACCAAGCCCAGCACCAGCGCCTGACCGCGATCATGGAGGCGCTGACCCGCGACGCCCGTGACCGCGCGCGCTTTGCCGGGGCCGATACGCAGGCCATGTCCATCGCCGCCCTGCGCGCCACGGTCGAGGAAACCCGCAGCCACAAGGGCGAAGAATTCGACATGGTGCGCGGCTTTCTGTTGGACACAGGGAAAGAGGCGGCGATGTATCCCGGGGCGCTGCCCGAAGACCCCGCGCATCTGCTTGTGCCCGCCCAGACCGGGGCCGAGCGCTGGCTCGACGGCGATTACAACGTGATGCGCTTCGCGCCTGCGCCGCTGACACTCAAGCCGGGCGAGGGGCCGCCGCATATCAGGCTCGACCGCGCGGCGCAGTTCCTGATCGGGGACCGGCTGTGATCCGGGCGGCGCAGCCGCTTGACGCGGGCCGCATCGGCGCGATCCTGTCGGGCTGGGTGGATCAGACCCCGTGGATGCCGCGCCTGCACAGCCGGGCCGAGGATGTGGCGCATGCTGCGGATCTGATCGATCGGGGCTGGGTGCGGGTCGCAGCCTTTGGCCGGGTGGCCGGGTTCCTCGCCCGGGACGATCGGGTGATCCACGCGCTTTACCTCGCGCCCGAAGCGCGGGGGCAGGGGATCGGCAAGGCGCTGGTCGACGATGCCAAGGCTCAGGTTCCGGCGCTGACCCTCTGGACCTTTCAGAACAACACCCGCGCGCGGGCCTTTTACGAACGCGAAGGCTTTGCCGAGGCCGCGCGCACCGATGGTGCCGGCAATGACGAAGGCCTGCCCGATATCCGCTATGACTGGCACAGGGAGGCCGAGGCATGACAGACCGCAAGGGCCCCGTTCTGATTGAGGTAGAGGCCGACACGGACGACAGCCGCCCGTCCCCCGCCGATGCGCCGCCCGTGCCCGAGCCTGCACCGCTGGTCGATCCGGCCTCGGGCCGGGCCATGCAGACGGCGGCCGTTCTGGCCGCGCGCCGCCCGTCGCGGCTGGCGCGCTGGTTCTGGTCGCTGGCGCTGACGCTTCTGGGGGTGGTCGTGTCGGTCGCCGCCTGGGATTTCGTCACCGGGCTGATCGCGCGCATGCCGCTTCTGGGCTACGGGGTGACTGCTTTGATTGCGGCTTTCCTCGTGGTGCTGCTGGCCATCGCGATCCGCGAAATGGCGGCCTTTGCCCGGTTGGGCCGGATCGACGCGCTGCACCGGGCCGCCGATCAGGCGCTGGCCGACAATGACCTCTCCGCCGCGCGCAAACTGACCGAGCGGCTGACCGCGCTTTACAAGGGGCGTGAGGAGACCCGCTGGGGCCGCGATCGGCTGGCCGAGCGTGGGGCAGAGCAGTTCGATGCCGAAAGCCTGCTGGGTTTGGCGGAAACGGAGCTTTTGGCGCCCCTCGACCGCGCCGCCGCGACCGAGGTCGAGGCCGCCGCGCGCCAGGTCGCCACGGTGACGGCCTTGGTCCCGCTGGCGCTCGCAGACGTGGCCACGGCGCTGACCGCCAATATCCGCATGATCCGCCGGGTGGCCGAGATCTATGGCGGGCGCTCGGGCACGCTGGGCGGCCTGCGGCTGACGCGGGCGGTGATGTCTCACCTCGTGGCCACGGGCGCCGTGGCAGTGGGGGACGACATGATCAGCTCGGTCGCGGGGGGCGGCGTTCTGGGCAAGCTGTCGCGCCGTTTTGGCGAAGGGATCGTCAACGGTGCGCTGACCGCGCGCGTGGGCGTGGCCGCAATGGAGGTCTGCCGCCCACTGCCCTTCCGCAGGGAAAAGCGGCCGTCTGTCAGTGCGCTGGTCAAGCGGGCGCTGACGGGGCTTTTCGCGGGGGCGGCGGGCTGAAAGAAAACGGCCCCGCGCAGGATGCGCAGGGCCGTTCGATCACGTCGCCGATAAGCGGCGGATCAGCTTTCGGGCTCGGGCGAGACCGATACCAGATAGGCCCAGAGGTTCACGGCGTCCTCTTCGTTGCGGACCTTGTAGCTCATCGAGCCGCGCGCACCGCTGTCGTCCAGATATTCCCTGAGGAACCCGGTGGGGTCCTGAACATAGGCCACAAAGGTTTCTTCGGTCCAGACCAGCCCGGCTTCGCCGGCTTCGACCATCGAATCGGAATAGCGGAAGTCCTCGTAGGTGCCTGCGGTGCGGCCCGGCAGCCCGTACTGGTTCGGGCCGGTGCGGCCGCCTCTGACGATGTCGTTGCCGTCGGCATCGACGATCATGTGGCACGAGCGGCACTGGCGGAAGGCATTTTCGCCGGCTTCGGCGTCGCCGCTGGCATGGCCGGCGGCAAAGACCGGCGTTGCCATGGTGGCGGCGATGAACGCCGCAGCAATCTTCTTGGTCATCAGACTCTCTCCCGGTGGATCACGTTTCCGATGCGATACCTAGCGCATTGCGTACGGTGTCAACAACAGGGAACAGCCCCGATTGTCGTTGATTGCCGGGCGGAGTCTGTCCCGCACGGCGTGCCGCCACGCTTTGCGCCGCGCGCGGACCGACCGTGTAACGGTTTTGTGACGCAGATCAAGGCGCGCGGCGCGACGGTCCGCTACGCTTGGCCACATCCCCACGACACCTCCAAAGGACAGCCCATGACCACGACCGCCCTTCAGAAAGACGCGACCGCAGACACCCCGAAACCGGCCGAGACCGGCACCCGTGCGCTTGCGTTCGAACAAGGCGCGTATCCTTACACCGACAAGATGCCGCGTGCCGAATACGAGGCGGAAAAGGCGAAACTGCAGGCCGAGCTGCTCAAAGTGCAGCTTTGGGCCGAAGAGGCAGGCGAAAAATTCGTGCTGCTGTTCGAAGGACGCGATGCGGCCGGCAAAGGCGGCACGATCAAGCGCTTCATGGAGCACCTGAACCCCCGCGCGGCCCGCATTGTCGCCCTGAACAAGCCCACTTGGGAAGAAAAGGGGCAGTGGTACTTCCAGCGCTACATCACCGAATTGCCCACCGTGGGCGAAATGGTGTTCTACGACCGCTCCTGGTACAATCGCGCTGGCGTGGAACGGGTGATGGGGTTCTGTGAGCCCAACGACTACCTTGAATTCATGCGCCAGACACCGGAGCTGGAACGGATGCTCGTCCGATCGGGACTCAGGCTTTACAAATACTGGTTCTCGGTCAGTCAGGAAGAGCAGCGCCGCCGCTTCAAATCGCGCGAAACCGACCCGTTGAAACAGTGGAAGCTGAGCCCGATCGACAAGGCGAGCCTAGATAGGTGGGACGATTACACCGAGGCGAAAGAGGCGATGTTCTTTTACACCGACACCGCCGATGCGCCTTGGACGGTGATCAAGTCCGACGACAAGAAACGCGCGCGGATCAACTGCATGCGACATTTCCTGTCGACCATCGACTACCCGGACAAGGATGACAGCATCGTCGGTGTCCCCGATCCGCTGATTGTGGGCGGCGCACAGCACGTGATCCATAGGGCGGATCACATCCTGGGAACGGCCCTGCATCCCGATCATCGCGTCACGCGGGGCTGAGCGGTCATTTGGATCCATCCCGCGCTTCGATCTGATCGGGGCCTGTCGCCCCGAGCGCGGGTCGTGGACCCTGTCATATCTCGTGCCACGGTTTTGCCAAAGCAATCGCGCCCCGGACCTGATCCGGGGCCTCCGCTCGTGCGCGCGCCTGTAGTTGAGGTGGTTTGTAATAACTTTAAATTATCAACTTGATTGGAATTCACAAATTTTGCCAATGTATCGACTTTGGTACCTACAGGCTACGGAGAATCTTGCAGCAGGCTTGCACGCATCACCGCGGCTGCACATCTTTCCGGTATGACATTTTCGGTCCGG
>CAJXWO010000083.1 GCA_913062865.1 uncultured Paracoccaceae bacterium | reverse complement strand
GCCGCCGCCAAGCGCCGGGTCTTCGGCCGCGTGGGCATCGACATGATCGCGGGCCCGTCCGAGATCCTGGTGATCGCGGATGGGGACAACGACCCCGACTGGATCGCACTCGATCTGATCAGCCAGGCCGAGCATGACGAAAGCGCCCAGTCGATCCTGATCACCGACGACGCCGCATTCGGGCAGGCGGTGGCGCGGGCCGTGGACGCGCGGCTGGAGACGCTCGAACGCCGCGCGATCGCCGGGGCCAGCTGGCGCGATTTCGGTGCGGTCATCACCGTGCGCGACCTGGACGAGGCCGCCGCCCTGTCGAACCGCGCCGCACCCGAGCACCTGGAGCTGTGCGTGGCCGACGCGGACGCCCTGGCCGACAAGATCACCCATGCCGGGGCGATCTTCCTGGGCCAGTGGACGCCCGAGGCCATCGGAGACTATGTGGGCGGGCCGAACCACGTGTTGCCCACGGCGCGCTCGGCGCGGTTCTCCTCGGGGCTTTCGGTGATGGATTTCCTCAAGCGCACGACGCTTGCGCGCATGACCCCAGAGGCCCTGCGCGCCATCGGCCCCGCGGCGGAAACCCTGGCGATCTCCGAAAGCCTCGAGGCGCATGGCCTCAGCGTGCGCGCGCGGCTGGACAAGCTGAACCAGTAGGGGCTGTGATGATCCCTACGTCGCCTGACACGGCCTGGGGCCGGTTCACCCGCTCCGAGCTGTTCGAAGTGCTGGCCGCCCTGGCTTTGGGCCTCGTCTTTTTCGTGCTTCAGGGCGATCCCGCCGACGAAATCCTTGCCCCCTGGCAGGTCGGCGTGATGGCCGCCGGGGCGTTTCTGATGCTGGCCGAGCCGATACAGGTGGCCGCGGTGCGACGCGCCAGCCACGGGGCCACCCGGCTCGACCGCCTGTACCACCCGTTCCTGCTTGGCCTTTTCTGGGGCAGCCTTATGCTGCTTGCCGTGCTCGAGGAGGGCTGGCCCGAGGCGCGTGTGCAACTGATCGTTTGGACGGGCGCCGCTGCCGTCTTTGCGGGGCTGATGACGGTGCTGGATCGCGGTCAGTCCATCGACGAGGCCCGCCGCGCCCGTTTCCATCTGGACGAGGCCGCTAAGGCCGCCACATGGCGCCACCGCTGGCAGATCGGCCAGATGATCGCCACCGCGCTCGTGATCGGCCTTGCCGCCACCTGGTCCGCGATGTGGGACAGGCCCGCCTTCCCGGTCTTTCTGCTCGTTCTGACGGCCTATGCCGGACCTCCGGTGTTCTATGCCGAGGGGCTGCCGCGCGCCTGGCTGCGCCGCGTCCTGACCGCCCTGGGTGTGTTCGCCTTCATCGGGGCGTATGTGCTGGGCTAAGGGGCCCCGATCCTATGGCGTCTCGGTGTGCGCAAGTCTGGACAAGCTCAACCACGAGTGGATTATGGGCGCCATGACCGGTGGACGTTCTCTTGAGTTGTTCTTTGTCGATGGTGACCCCGATGGTCTGCTGACCGCCGAGGTCTTTGGCTGGACGGGGCACGTCATTCGCATACCGCGCCTGCGCCTGAAGGCGGGTCTGGACATGCGCGAGGCCAATCATACCGGTGTCTATATCCTGTTGGGCCAGACAGATGCCGGGCCGAAGGGCTATATCGGTGAGGCGGAAAGCGTGGCCAAGCGGATCCGGGACCACGACGCCTCGCGCGACTGGTGGGAGACGGCCATCCTTGTCACCACGAGCGCCGATTCTTTGCACAAGGCCCATGCCAAGTACTTGGAGAGCCGCTTGGTGGAGCAGGCGAAATCGGTGGGCGCAGTCTTGCTTGAGAACGGCAACATTCCCCCGCGCTCGTCCCTCAACCGGGCGGCGGTCGCCAACATGAAAAGCTTTTTGGAGATGCTGTTCATGGTGCTGCCTGCGCTGAACGTGAACCTCTTCCAAAGCGGGCGGCGCGACGCGACACGACCGACCGAAACCGCTGGCGAAACGCCCGAGTTCATGTTGGCCACGCCCAAGAACGGGATCGAGGGGCGCGCGCGGCTGGAAGGTTCGGATTTCGTGGTATTGAAGGACTCCATCGCGCGCCGGGCATGGGCGGGCAAGGGCGAGCATGATTTCGGCTACCGTCTGCTTCACGACAAACTGGTCGAGACCGGTGTGCTGCGGCAGACCGAAACCCATGCCGTCTTCGACGAGGATTATGCGTTCAACTCACCGTCTGCGGCGGCCGCAGTGATGAATGGCCGTCCCGCGAATGGGCGGATCGAGTGGAAGGCGGTCGGGTCCGGCAAGACATTCGCCGAATGGGAAGAGGAGCAGCTTGCGCGATGAAACGGTTGCAGCAGGCCTATCCCAATCTCTTCATCCTCGCCGTGGCTGCGCTCGTGGCGGGGGTGGTCACCCTGTACCTGTGGTGGACGGGCGAAACCCAGGTGTTGGCCTTGCGCGGGGTTTTGATCGCCGCGCTGATCTGCCTGAGCTTCGATGTGCTGGAAACCGCCAGCATCGGTGCCGGGCCGCGGCGCCTGGGCAATCCGGACCGCTGGGTGTTGGCGGGCTTCCATGGCTGGTACCTGACCGCCTTTCTGACCCTTTTCCTGTGGGAGACACCTGAGCAGTTCGGCAGCACCCTGATCGCGGCGCTGATCGGCGGGGTGATCTACGGGCTCTTGATGGCGTTTGCCCCCTGGGCGGAACGGACCAGGCAATCCGACGGTCGCCGGTTCGACCTGTCGCGCCCGGTCACGGACACGCGCTTTGGCGGGTGGCTGTACCGGCTTTGGCCGCTGTTGTCGCTGGTGCTGATCCTGGGCTTTGCCGCCTACCCGCCCGACCGGGGCTGGGACGCGGGCTACCTGCTGTTTCAGGTCGTGCTCCTGCCCTTCATCCAGGTGCGCTATCCCGCCAAGCCCGGCAGCGGGGCACTGGTTCCGCGGCTGGTGGGCGTCGGCCTGCTGGTGGGCGGGGTGATCTGGCTGGACTGATCCGGCTGGGCAGACTGTGCGACCCGCATTGCCCGGCCCCGCGACACGCGCTAGGACGGGGCACCAAAGGAAGTCTGCCCATGTCCCGTATCTGTCATATCGAGATCGACGATTCGAACCTGCCGCCCTCCACGCCGGAGATCGAGCAGGAACGCAAGGTCGCCATGTTCGACCTGATGGAGGACAATTCCTTCACCCTGCCCAAACGCGACGATCGTACGGTACCGCCCGGGCCCTATCAGCTGAGCCTGTCGATCCGGGACAAGCGGCTGGTCTTCGATGTCACCACCGAAAGCGGCGACAAGGCGGCCGAGTTTCACCTGTCGCTGTCGCCGTTCCGGCAGGTCGTGAAGGATTACTGGCAGATCTGCGAGAGCTATTTCGACGCGGTCAAGAACATGCCCCCCTCGAAGATCGAGGCGATCGACATGGCCCGGCGCGGCATCCACAACGAGGGCTCGCGCATTTTGCAGGAACGGCTCGAGGGCAAGGCCGAGGTCGACACCGATACCGCGCGGCGGCTGTTCACGCTGATCTGCGTGCTGCATTTCGGGGGCTGAGCGGTGCCGAAGGGCCTTCCCCAATCGGTGCTCTTCTGCTGCGATCACAACGCCGTCCGCTCGCCCATGGCCGAGGGGATCATGAAACAGCTCTACGGCACCGAGACCTATGTGCAATCCGTGGGCGTGCGCAACGACATGGAGATCGACGGGTTCGCCATCGCCGTTTGCCGCGAGATCGGGGTCGAGCTGGAACGCCACCGCTCGCGCAGTTTCGATGAGATGGAGCGCTTCGGCGATGACCTGTCGTCCTTCGACATGGTCGTGGCGCTGTCGCCCGCCAGTCAGCGCCGGGCACTGGAGCTGACCCGCTTTTTCCACCTGCAAGTGGAATACTGGCCGATCATGGACCCCACGGGCATCGGCGAGACTCGCGAACAGAAACTCAACGCCTATCGCCAGACCCGCGACCAGATCGTCGCGAAACTGACAGAGGTCTGGGGCCCGCCCCGAAAAGGACAGCAATGACCGATACGATCCGCCGCTATTTCGACGCCTTCAACGCAGGCGATATCGAGGGCATGCTGGCCTGCCTGTCCGACGACGTGGCGCATCACGTGAACGAGGGCCAGGTGCGCCGGGGCAAGGACGCGTTCCGCGCCTTTTGCGAGCACATGAACCGCTGCTACCGCGAAGAGTTGACGGACATGGTCATCTTCGATGCCCAGGGCGGCACGCGGGCCGCGGCGGAATACATCGTGAACGGCACCTACCTGGAGACCGATGACGGCTTGCCCGAGGCCAGGGGCCAGACCTATCGCCTGCCCGCGGGGTCGTTCTTTTCGCTCGAGGACGGTCAAATCACCCGGGTCGTGACCTATTACAACCTTGCCGACTGGATCGCCCAGGTCCGGGGATGAGTCTGACGTTCCGCACCCTGACCGGCGGCGCGGTCGAGGCGGCGCTGGACGATCTGGCCCGGCTGCGGATCATGGTGTTCCGCGAATGGCCCTATCTCTACGATGGGGATCTCGACTACGAGCGGCGCTACATGGCCAGCTACCGCGACAGCCCGGGCGCGATCCTGGTGGGAGCCTTCGACGGCGAACGGCTTGTGGGGGCCGCCACGGGAACGCCGATGGAGGACCATGCCGAGGATTTCGCGGCGGCCTTCGCGGGCACGGGGGTTGATCTGGGGACTATCTTCTATTGCGCTGAATCCGTTCTCTTGCCCGCCTATCGCGGCCAGGGCGCGGGGCACGCGTTTTTCGAAAAACGCGAAGCCCACGCCCGGGCGCTGGGTCGGACCCATGCGGCGTTCTGTGGTGTCGTCCGGCCCGAGGATCACCCGCTGCGCCCCGAAGACTACCGCCCGCTCGACGGGTTCTGGCAAAAGCGCGGCTATGCAAAGCTGCCCGGTGTCGTGGCACGGTTCCAGTGGAAGGATATCGACCGGGACACAGAGACAGATCATCCGCTGCAATTCTGGATGCGCGCGCTCTGAGCCCGGGGGAAGCCGCGTCGACGCGGCTTGGACGCGGTTTCGAAACCGCGTGGATGCGGCCCGTCGACGGGCCGCCCGCCTAGTCCAGAAAGCGCGCGAGGTAGTCGTCGGAATAATCGGTGCGGATCTCGACCCAGATGGGCAGGTGATCCGACATCTCGAAACTGGCGAAATGCGCCTCGTAGCTCGCGTCCCAATTCGAATAGGGCGCGCCGCGGGCGGTCTCTGCGATGGGGCGGTAATGGGCCTTGTCCTCGGGCCGATAGACCGCGCCGCGCCAATCGAAGCTGCCCGATTGCACCAGGTGCGTTTTCACGTTCTCGCCGGTAAACGCGATCTGGTCGTAATACTTCGTCCCGCCCAGGTTGGTCGGCCCGAAATAGGGCACGGTCAGCCCGTGATCGGTGAGGCGCGCCATGATCGCGTCATCGCGCGCCTCGATATTCATGTCGCCGATCAGGACATAGACCTCGTCCTCTTTGGCGCCGCGTTCGACCGCCTTTTGGGCCAGCACGCCCAGTTCGGCGGCGCGCGCGGCCTTGTCCGCGGCACTGCTGCCGCCGAAGAGGATATGCACGCTCATCAGCGTGAAGCGGAACCACCCCGCCTGGAAGGACGCAAAGAACGGCGTCCGCGCGATCTGCGCGCCGTTCAGAAGCTGGTCGCGCGGCAGCACCACCTCGCCCACGAGATTGCGGAACCGCACCTTGTTGGTGTTGTAGAGAAACGCCTGCCGTTCGCGGTTGCCCGGGCCCCCTTCGGTCACGTCGGTGACGAAATAGTCCCAGTTGGGGCCCAGCAGCGTCATCAGGCGCCTGAGCGGGCGCAGGTCCTCCTTGATCTCCTGCACGGCGCAGATTTCGAAATGGTCGATGATCTCGGCGATGTAATGCAGGCTTTCGTCGCGCCGCGGGCGGCCATCGTCGAAGGCGCGGATGTTCCAGGACCCGATCACCAGGTTGCGCGGTTTGCGGTCGCCCAGGGGGCTGTCGCGCAGGTCGCGGCGCAGCGCCAGCAGGCGACCGGCGATCCAGGCCGCCTTGCCCGGGTCATCGGGATCGGTGCGGTACCCTTTGAGCCAGTGGTAAAAGGCCATGACCGCCCCTTCTTACTCGCATAACCAGGAGTTGACCCAAGGTAACGCAACCAGAGGGGAAAACCGATGATTCGTTCCCCCAACTGAGCGGGACCGCGCGAGGCGTGGCAGGTCCGGTTGATCCGTGCGACACTGCTCCGGATGCACAAGGAATGCGACCGATGAAGATTGCCACCGCCGCCTATCCCATGGATTTTCTCGAAACGTGGTCCGCATACGAGGACAAGTTGTCGGCCTGGGTGGCCGAGGCTGCCGGTCAGGGGGCCCAACTGCTGGTCTTTCCCGAATACGGTGCCATGGAATTGGTGACGCTGGCGGGCCGGGACACCGCAGGGGACCTGGAACGCTCGCTTCATGCCGTGTCCGAGCGGGTGCCCGAAGCCGATGCCCTTCATGCCCGGCTGGCGGCCCGTCACGGGGTGCATATCCTCGCGGCCTCTGCCCCGGTTTGCGATGCTGCTTTGGGCGCGCGGCCGGTCAACCGCGCGCGGCTTTTTGCGCCGGGCGGTGGCGCACCAGGGGTGCAGGACAAGCAGATCATGACCCGGTTCGAGGCCGAGGAATGGGGCGTCGCGCCCGGCGGGCCCTTGCGGCTTTTCGACACCGCGCTGGGCCGGATTGGCGTGCTGATCTGCTACGATTCGGAATTCCCGCTTTTGGCGCGGTCCCTGATCGAGGCCGGGGCCGATCTTATCCTGGTGCCCAGCTGCACCGAGGCGATGACCGGCTATTCCCGCGTGCGCATCGGCGCCATGGCCCGCGCGCTCGAGGGGCAATGCGTGACGGTCATGGCCTCGACCGTGGGCGATGCGGACTGGTCGCCCGCCGTGGACACCAATACCGGGCGCGGCGGGGTCTTCGGCCCGCCCGACACGGGCTTTCCCGACACCGGCGTGATCGCCGAGGGGCAGATGAACGTCCCCGGCTGGACCTATGCCGAGGTCGATCTGGCCGGTCTGACGCGCCTGCGCACGGATGGCACCGTGCTCAACCTGCGCGACTGGGGCGCCCAGGAATCGCGCCGACGATCGGTCGAGACCCAGCGCCTGGGCTGATTAGCCCTTGAAAATCACGGCGAATGGGCTCATTTACTCGCCATCCCGCAGAATGGCGGGACGCAAAGAAGGAGAGACCATGGCCAAGGAAGATACGCTCGAATTTCCCGGTGTCGTGAAAGAACTCCTGCCGAATGCGACGTTCCGGGTCGAGCTTGAGAATGGCCATGAGATCATCGCACATACGGCAGGCAAGATGCGCAAGAACCGCATCCGCGTTCTGGCTGGCGACAAGGTTCAGGTGGAAATGACCCCCTACGATCTGACCAAGGGTCGGATCAACTACCGCTTCAAGTAAGCACCCCGAGGGCTGCCATGCGCTTGATTCTCGGCTCGGGCAGCCCCCGTCGGCGCGACCTGCTGGCGCAGATCGGCGTCGTTGCGGACGATATCCGCCCCCCCGACATCGACGAAGATCCGCTGCCGCGTGAACTGCCGCGCCCCTATTGCGCGCGCATCGCCCAGGCCAAGGCCGCTGCGGTCGACGCCGTGCCCGATGACATCGTGCTCTGCGCCGACACCACCGTGGCGCTGGGCCGCCGGATCCTGGGCAAGCCCACGGATGAGGCCGAAGCGCGGCGCTTTCTGCAGATGCTCTCGGGCCGCCGCCATAACGTGATCACCGCCGTCGCGGTCCGGCGGGGCGAGCGTATTTGGGAACGTGACGTGGTCACTGCCGTAAAGCTCAAACGCCTGAGCGATGCCGAGATCGACTGGTATCTCGGCACCGGCGACTGGCAGGGCAAGGCGGGCGGCTATGCCATCCAGGGGCCCGCAGGCGCCTTCGTGCCCTGGATCAACGGCTGCTTCAC
>CAJXWO010000082.1 GCA_913062865.1 uncultured Paracoccaceae bacterium | reverse complement strand
TCCCAGCCATCGCTGATCCTCCAATTCGCGGGACAAAATTATCCCAGTTGGTGGACCACTTTCAGGGGGCTACTCCAAGGTCGTCAAGAAACGCCGTCCTCTCCGCTTCGGGCCGCCCGCTCAGCCAGAAGGCGCCCGACCTCATACCGTGCGGCATCGAGGTCGAGCGCATAGGCCCTTGCGATTCCAAACTCTTCTTTCTTGCGTTTGGCACGTTGCACCTCCACATCCGCAGCCAGGCGGGTCCAGTACCGGATATCCGTGATCTGCTTTTGCGCGGACGCCAGCGCGCCCGCCCCATCGCCCGCGGTCAGCTCGGCCTCGAGGGCCTCGAGCATCCCCGCAATCGCGATGATCTTCCGCTCCACCGTCTCCGTCAGCTCGGCGAAGGGATCGTTCAACTCGTCGACTGTGATCAGAACCATAACGGCGCATCACCTCGTTGGAGTGGGCTCCGCACCGAGCGACATGAAAAAGCGACCGCCGGGGGATGCCCCCGGGGTCGCTTGCCCATCTCGTCTAGCTTGTCACAACCTATACGCGAGACCGTTCGCAAAGTCAAGCGCAAAATGCGAGCGCCCGCCTGCTAACCGTTCGGTAAGATTAACAAAATCCTAATTTTCGACGTTGGGCGAACCTACTTCTTGTTCACCCGCTTCGACAAATCCTCGCGGCTCTCCACCCGCTCGGAATAGCGATCGACCAGGTAGGCCGCGCTGTCTCGGGTCAGCAGCGTGAACTTCACCAGCTCTTCCATCACGTCCACGATCCGGTTGTAGAACGGGCTGGGCTTCATCCGTCCGTCCTCTTCGAATTCCAGGAACGCCTTGGGCACCGAAGACTGGTTGGGAATCGTGATCAGCCGCATCCACCGGCCTAGGATGCGCAATTGGTTGACCGCGTTGAAGCTTTGCGAGCCCCCGCAGACCTGCATCACCGCCAGCGTCTTGCCTTGCGTGGGCCGCACGCCCCCGATGGGCGCCAGCGGGATCCAGTCGATCTGCGTCTTCATCACCCCGGTCATCGCCCCGTGCCGCTCCGGGCTGCACCAGACCATGCCCTCGGACCACATGACCATATCGCGCAACTCCTGCACCTTGGGATGCTCGGCCGTGGCATCGTCGACCAGCGGCAGGCCCTTGGGGCTGAAAACCTTGGTCTCCGCCCCCAGCCGTTCGAGGATGCGCTGCGCCTCTTCCACACAAAGCCGGCTATAGGACCGCTCCCGCAGCGATCCGTACAAAAGCAGGATCTTCGGCCTGTGCGCGGCCCGGTCGGGCCGAAACAGCGCCTCTTCATCGGGTGTGTGAAACTGGCTGTCGTCTATATTGGGCGTGTCAGTCAACGCGATTGCCTTTCTCGTCCAGGATCATCTGGCCATCTTCCTTGTAGATCGGGCCGGGCGGCAGCGGGTCCAGCAGGTCCAGCACCGTCTCGCTCGGTCGGCACAGGCGCACGCCCTTCGGACAGGCCACGATGGGCCGGTTCACGAGGACCGGATGCGCCAGCATATGGTCAAGCAGCTCATCATCGGGCACCGACGGGTCTAATAGCCCCAGCTCTTCCGCTGGTGACCGCCGCGTGCGCAAGGCCTGCCGCGGCGTGACATCCGCCGCGGCGAACAGCGCCAACAATTGCGGCCGCGTCCAGCCTTCGGTCAGGTAATCGATCACGACCAGATCGACGCCGGCTTTTTCCAGGATGGCCAACACGTTGCGCGACGTTCCGCAATCCGGATTGTGATGGATCACATAGGTCACTCGGCGTGCTCCTCTGCCGGTTTCAAGAGCCAGCCAAAGACCCCCACCGCAATCCACGCGCCCACCAGCTGGGCCAGGATAAAGGGCGGCACATCCACCGGCCGGATACCCGAGAAGGTGTCGGTGATCCCTCGCGCGATGGCCACCGCCGGGTTCGCGAACGAGGTGGAGGCGGTGAACCAATAGGCCGCCGTGATATACAACCCCACCAGCCACGGCACCGCCTCGGCCCGAAACCTTACCCCCGCCAAGATCGTCGCCATCAGGCCGAAGGTTGCCACGATCTCGGCCAGCCATTGCGGTCCACCGGTGCGTGCCGTGGTCGAGATCTGCACCAGGTCCTGGGCAAACATGCCATGGGCCAGAACCGACCCAAGCAGCCCGCCCGCCACCTGCGCCAGAACGTAAGGCATTGCGTCGCTGATGGAAATCTCGCCCCGCAGCGCAAAGCCAAAGGTCACGGCCGGGTTGAAATGCGCACCCGAGATCGGCCCCAGCATGGTGATCAGCACCACCAGGATCGCGCCGGTGGGGATCGTATTGCCCAAAAGCGCCAGCGCCACATCCTGGGTCAGCGTCTCGGCCATGATGCCCGAGCCCACCACCGTACACACCAGCAGTAGGGTTCCCAGAAACTCCGCGGTCAGCCGCCGCGGCAAGTCGAATGTCATACGTCCGCGCCCTCGCCCGCGCCTTCGATCTCGCCGATCTCGTCCAGCTTCTTCTGCAGGCTCAGCTGATCCAACTGAGACAGCGGAAGGTTCACGAAAATCGAGATCCGCGTGCGCAGCATCCGGTAGGCTTCCGAAAAGGCAAGCCGTTTTTCCGCCTCGCTCCCCTCGACTGCCACCGGATCGGGAATGCCCCAATGGGCGGTCATTGGCTGGCCCGGCCAGATCGGGCAGACCTCGTTCGCGGCGTCATCGCAGACGGTGAACACGAAATCCATCGCCGGCGCCCCCTCGGCCGCATATTCGTCCCAGCTTTTCGACCGGGCAAACCCGGTGTCGTAATTCAGCCGCTCCAGCAGGTCCAGCGCATAGGGGTGCACATCGCCGCGCGGCTGGGATCCTGCGGAAAAGCCCTGGAATGTGCCGATCCCCTCGCGGTTCAAGATGGCTTCGGCCAGGATCGACCGCGCCGAGTTCCCGGTACACAGGAACAATACGTTTTTCTGTCCCTCGATCATCGCTGTTCTCCCAAGATGTGATTCCCCCGATTCCGTATTTCGTGAAATATGGAATTATATGGGACCAGGCAATGCCTTTCTGGCACCGCGCCTGGGGCGTTTGGCGTGGAATGACGATCCAGCGATGAAAGCCCGCCCGGGCTTGAAGAGCGCGCGCCGCGCGCCCTTACTGGTTGGCGCGCTCGGCCTCGATCTCGCGCCAGCGGGCAACGTTCTCGTTATGCTCGGCCAGGGTCACCGCAAAGGCATGGCCCCCGGTTCCGTCGGCCACGAAGAAGATATAAGGCGTCTCGTCCGGATCGGCTGCGGCCTCAAGGCTCGCAAGCCCCGGATTGGCGATGGCCGTCGCGGGCAGACCGTCGATCACGTAGGTGTTCCACGGGTTGTTGTCGCGCAGCTCGCTCTGGCGGATGCCGCGGCCCAGAACACCCTGCCCCTCGGTCACGCCATAGATCACCGTGGGGTCGGTCTGCAGACGCATCCCCTGGTTCAGGCGGTTCGTGAACACGCTGGCCACCTGACGCCGCTCTTCGGCCACGCCGGTCTCCTTCTCGACGATCGAGGCCAGCTTGAGCAGATCCTCGGGCGTCTCCAGCGGCAACCCGTCGGCGCGGTTGGCCCAGGCCTCGGCCAGGCGGATCTCCTGCGCGCGCTGCATGCGGGCAACCAGATCGGCCCTTTCCGCCCCGGGGCGGACCTCGTAGCTGTCGGGCGCCAGCATCCCCTCGGGCGGCAGCCCCTCGATCTCGCCCTCGAGCACATCAAGCGATTTCAGCGCCTCGACCACCTGCCAGACGGTCGTGCCCTCGGCCACGACCACGCGGTATTGCGTGTCGCCCTGGGCACGCACCTCGGTATAGGCCTCGGGCTTGGCCTCTTCGGCCGGGTTGAACTGCGCCAGTTCGACAAAGCGTTCGGTGGCCGGGTCCAGCTCACGCACCTCGGCCAGTGTCCGGGTCACACCGATGCGATAGACCACCTCGGTGCCGCAGGTGCTGGCCCCGCCGCGGGTCACGATATCGACGATCTCTTCCATCGACGCGCCCTCGGGCACAAGGAAATTGCCCGCCTTCAGCTCATCGGTCTTGCCCGCGTAGTCAGCACCGATGCGGAACACCGCACCGCTCGACACCGCGCCGCGCTCTTCCAGTGTTTCCGACACGCGCCGAAAGTTCGAGCCGCGCTCGACTTCAAGACAGATCGCCGAACTCAGCGGTCCCGGGGACGTATAGCTGTTCTGGCCCCACAGGATCACCCCGCCCAGAAGAAAGCCGATCACGATCAGGAACGTGACCGCGTTCGACGCGATGTGACGCCACATCAGCCGGCCTTTCCGAACAGAACGCTCGCGTTGGTGCCGCCGAAGCCAAAAGAATTCGACAGCGCCACGTTGATCTCACGCTCCCGCTTGGCATTGGGGGCCAGGTCTACCGCGCTTTCGACCGCCGGATCGTCAAGGTTGATCGTCGGCGGCGCCACCTGGTCGCGGATCGCGAGGATCGAGAAAATCGCCTCGATCGCACCCGCCGCCCCCAGAAGATGCCCGGTCATCGACTTGGTCGAGGACATGGTGACCTTGGCCGCGGCCTCGCCCATCATCCGCTCGACCGCGCCCAGTTCGATCACGTCCGCCATCGTCGAGGTGCCGTGCGCGTTGATGTAATCCACCGCCGCCGGTTCCAGCCCCGCATCCTTGAGCGCTGCGCGCATGGACCGCTCGCCACCCTCGCCGTCCTCGGACGGTGCGGTGATGTGATAGGCGTCGCCCGACAGGCCATAGCCGATCACCTCGGCATAGATCTTGGCGCCCCGCGCCTTGGCGTGCTCGTATTCTTCCAGCACCACGATGCCCGCACCCTCGCCCATGACGAACCCATCGCGGTCCGCGTCATAGGGGCGGCTGGCCGCCTGCGGGTCATTGCCGCGCTTGGTCGACAGCGCCTTGCAGGCATTGAACCCCGCGATGCCGATCTCGGAAATGGCGCCCTCGGCCCCACCTGCGATCATCACATCCGCATCGCCGTACTTGATCAGGCGCGAGGCGTCGCCGATGGCATGGGCCCCGGTCGAACAGGCGGTGACCACCGAATGGTTCGGCCCCTTGAAGCCGTAGCGGATCGACACCTGGCCCGAGATCAGGTTGATCAGAGCGCCAGGAATAAAGAAGGGCGACACACGCCGCGGCCCGCGTTCCTTGATCAGGATCGCGGTCTCGGCGATGGAGTTGAGCCCGCCGATGCCCGACCCGATCATCACGCCGGTGCGCAGGCGGCTTTCCTCGTCCTCGGGTGTCCAGCCCGCGTCACGCACGGCCTGTTCGGCCGCAGCGATGCCGTAGAGGATGAAGTCATCGACCTTGCGACGCTCTTTCGGCTCCATCCAGTCATCGGGATTGAACGTGCCGTCGCTGCCATCGCCAAAGGGGATTTCGCAGGCATAGGTCGTGGCCAGGTTGCCCGCATCGAAGCGCGTGATGGGGCCTGCGCCCGAATGTCCCGCCAGGATGCGGGTCCAGCTTTCCTCGACCCCGCAGGCCAGGGGCGTCACAAGACCCAAACCGGTAACCACGACTCGACGCATGTCTCTGCCCTTTCGCTTGTTTTCCGCCAAGGCTCTTAGCGCGGCGCGGGCATGGGGGGCAAGGGCGCGCTGGCCCGATGGGCACCCTGTTGCCCGAACGAAAAACGGCGCCTCGAAAGGCGCCGTTTTGCAACTCGGTATCGGACGGTCCGGATCAGGCGGCGTCCGAGATGTACTTGACCGCGTCACCGAAGGTCTGGATCGTTTCGGCGGCGTCATCGGGGATCTCGATGCCGAACTCTTCCTCGAACGCCATCACCAGTTCCACGGTGTCCAGGCTATCGGCGCCCAGATCGTCGATGAAGGATGCATTGTCGACGACCTTGTCCTCTTCGACGCCCAGATGCTCCACAACGATCTTCTTCACGCGGTCCGAGATGTCGCTCATGTTCTTGTCCTCATTCGTTCCGGGCACTCTTGGCCCTTTCTGTGCGCCGGACCACACCGGGCCAGGCTGTCTGTTGCCCCGTCCGAGGGGCGGTGAAGGCTTGCCCGCAAATGGGGCCGGGCGGCGCCTGTTTGCAAGCCCCTGCCCCGAAAAACTGCGCCGCCTATAGCACATGGAACCGGAATGGCAAACGCTTTCGCGGGCGCGGCCCGGTGCCGTGCAAGCGGCTTACAACATGGCCATTCCGCCGTTGATATGCAGCGTTGCCCCAGTGGTGTAGCCGGCCTCCGGGCTCGCCAGATAGACCACGGCGGCGGCGATCTCGGTCGGCTCGCCCATGCGGCCCATCGGCACCTTCTGCAAGAGCCCCGCCTTCTGATCCTCGGTCAGCTTGTCGGTCATCGCGGTGGTGATGAAGCCCGGCGCGATGGCGTTCACGGTGATCCCGCGGCTTGCCAACTCGTAGGCCAGCGATTTCGACATGCCGATCATGCCGGCCTTGGCGGCGGCGTAATTGCCCTGGCCCGGGTTGCCGATGGCGCCCACGACCGAGCTGATATTGATGATCCGGCCCCAGCGCGCCTTCATCATGCCGCGCAGGACGCCCCGGCACAGCCGCATCGTGGCGGTCAGGTTCACATCCAGAACCTGCTGCCATTCCTCGTCCGACATCCGCATGAAAAGGTTGTCGCGGGTGATGCCCGCGTTGTTCACCAGGATATCGACCGACCCCATCGCCTCGGCAGCCGCTTTCGGCAGGGCCGCGACGGCCTCGGCATCGGACAGGTTGCAGGGCAGCACATGGGCCCGGTCGCCCAGCTCTTCGGCCAGCGCCTGCAGCGGTGCCTCGCGGGTGCCCGAAAGGCCCACGGTCGCGCCCGCGCCATGCAGCGCGCGTGCGATGTCGCCGCCGATCCCGCCCGAAGCCCCGGTGATCAGGGCCGATTTTCCGTCCAGATTGAACATGCTGCCTCCCATTAGCGATGTGGCGCGGTCATTAACCTTTGCCGCCGCGCCTGCCAAGCGCCCTGCGTGCGGCCGGGCAGGACCGGCAGGTTCAGGCCAGTCTCAGATCCGTTTCACGCCGTCAGCGCCGCTTTGGCCGCCGCGGCCTCGTCGGCCGACCCGATGGTGCGCGAGACCGCGCTACGCTCGATCCGGCGGATCATGCCCGACAGCGCCTTGCCCGCGCCGATCTCCCAGAACTCGGTCACGCCCTGGCCCACCATGTATTCGACCGACTCGCGCCAGCGCACGGCATGGGTCACCTGCTCCACCAGGAGTTTGCGGATCGTGTCGGGATCGCTCACCGCCTCGGCCAACACGTTGGCCACCACCGGCACCGCAGGGGCCGTGATCTCCACCTCGGCCAGCGCCTCTTCCATGACCCGCGCGGCGGGTGCCATCAGGGCGCAATGGAATGGCGCGCTGACCGGCAGCAGAACCGCGCGCTTGGCGCCGTGCGCCTTTGCGATCTCGGTCGCGCGCTCGACCGCCGCGCGGTGGCCCGACACGACGACCTGGCCCGGATCATTGTCATTGGCCGCCTCGCAGACGCTGCCATCGGCGGCGGCCTCGGCCGCGACGGTGCGTGCGGTGGCCAGATCGACACCCAAAAGCGCTGCCATCGCCCCCTCGCCCACGGGCACGGCGCTTTGCATGGCCTGGCCCCGGGTCCGCAGAAGACGCGCGGCATCGCTGATCGACAGCGCACCCGACGCAGCCAGCGCAGAATACTCGCCCAGCGAATGGCCCGCCACGAAACCGGCCGCGTCGATGCCGACCCCTTCGGCCTCGAGCGCCTTCATCGCCGCCATGGAGGTTGCCATAAGCGCAGGCTGGGCATTCTGGGTCAGCGTCAGTTCTTCGATCTCACCGTCCCAGATGAGCGCGCTCAGCTTTTCGCCAAGTGCCGCGTCGACCTCGTCGAACACCGCTTTTGCCGCCGGATAGGCCTCGGCCAATGCCTTGCCCATGCCTATGGTCTGCGCGCCCTGCCCCGGAAATACGAATGCCCGTGCCATGTTCCCCCCGTTTCGCGGTCCGATATTGCCGGAACGGCATACAGGCGGCCCGCGCGGGGCGCAACGGTCAGGACAGGGCACCCCAGGGCAATCGCGCTTCAGAAGCCTTCGATGAGTGTTTGCAGGAAGTCATTGCTCCATCCTGCCTTTTTGAACTT
>CAJXWO010000081.1 GCA_913062865.1 uncultured Paracoccaceae bacterium | reverse complement strand
GTTCAAAAAGGCAGGATGGAGCAATGACTTCCTGCAAACACTCATCGAAGGCTTCTGAAGCGCGATTGCCCTGTCGCGGACGCAAATGGCGAACTGACCGGCGGCATGGTCGAATTGCTCACGTCGAGCACCGGCGCATCCACCGCGCTGGGACAGGGGCAGTTCTACGCCCTCATGGCCGGCGAGGACGCAAGCGAAATCGTCGGGGTCGTCGTGGTCGAGGTCCAGGACCCCAGGTTCGACGATGTCTCCACCCAGGAATCCGGCGGCTTCATCGTCTACCGATGACCCGTTGGACGGTCTGTCTGGCCGGGCTGGTCACGGCGATCGCCGGCGCGGTCGGCGCGGATACAGTGACCCTCACGCCCGAGGAGATGCGCCTGACCACGGGCCGCGCGATTGCGGCAGGCCGCCCCGATATGGCTCTGCCCATGGCCGAGGCGCTTCTGGGCCGGGACGCGTCCGATGCCCAGGCGCATGTCCTGCGGTCCCAGGCCCTGCGCGACCTCGGCCGCGCGCCGGATGCGATCGAGGCCGCGCGGCGCGGCTGGCGCCTGGCGCAAAGCGACGAGATCCGCTTTGGCGCGGCGCTGGCCATGGCCCAGGCCCTGTCCAGCGACGGCAAGCGGACCCGCGCCCAGCTGTGGTTGCGCCGGGCGGCGGAGCTGGCGCCGGACGACCGGATGCGCGCCCTTGTCGAGCGCGATTTCCGCTATGTTCGCCGCCGCAACCCGTGGTCGACCGAGCTCAGCTTCGACATCGCACCATCGTCCAACGTCAACAACGGGTCACGCGAAAGCTCGGTCCAGCTCTTTGACCTGCCCCTCGAATTCGAACTGAGCGGCGCATCCAAGGCGTTGTCCGGCACCGAGATAGCGATGGGCATCGCCACCAGCTACCGGCTGATCGACCGCCCGAACCGGACCGACCGGCTGCAATTCCAGGCCAGCCACCGCACCTATCTTCTGTCCGACGACGCGCAGGAGACCGCACCCGACGCGGAAGGGTCGGATTTCGCCTTCAGCTACGCCGCGCTGACCTATGCGACGCGCGGCATCACCGAAGGGCTGGGCGCGCCCTACGCCCTTGACGCCACTTTGGGGACGAGTTGGTACGGCGGAGCACCGCTGATGCGCTTCTTTCGGCTTGGCGGGGCGCAGCACGTGATCCTGGGCGACCGGACCGCCGCACGCCTGTCGGTGTCGCGCGAATGGCAGGCCGGCGAGACCGGCCGCGCCGACGCGCAGGTGTGGAGCATCGGGGCCGATCTGACCCATGCGCTCGAAAGCGGCGCACAGCTCGGGCTGGGGCTGCGCCACCTGGCCAGCGCGTCCGATGACAGCGGGCTCGACTACCATCGCAGCAGTGTCTCTTTCGAATATCGCCCCGCCGAGCCCGTGCTGGGCGTCGATCTTGCCTTCGGGCTGGGCCTGTCCCGCCGCATGCAGGACGCGTCGATCTACAGTTCAGAGGGCCGGGACGACAGCGAACTGCGCGCCAGCGTCACCGCGACCTTCCGCCAGATCGACTATTACGGCTTCGTGCCCACCGCCACGCTGAGCGCCAAGCGCGTGGACAGCAATATCGGCCTTTACGATTCCGAGGAGATCGGGATCGAGCTGGGCATTCGCTCGGCCTTCTGACCTCGACAGGGCTGCGCACAGGGCTAGAGTGACGGCAAGCTCAAGATACGGAGGCACGAGATGGGTTTGAAATACCTGCACACGATGGTCCGCGTGAAGGACCTTGAAAAATCCATGGCATTCTACGAGTTGCTGGGCCTGAAAGAGACCCGTCGCATGGACAGCGAACAGGGCCGGTTCAGCCTGATTTTCATGGCCCCGCCGGGCCAAGAGGAATGCCCGGTGGAACTGACCTATAACTGGGACGGCGATGACGACTTGCCCTCGGACAGCCGCCATTTCGGTCACCTCGCCTATCAGGTCGATGACATCTACGCCATGTGCCAGCACCTCATGGACAATGGCGTCACCATCAACCGCCCGCCCCGCGACGGGCGCATGGCCTTCGTCCGCTCGCCGGACAACATCTCGGTCGAGTTGCTTCAGGCCGGCGAGGCCAAGGCCCCGGCAGAGCCTTGGGCCAGCATGGAAAACACCGGGCATTGGTGATCCGCGCAGCAACGCTGGGGGCGGCCCTGGGGGCGGTGTTGGCCGCGGGACCGGCACAGACCGCCACCGCCCAGGTGCCCTGTCGCCTGGCTCTTGTGCTTGCCATCGACGTCTCCGCCTCGGTGGATATGCAGGAGGACCGGCTCCAGCGTGAGGGGCTGGCGACAGCGCTGCTGGCCCCCGAGGTGCAGACGGCGTTCCTGTCGGGCAATCTGCCCGTGGCGCTGGCGGTCTACGAATGGTCCGGGCGCTGGAACCAGGAAATCCTTCTCGACTGGACCCTGATCGGAACCCCGGCCGACCTGGCCGGGGCCGCGTCCGACATCGCCGCCTCCAGGCGCAGCTATAGCGAGTTTCCCACCGCGATGGGCTACGCGTTGGGGTTCGGCGCGGGCTTGTTCGACCGTGGGCCGGGCTGCCTGTTCCGGACGCTCGACCTGTCGGGTGACGGTGTGAACAACGAAGGGTTCGGCCCGCGCCTGGCCTACGAGAATTTCGGCTTTGCCGACGTGACGGTGAATGGGCTGGTGATCCTCGGCGCCGATCCGGACGAAGACGCGCGGCTGCAAGGCTTCTTCAGCCGCGAGGTCGTGCATGGCTCGGGGGCCTTTCTGGAGGTGGCCGACGGGTTCGACGATTTCGAGCGCGCCATGCGGCGCAAACTGGAGCGCGAAGTGCGCGCCGCCACGGTCGGCACCGTGGTGCCAAACTCCGGGCGGGCTCCGGGATGATACGCGCGTTGCTTGCCGCTCTCTCCGTCTTCGTCGCGCCGGCAGCGGCGCAGGAGTGCCGCCAGGCCCTGGCGCTGGGGCTCGATGTGTCGGGCTCGGTCGACGACACGGAATACAGGCTGCAACTGGACGGGCTGGCCCACGCGATCGACCATCCCGAGATCCGCGCGGCGCTGTTTGCCATGCCGTCGGCCCCCGTCCGGCTGGCGGTCTACGAATGGGCCGGACAGGGCAGCGAACGGATCCTGCTGCCCTGGACACCCGTCGAGAGCCCCGATGCGCTTGACCGGATCATCGCGACCTTGCGCATGACCCAGCGCCGGCCCACGCGTCTGTCGACCGCTCTGATGGATGCCCAGCGCTTCGGTGCCGCGCTACTGGCAGAGCAGGCGGAGTGCTGGAAGCGGACGCTCGACATCTCGGGCGACGGGAAAAGCAACGAAGGCCCAGCCCCCTACCTGGTTGATCGCGCGGCATTTTTGCAGGGCATCACGGTGAACGGGCTGGTGATCGGTTCCGATAATCCCGCACCCGGCGACCAGCGCGCCGTTCAGATCGCCGAATTGCTGGCCTACTTCGAAGCCTATGTGCTTTTCGGCCCGGACGCCTTTGCCGAAACCGCGCTGGGATATCCCGAGTTCCAGGAAGCGATGGTGCGCAAGCTCAAACGCGAGTTGGAAGGCGTGGCCTTGTCCCGCCTGGCGCGGCCGGATCAGTAGATATAGCGGATCTGGTCGGTCCAGTAACGTTCCATCCGGCGCAGGGCCGAGGCCGTGTCGCTGAGCCCCATGGGCCCCATGATGCCGGTCTGTTCCAGTCCGGTCGCATGACGTTCGAACAGGGTCCCGACGATTTCGCGGATATCGCGCCCTTTCTGTGTCAGCCGGACGCGCACGGACCGGCGGTCGATCTCGCACCGTTGGTGGTGCATGTACCCCATCTCGACCAGTTTCTTGAGATTGTAGCTGACATTGCTGCCCTGGTAGTAGCCACGCGATTTCAGTTCGCCTGCCGTGACCTCGTTGTCGCCCACGTTGAACAACAACAGCGCCTGCACCGCGTTGATGTCGAGAACGCCCACGCGTTCGAACTCGTCCTTGATCACGTCCAGAAGCAGCCTGTGCAACCGCTCCACCAGTGACAGTGTATCCAGATACCCGGCCATGAACCCCTGCCGGGGGTCCGGGCCCATCGGGGCATGCACGCTCATCTTCGTCTCCGCCTGAACCATGTTGGCACGCAGACTGGCGCAAAAGCCCGAACAATCGGTTAAACGGCACAAGCCGCTGAAATTAATCCGAAAAACCTTCTTGTATCGACGATTGGATATCCCCGATCAGTGGCGCAAGCCGTTCTGGCGGCGCGTCTTGGCCGGTGACCCAGCGATAGAGATCCTGGTCGTTCTCCGACAACATGTCGTCATACAGGTCGAGCATGTTCTCATCGAGCTCCGCCAGCCGCGTCTCGGAATAGCGGGTCAGGATGATGTCCATTTCCTTGATCCCACGGCGCATCGATCGCATGTGCAGCCGCCGCAGCCGGGTGTCGCGGGTTTCGGGCGTGGCGGGACCGGTTTCGCGCAGATCTGCCATCAGGCGCTTTCCTTCAGCGCCAGCCGCAGTCGTTTCTCAAGCTGTCCCAGACGCTCGGTCCCGGCCTTGAGCGCGGTGCGCACCTCGCGCATTTCAGCAAGGATCTTGGACACGTCCGGGTCGATCTGCGCCTCTTCCGGCGGGCCGTCGAGCCCCTCGCCCTCGCCGTTCAGAAGCCACATGATGGAGACGTTCAAAAGCCCCGCCAGCATTTGCAGCTTGTTTGCGCGCGGCTCTGACAGGTCCTGTTCCCACCCCTTGAGCGTGCCGAGCTTGACGCCGAGCCGCCGTGCCAGCTGGGACTGGGTCATGTCGGCACTTTCCCGCGCCGCCGCCAGCCGGTCACCGAAAGTGGCGTGCTCGGGCCCGTACCAATCGTCCGTGGTCTCGCGTGTCATGGGGAATTCCCTTGTCTTTCTTACAGTTGATCGGCCTTGCGCCAAAGCCTATGAGAGTTTCAAGCCCAGTTCAAACCGAAGGCCCGCCATGCCCTTTTTCTCTGACGCCCTGTCGCGTGTCGCTCCGTCCCCGACCATCGCGGTCACGCAAAAGGCGCGCGAGCTCACGGCTGCGGGCCGCGACATCATCGGTCTGGGCGCGGGCGAGCCGGATTTCGACACGCCCCAGCACATCAAGGACGCCGCGATATCGGCGATAGAACGTGGTGAAACCAAGTACACCGCCCCCGACGGCATTCCAGAGCTGAAAGCGGCAATTTGCGACAAATTCCGCCGCGACAACGGGCTGGACTATGCACCCGAGCAGATCAGCGTCGCCACGGGGGGCAAGCAGGTGCTGTTCAACGCGTTGATGGCCACGCTCAACCCCGGGGACGAGGTGATCGTGCCCGCGCCCTACTGGGTCAGCTACCCCGACATGGTCAAGCTTGCTGGCGGTGAGCCCGTGATCGTGCCCGCGGGCATCGAGACCGGTTTCCGCCTGAGCGCGCAGGCGCTCGAGGCCGCGATCACGCCCCGGACAAAATGGCTCATCTTCAACTCGCCCTCGAACCCCACGGGCGCGGGCTATTCCCGCGACCAGCTCAAGGCGCTGACCGACGTGCTGATGCGCCACCCCCATGTCTGGGTGATGTCGGACGACATGTATGAACATATCGCCTATCCCGGCTTCACCTTCTGCAGCCCGGCCGAGGTGGAGCCGCAGCTTTATGACCGGACGCTCACCGTGAACGGCGTAAGCAAAGCCTATTCCATGACCGGCTGGCGTATCGGCTATGCGGGTGGCCCCAAGCCCCTGATCGACGCGATGCGCAAGATGATCTCTCAGTCCACCTCGTGCCCCTCGTCGATCAGCCAATGGGCCGCCGTGGCCGCGCTGGAAGGCGATCAGAGCTTTCTGGCCGACTGGTGCGCGGCCTTCCGGCGACGCCGCGACCTGGTGGTCGAAAGGTTGAGCGCCATCGACGGGATGGACTGCCCGGTGCCCGACGGGGCCTTCTACGTCTACCCCTCCATCGCCGGGCTGCTGGGACGGACCAGCGCAGGCGGCGCGCTGATCGACAGCGACGAGGCTTTTGCCACGGCCCTTTTGGAAGAGACAGGTGTGGCGGTCGTCTTCGGCGCGGCGTTCGGGCTTTCGCCGCATTTTCGCATCAGCTACGCTACGTCGGACGGGGCATTGGAAGAGGCCTGCGCACGGATCGCGCGGTTTTGCGAGGGTCTGCACTGAGGATCAGTGCGTTTTTGGTCAATCAGAAATCGAGGTATTCCATGGCAGGTGAACTGCCCGACTATTATTTCCGCGTCCGCGAAAATGGCGCCGTCGTGTTCCGCGTGGACACCGAGAACCGTCAGCGCCGGATCGAGATGGACCAGATCGCCGTGGTCAACATCCGCAACGGCGAGATCAAGCCCCATGGCGACCGGACGCTCAGCGAAGCCGACCTGGAAGAAATCCGCAGCTGGATGGCCGACCGGACGGCCCAGCTGGCCGCGCGCGACATCGACGACATCCTGCGCACGGTGGATCACCTGAACATGACCGCGCAATGGGTCCAGTCCAAGGCGACCGGAGAGCAGCTTGATGCCGTCACCGACCGCCTGCTTCTGGCGATGCATGATCTGCGCTCGATCCTGGTACGCAAGAAGGCCGACCGCATGCTCAAGGACAAGCTCGGCAGCAGCCCGGAATGACGCGAACCGGGTGACCCCCCCCCTGCCCTTCGGTCTCAGGCCCGCGAGCCGGTTCTGGAGACGGCCGGGCGGGCCACTTCGGGGCGGTTCACGGCCACCGCCCAGAACCGCCACATCATGAACCCGGCGGCCACCGCCAGCCCCACCGCCAGGCCCAGCCAGATTCCCGGCCCGCCCAGGTCCAGCACGAAGCCGAACAGGTAGCTGACCGGCAGACCGATCAGCCAGTAGCTGATCGCCGCCATCCACATGGGCACTTGCGTGTCCTGAAGTCCCCGCAACAGACCCAGCCCGATCACCTGCCCCGCATCGACCAGCTGGAACAGCGCCGCTGCGGCCAGCAGCCAGACGCCGATGGCCAGCACCGCCGCGCGGTCGGGGTCATCTGGGCTCATGAAGACAGACATCAGCGGCTCAGGGATCGTCAGGAAAGCCGCGACCGTGATCAGGGCAAAGCCAAAGGATATGGCGATGGTCACCCGCGCGCCCCGGCGCAGGCCCAGCCCGTCATGGCGCCCCAGAGCCTGCCCCGCCCGCACCGTCGCCGCGTTCGACAGGCCCAGATGAACCATGAAGGTGATCGACGCGACCTGCAGCGCGATCCCATGCGCCGCCAGCGTAACCGCGCCCAGCCAGCCCATCATGACCGAGGACGCCGCGAACAGCCCGGCCTCGGCCAGGTTCGTCAGACCAATGGGCCAGCCCAGGCGGAAGACGGCGCCGAACGCCTCCCAATCCGGTCGCCACAGCCGCTGGAAGAGCGCGTGGCGCGGATGCACCCAGACGCAATAGAGGATCATCAGAAGCGCCGAGACGAGGTTCACCACCAGCGATGCAATGGCCGCGCCCAGGATGCCCAGCTCGGGCGCGCCCCAGTTCCCGAAGATCAGCGCGTAGTTCACCACCACGTTCACCCCCACAGCGCCCAGGGTGACCCACAGCACGACGCCCGCACGCTCCAGCGCCGACAGGTAGCTTTTCAGCACCATCACCAGAAGCGCGGGAAAGATCGACCAGCCCTGCACGGCCAGGTATTGCGCGGCCATGGGGATCAGCTTTTCCTCTTGCCCCAGCGTGCGGAAGATCGGGCCCGAGAACAGGAACAGCGGCATCGTCGCGGCCGCGAACAACACCGACAGCCACATTCCCATGCGGGTCACTCGGCGCACCTGGGTGTCGTTGTCGGCGCTTTCTGCCTCTGCCACCATGGGCATGACCGCCCAGGCAAAGCCCGATCCGAACAAGAACAGCACGAAAAAGAGCGTGCCGCCCAGCACTTGCGCGGCCAGCACCGTCACGTCGTACCAACCCAGCATCAGCGCGTCCGTCAGCGTGATGGAAAACTGTGCCACGTGGCTGCCGACCAGCGGCAGGCCTAGCGCGACCACGGCGCGCGCGTGCTGAAGATGGGTCAAGGGCGGGGTCATGGCCCGCCTTTATGCCGGGCCGCGCGCCCGAGCAAGCCCCCTCAGATCGCCGTCCAGGGCAATCGCGCTTCAGAAGCCTTCGATGAGTGTTTGCAGGAAGTCATTGCTCCATCCTGCCTTTTTGAACT
>CAJXWO010000080.1 GCA_913062865.1 uncultured Paracoccaceae bacterium | reverse complement strand
GAAAGCATCGTTCCCATGGACCAGAGGCCCATGATGCAATAACAATTAATCTGGAACACCCAATGGGGGAACGCCAAGCCCGTCGCGCTGTTTTCAGAGTGGGTCGGCCCGCCCGTCGCGGCGCGCCCGACTGGGTGCTTTTCAGGGGGCCTTACCAGGAATTGTAGGCCAGGTATTTGCCCGACATCTCGATCTTGACGCGGTCGCCCTTGGGGTTGGGCACCTTGGTGATCTGCATGTCGAAATCGATCGCCGACATGATGCCGGTGCCAAACTTTTCCTCGATCAGCGCCTTGATGGTCGGGCCGTAGACGCCGACGATCTCGTAAAGGCGATAGATGCAGGGATCGGTCGGCACGCTCTGTTCCCAGACCTTCGTGGGGGGCTCTTCCAGCACGCTCACGGCCTCTTGGGGCAGGCCCATCAGCGCCACGAGCGCCTCGGCCTTGTCCTTGGGAAAGGCGTTCATGCCCATACAGGCGGAATGGGTCCAGACCGGCGACATGTCGATCTTTTCCGCGATCCCTTCCCAGGTCAGGCCGGCCTGCTTCTTGGCCGACAGGATCATCATCGTGACATCGTCCTTGGTCATCATCGTGGGCACCTCGAATGCATCTTTCATTTGGCTTTCCTTGCTTGCGCTGGTTGGATCATGGGGCACCGGTCGCGGGTGCGGCGATTGGCAGGCGGGTGTCACCGACCGACAGACCACGTGCCTGTCCCCCACCCCGGGCCGCGGCGCGGGCGATGGTTTGGCAGGACCGGGACACCGGACATCGAACGAACACCAAACAGACCTTTCTTGTTGCGTCTGACCCCAGCGTGAGACGTCGAAAGCCGCCAAACAAGCGTGCGCACAAAATTTGCGCACTGACAAAACGTGTTTTGGTGCAAAGACTTACAGACACAGCCGGCGAAAACCGGTGACGAGAGTTCGTAGAATACGAGAATTCGTAACCGCGCTTGGGGCACAGCTGGTAGCCTGGGGACATGCGTAGCCTGTTCGACAGACCCATCGACCTGCTCGAATCGCTGCCCGATGCAGCGCTTCTGGTCGACCTCGACACCGACGAGATCACGACCGCCAACCCACCGGCCGCGCGCCTGCTCGGGCTCGAGACCGGCGCGACGCAGGCGCTTTCGCCGCTTCTGGGGGACACGGTCGCGCAATTCGTGGTCTTCCTGACCGAGATCGACCATCGCGGCGAAGCCTGGAGCCGGGACGTCGTCATCCGGACCACGGAGGGCACACCGCTGGAGTGCGAATTGCGGGGCCGGCAGGTGCCCGGGCATCCCCGGCTTTTGGTTCTTGTCCTGCTCGACCTGGCGGAAATCGCCTTCAGAACCCAGATCGTCGAAACCAATACGCTGCAACGTGCGGGCCTGCACGAGTGGAAGCGCGCACAGGGATTTTTCGCCGAGCTAGAGCGGCAGAACCAGCTGATCCTGAACGCGGCCGGCGAAGGCATTTACGGGGTCAATGCCGAGGGCCGGACCACCTTCATGAACCGCGCCGCCCAAGAGATGCTGGGCTGGACCGCCGAGGACCTGCTGGGTCAGGACATCCACGAGATGATTCACCACCACCACCTGAACGGCGAGGCCTATCCGGCCCATGACTGCCCGATCTACCGGTCCTTCCGCTTCGAGCAGGTCCACCGCATCGAGGACGAGGTGTTCTGGCGCAAGGACGGCAAGCCCATTCGGGTCGAATACGTCTCCACGCCGATCTACGACCAGAACGTGCTTGCGGGCGCGGTGGTCATCTTTCGCGACATCACCGAACGCAAGGAGAGCGAACGCAAGCTGCGCGAGGCGCTCGACGAGATCGCCGCGCTGCGGGACCGGCTGGAACAAGAAAACGCCTATCTGCAAGAGACGATCACCCGCGAACGAGCGCATCTCGAGATTGTCGGAACCTCGGCCGCGGTCGATCAGATCCTGCGCAAGATCGACGCCGTGGCGCAAACCGACGCAACCGTGCTGATCAACGGCGAAACGGGCACGGGCAAGGCGCTCGTGGCCAACGCGATCCACAAGAACGGGGCCCGTGCACGGCGCACCTTGATCCAGTTCAAATGCGGCTCCGTGAGCCCGGACGCGGTCGAGGCCGAGCTGTTCGGCATGGTCCGGGGTGCCGCCATGGGCGGTGTGCGCGACAGGCCCGGTAAGCTGGAGCTGGCCCATAACGGTACGCTTTTCCTCAACGATATCGAAGAGCTGCCGCACGAGGTGCAAAGCCGCCTGCTCAGCGCGTTGCAGTCGCGCAGCGTGACCCGTCTCGGAGACACGCGCGCCCGGTCCATCGACATCCGGGTGATCGCGGCCACTACCCTGCGCCTGCACAAGGCGTTGGACACCCGGGCGATCCGGGAAGACCTGCTGTTCTACCTCAACGTCTTTCCGATCGAATGCGCCCCCCTGCGCGCGCGCAAGGAAGATATCCCGCTGCTGGCCGAGCATCTGCTGCAGGTGACCAGCCGCCGGTACAACCGTCCGGCACCCGTCATCACCCAGCGGGTGATGCAGCAGTTGGTCAGCTACGACTGGCCCGGCAATGTGGGCGAACTGCGCAACGTGATCGAGCGGGCCATGATCGTCACCCGCGGTCCGAAACTGACTGTCGATTTCCTCGACCAGGACAGGCCCGGCTACCGGGCGAGGCCGCCCCTGCGCACCGAGGCGGAGATGCGCCGGATGATGCGCGACAACCTCGTGGCCTGCCTGCGGGAGGCAGGGGGCCGGGTCTCGGGGCCGGGCGGCGCGGCCGAGCTTCTGCGGCTCAAGCCCACCACGGTCCATTCCCGCATCCGCAGCATGAAAATCACCGATCGCGACTGGCAGGCCGGCGGCGTTTAAACCTCAGGCGCGCAGGGCGTGCGGAAAATCCTCTGCCCCGGACAGTCCCGACCCCGGCTCGCCAGGACGGCAGCCGTGCGATCCGGTTTGACTCGGTGCGGGCATTTTGTCTACAAGGAAACAAATATCGCCCTCCGGGGCCGACCCAGAAAGAAAGGACCGCCGTGACCGACCGCGACGATCTCGTGACTTACGAGACCCATGGCGATGTGGCCGTGATCGGGCTCAACCGCCCGGACAAACGCAACGCGATCTCGGATCGTTTCGTCGAAGCGATCAACGACGCGGTCCTGCGCGCCCAGGCCGAGGCGCGGGCCGGCGTGATCCATGGCCACGGCAAGCATTTCTGCGCCGGACTGGACCTGTCGGAGCATTCCGAAAAGCCGCTTTTCGAGGCGGTCAAGGGCTCGCGCCGCTGGCACACGGTCTTCGATCATATCGAGCGCGGCAACATCCCCTTTGTCAGCGCGATCACCGGCGCGGCGGTGGGCGGCGGGTTGGAACTGGCCGCGTCGACCCATATCCGCGTGGCCGAGGACGGCGCGTTCTTCGCCCTGCCCGAAGGCCAGCGCGGCATCTTCGTGGGCGGCGGCGGGTCCGTGCGCATCGCACGCATGATCGGCCCCGCACGCATGGGCGACATGATGCTGACCGGGCGGGTGCTAAGCGCGTCGGAAATGGAGCATTGGGGCGGCGTATCCTATGTGGTTGATGCGGGTCAGGCGCTCGACCGCGCGATCGAGATCGCCGCACGCATGGCCCAGAACGCCGAGTTCACCAATTACGCCATCATCAATGCCCTGCCCCGCATCGCCGACATGTCCTCCGAAGACGGGCTGTTCGCGGAGTCCATGGTCGCCTCGCTGGCCACGATGACCGACGATGCCAAAGACAGGCTGCGCGCGTTCCTCGACGGGCGGGCCGACAAGGTCCGGGCCCCCGATGCCTGACACCGTGCAGGACGCCCGGAACGCGGCAGGCATCCGCTACGGCCCGCTCGAAGGGTCTCTCGGGTTTCTGCTGCGGCTGTCGCAGCTGCACAGTTTCGCGGCTTTCTACCGCAGGCTCGGCCAGTTCGACATCAAGCCGGGCGAGATCTCGGTGCTGATGATGATCGGGGAAAACCCGGGCATCCGGCAGGGGTTGCTGGCCCGAACGCTGATGATCAAGCGCGCCCACATGACCAAGATGATCCGGGTGATGGAGGATGCGGGTCTTGTCACCCGCACCGTCCCCGAGGATGACCGCCGCTCGGTCGAGCTGTGGCTGACCGAGCCGGGCCGGGCGATGCTGGATCGCTTGACGCCATCGTTTCTCGAACACGAGGCCCATACCGGCGGCACCCTCACCCGCACCGAGGAAGAAACCCTCAAGCGGCTCTTGCGCAAATACATCGACTTCGACGCCGCCGGAAAGGACGCCCCATGAATATCGACGACCTGGTCGCCATCGACTTTCACACCCATGCCGAAGAGCCCTGCTGCGGCCCCCGAGACGACGGCTATGACGAATTTCAGGCCGGCATGGCAGCCTATTTCAAGAACCCGGCGGGGGCCCATGGCATGCTGCCCACGGTCCAGCAGACGGCCGAATACTTCCGCGAACGCAAGATCGGCGCGGTGATCTTTCCCGTCGATGCCGAACGCGAGACCGGGTTCCGCCGCTATTCCAACGAAGAGGTCGCCCAGATCGCGGCCGAGAACAGCGACATCCTGATCCCCTTTGCCTCGATCGACCCGTCCAAGGGCAAGGCGGGTGCCCGCGAGGCGCGGCGGCTGGTGCGCGAATTCGGCGTCAAGGGCTTCAAGTTCCACCCCACGATGCAGGGCTTTTTCCCCAATGAACGCTGGGCCTATCCGCTTTACGAGGCCATCGCCGAGGAAGGCGCGATCATGCTCTTTCACACCGGCCAGACCGGCGTGGGCTCGGGCATGCGCGGCGGCATGGGGATGCGGCTGAAATACTCCAACCCCGTGCATGTGGACGATGTGGCGGTCGATTTCCCCGACACGCCGATCGTACTGGCGCATCCCTCGTTTCCGTGGACCGAAGAGGGGCTGATGGTCGCCCAGCACAAGCCCAACGTCTATATCGACATGTCCGGCTGGTCGCCCAAGTACTTCCCGCCGATCTTCGTGCATTACGCCAATTCGATCCTGAAGAAAAAGATGCTCTTCGGCTCGGACTGGCCCGCGATCACGCCCGACCGCTGGCTCGCGGACTTCGACACGCTGGACATCAAGGACCATGTCAAGCCGCTGATCCTGAAGGAAAACGCGCGGCGCATCCTGAACATGTAGCGCCGCCGCAGCGGACAAAGGGTTTTGACCCGGAGCGCCAAACCGCCTATGCGCAGGACAGCGCACGAAGCGGAGTGTCCTGTCCATGGCCTTGACCGATCCTGACCGGCTCTTTCCGACCGATCCCGCTGTGCGTGACCGGGCCCGGGCGCTTTATGACAGTGTCCGCGATCTGCCCATCATCAGCCCCCATGGCCATTGCGATCCGCGCTGGTTTGCCGAGAACGCACGCTTTCCCAATCCGGCCGAGCTGTTCGTTGTGCCCGATCACTACGTGTTTCGCATGCTGGTCAGCCAGGGCGTGCCGCTTGCCGATCTGGGCGTACCCCGCACCGATGGCGGCCCGATCGAGACCGACCCGCGCCAGATCTGGCGCCGCTTCGCCGAGCGCTTTCACCTGTTCCGCGCGACCCCGTCGGAGATGTGGCTGAACCATTCCTTCGCGCATGTCTTCGGCCTGACGGCGGCGTTGTCGGCAGAGACCGCCGATGCCACCTACGACCGCATCGAGGCGCAGCTGGCCGAGGACGCCTATCGCCCCCGTGCGCTGTTCGAACGCTTCGGGATCGAGGTGCTGGCCACCACCGAGGGCGCGCTCGACGACCTGCGATGGCATCGCATGATCCGCGACAGCGGCTGGGCCGGACGCGTCGTCACCACCTACCGCCCCGATGCAGTCGTAGACCCTGAATTCGAAGGATTCGCACGGAACGTCGAAATGCTCGGCGCCCTGACCGGTGAGGACACAACCACTTGGGCCGGGTATCTGAACGCGCACCGAACAAGACGCGCTTTCTTCAAGGACCATGGGGCCACCGCCTCGGATCACGGACACCCCACCGCCCGCACCGAAAACCTGTCAGCCGCAGAGGCCGGGGCACTGTTCGACCGCGTGCTGACAGGCGAAGCGACGGCCGACGAGGCCGACGCCTTCCGCGGCCAGATGCTGACCGAGATGGCAAAGATGTCTCTTGAGGACGGGTTGACGCTGCAGATCCATGCAGGCTCGTGGCGCAACCATTCGGCCCAGGTCTTTGCGGCCCATGGCCGGGACAAGGGCTTCGATATCCCCATGCGCACCGACTATGTCGCCGCGCTCAAACCGCTTCTGGACGCGGTGGGGATGGAACCGGACCTCACCGTGATCCTGTTTACCCTGGACGAGACCGCCTATGGTCGCGAACTGGCGCCAATGGCCGGGGCCTATCCGGCGCTCAGGCTGGGCCCGCCGTGGTGGTTCTTCGACAGCTACGAGGGGATCATGCGATTCCGCGAAAGCGTGACCGAGACCGCCGGATTCTACAACACCGTGGGCTTCAACGACGACACCCGCGCCTTCTGTTCGATCCCCGCGCGGCACGACGTGTCCCGGCGGACCGATTGCGCCTACCTTGCCACTCTCGTCGCGACGGGCCGGCTGAATGAGCGCGCGGCCTTCGAGATCGCCCATGACCTGACCTACCGGCTTGCCAAGGAAGCCTATGGGCTGTGAGCGGCACGGACGGGCCAAAAGCCCAATGAGCACGGAAGGGTGACAGGCGTGAGTGACAGGCTGACACGACAGGGCACCGCGCCGACGCCGGGCATCCTGCACCTTGGGCCCGGGGCGTTCTTCCGCGCCTTTCTCGCCCAGTATACCCATGACGCCATGGCGACGTCGGGCGGCGACTGGGGCATCGTTGCCGCCAGCCTGCGCAGCCCCGCAGCGCGTGATCAGTTGGGCCCGCAGGACGGTGTCTACACCGCCGTCACCCTTGCCCCCGCGGGTGAAGAGATGCGCACCATCACCTCGGTGACCGAAGTGATGGTCGCCCCCGAGGATCCGTCGGCTCTTGTGGCGCGCATGGCCGATCCCGCCATCCGAATCGTGACGCTGACCGTGACCGAAAAGGGATACTGCCACGCCCCGGCCACCGGGCGGCTGGACCTGACGCACCCCGATATCGCGGCCGATCTGGCCGATCTCGCGCAGCCGCGCAGCGCGCCTGGGTTTCTCGTGGCCGGGCTTCGTGCGCGGCGGAACGCGGGGCTTGCGCCCTTCACGGTGCTCAGTTGCGACAACCTGCCCGCGAACGGCGCGCTCGTGCGGGGTGTGGTGGTGGACTTCGCGCGCGCCATCGACCCGGAGCTGGCCGACTGGATCGAGGCCCATGTGGCCTTTCCCGCCACCATGGTCGACCGGATCACCCCCGCGATCACGCCCGATGATCTGGACCGCGTCGCGGCCCGGCTGGGCTATCGCGACGAGGGGGCCGTTCTTCATGAACCCTTCTCGCAATGGGTGATCGAGGATGACTTTCCCCTCGGCCGCCCCGATTGGGCGGCGGCGGGCGCGCAGCTGGTCGCCTCGGTCGAGGCGCACGAGACGATGAAACTGCGGATGTTGAACGGCACCCATTCCACGCTGGCCTATCTTGGGTATCTGGCCGGGCATCAGACCATCGCGGATGCGGTGGCCGATCCGCCTTTTGCCGATCTCTGCCGCAAGCTCTGGCACGACGAGATCATCCCCACCGTGCCGCGGCCCGAGGGCGAGGACCTGCCTGCCTATGCCGCAGCGCTGCTTGCGCGGTACCGCAACCCGGCGATCCGCCACAGGACGTCCCAGATCGCCACGGACGGCAGCCAGAAACTGCCCCAGCGCCTTCTGGGCCCGATCCGCGAAACCTTGGCGGCGGGCCATGTGCCCAAGGGGCTGTGCCTCGCTGTGGCCGGGTGGATGCGGTACGTGGGCGGCATCGACGAAAAGGGCCTTCCGATCAAGCTGCGCGACCCGCTGGCCGGGCGGATCGGCGCACTCTGCCAGCCCGGCGACAGCCCGGCGGACCGGGTCGATGCGCTTCTCGGCCTTGATGCGGTATTCGAGCCTGCGCTGGCCGCCACACCGGCCTTCCGTGACACCGTCAAGGATGCCTACACCCGGCTTGTCCGCGACGGGGCCCGCGCGGCGGTCCTGGACTATCTCGGCTGACAGACCCCGACCCCTAAGATCAGGGCAATCGCGCTTCAGAAGCCTTCGATGAGTGTTTGCAGGAAGTCATTGCTCCATCCTGCCTTTTTGAACT
>CAJXWO010000079.1 GCA_913062865.1 uncultured Paracoccaceae bacterium | reverse complement strand
ACCACGGCCACGGGCGGGATGATCAGCGTGACCAGCATCAGGTTGCCGCTGCCCGCCATGGCCAGCACCCGGTAGTAAAGCAGGTAGGCGCCTGCAGTGGCGACGATCGCGTAGAACCCGATGGCAAGGGCGGTGTCGGGGGCCAGTGCCAGCGAAGGCGCGCCGTCGATCCAAAGCGCGGCAGGCAGCATGATGACCGAAGAGCCTGTCAGCATTCCCGCCGCAGCCACCGGCGGCGCGAGACCGCCCAGCCGCGCCCGTGCCCAGCTGCCCGCCAGAGCATAGCTGAGCGTGCCCGCCAGCACTGCCAGTTGGGCCAGCGAGCGCGGGTCGAGACCTGAAAGGGCATCGGGGCCGATGGCGATGACCACGCCGCCAAAGCCCAAGGCGACGCCAAGGGCCTTGCGCGCGGTCAGCCGTTCGTCGGCAAAGACCGCCGCCGCGACCAGCACGCCGAAGAGCGCCGTGGTCGCGTTCAGGATCGAGGTCAGCCCCGTCTCGATATGAAGCTGCCCCCAGGCCATCAAGCCAAAGGGAATGACGTTGTTCAACAGGCCCATGACCAGGAACGCGCCCCAGATGCGCGGGGCGCGCGGTACGGGCAGCCCCCGCCACAGCACAACCGCCCAGAGGACCAGCATCGCCCAGACCACCCGGTGTGCCACAACCGTGACCACCGGCACGTCGTCAAGCGCGATGCGGATGGACAGGAACGACCCACCCCAGATCACCCCCAGAAGGAGCAATTCGGCAAAGGCGTGCGGGCTGAGGGTTTTTTGCGGAGCCATAGTCCCTGCCTAGCGGGCGCACACAAAGGCCGCGACCCGGTTCTTGCGCAACCGCGGGGCTGTGAAACGAAAACACCCCGGCACGGGGGCCGG
Source organism: uncultured Paracoccaceae bacterium (assembly GCA_913062865.1). GTDB lineage: Bacteria > Pseudomonadota > Alphaproteobacteria > Rhodobacterales > Rhodobacteraceae > CAJXWO01. The sequence continues at coordinate 7,370 of CAJXWO010000079.1, read as the reverse complement.
GGCGCGTCTGGACCGGGATGCAGGCCCGATCAGAACTTGTAGGCGATCTTGAAGCCGATGCCGAAGTTGTTGTTGTCCTCGAACTCGGCGCGCGCGGTATCGGGCGTGCCGGTCTCGGGCTTGGCATCGCCCAGCCAGGTGTAGCTGATCCCGCCCGACAGCGTCACGTTGTCGGCCACGTCATAGGCCATGCCGACGCTCAGCTGGGTGTAGCCCGTCGAGGGAGCCAGCGGCGAGACAAGCTCGTCCCCCGGTGCCTCGTAGGCGATGGCGAGCGAGCCCACCATCTTGTCGGTGAAGCGACGGCCGACGCCCAGGCGATAGGTCGTGGTGTCGTCCTGGTCGATCAGCCCGCCGCCGGTGACGGCCACGAACTGCTCGGGATCCACGCGGAACTGCGAATGCTTCACATGGCGGATCGAGCCGAAGAGAAGCGTATCGGCCGAGATGCCGGTCTGGAAATCCAGCGTCCAGCTCTCGGGCGTCTTGACCTCGGTTTCCGACGTGCCGGCCAGCAGCGGCAAGGCAGGCGCGGGGCCGGGGCCGTCCGGGTCGATCAGCGGGCCGGTTTCAGTGGTGCCCATGTCGTGGCTGATGTCGGAGCTGTAGGTCAACGCCACGCGCAGGGCGATATCGGGCACCTCGTAAGCTGCGCCCAGGACGTAGCCGGTGCCGGTCGCACTATCGAGCTTGACGTTGTAGCCCGAGGTGGGCCCGTAGGCCGCGCCCTGCAGCGTGATCTCGCCCTCGGCCTGGGACCGGCGGATACCGCCATAGGCGCTGAAACGCGGGGTGATCTGATACTTGAGCAGGGCCGTCAGCACATTCGTGTTGGCCTCGGCCACGGTGCCGCCCAGGATCGGGTTCGCCGGGTCATAGGCCACGTCCGCGCCAAAGGGGCGGTCATAGATCAGAGCCGCCGAAATCTTGTCGTTCAGGTCGACCTTGATCGCCGCACTGGGCAGCGTGAAGTCATTGGCCACGTTCCCGATCTCGAGCGCCGGAACTGCGCCGGGGATGGCCAGGCTGGTGCCCGACACTTCGGGCGACGCAAAGCCGAACGAGATTTCCGCGTGATTGCCTTCCTCGAAAAGAACGCCGACCGATTGGGCCGTGCGTTCGATCCCGCCCGCAGAGGCCATGCCTGCGGAGACTGCGACCAGCGCAGTGCTTGCGAGAATGCGTTTCATATGCTCCTCCCTCGCGCAATGTAAACGTATTTCGACAATTGGTACGGTCAGCGGAGCCGCGCCGTCAATGCTTGCCCGTACGTCAACCGCTTGACGTAACGCGACGTTCCGTCAAGCAGCTTGGCGACGGGATTCGGTCCAAATGTTGAGGTAGTTGGCCCCGAAGATCACCGCGGCGCCCAGGAAAACAAAGGGATCGAGAGGTTCGGCATAGAAGGCCATGCCGATCACCGCGATGACCGGAAGGCGGGCAAAGTCGATGGGCATCACAACTGTCGCGGGCGCGATCTTGAGCGCCGTGGTCAGACAGAAATGCGCCATCAGCCCGGCGCAGCCGATCAGCACGAGCCAGGGCAGGTTGGCCGCCGTGGGCAGCGCGATATCCCCGTCGATACCCGCGCAGACCAATCCGAACACCGCCTGCATCACGGTCAACCAAAGCAGGATCGCCGTGATCGTCTGGGTCCGGGTCAGGAGCCGCGTGAACACGGCCGACCCGGCAAAGCCGATGGCCGCGAGCGCCGCCGTGACCAGGCCGAACTCCAGGTCCGTGCCGGGGCGGGCCACGATCAGGATGCCGATGAAGCCGAAAACGCCCGCCGTCACCCGCGTGCGGGTCAGCCGCTCGCCAAGGACGAATACACTCATCACCATGACCCAGAGGGGCGAGGTGAACTCCATCGCGAAAACCTGCGCCAGCGGTGCCGCGGTGATCGAGTAGAACCACAGGTTCTGGCCGGTGAAGTGGAACAGGTTGCGCACCAGGTGCAGCCCCATCTGGCGCGGCCGCGCCTCGTGCAGCGTGCGCGCGGCCGAGGCCACGCTCAGCACGATCACGATGCCGATCAGGCTGCGATACATCATGATCTCGAAGGTATCGAGATCGAGGCTGACGGCGCGGCCCGCGATCGCCATCGAACTGAACGAGACGATGGCCCCGATCATCCACAAGCTGGCGGTGAGTGTCGGGGTCATGCCCGGCTGTCCTGTTCGTTACGCTGGGATGCGTGTAGCAGGCCGGATCAGAAGGGGCCAGATGTCAGCGCGTCTGCCACTTGCAGCAGCCCGACAGGGGCCTGTCCCCGGCCGAGGTAGGCACCGCGATCTCGAGCGTCACGGGCAGGGTGGCGCGGATCACCTCGCAGCTGCGCTCCTCGAGAAAGACATCCCAGCGTTCCCGCATGGTCACCAACTCATGGGTGGCAAAGCCGAAGCCGGGCCCCTGAAGCGGCGGGTCAAGCGTGTAGCGCCCGTCTCCGAGATAGTCGAAGGCCACGCTGTCGGTTTCGATCACCATCATGAAGCCGGGCCGCGTGCCGAGGCAGAGCAGCGTGTCGCCCCAGACGGTGGCGGGCAGGGCGATCAGGGCAGTCAGGGTCAGGCCGAGGATGCGTGCGGTCATGGCTGCAATGTGCCACGGCGCGCGCGCCGCTGCGGTCACGGTTGCGTCAGTGCTTTGATAGCACTTTGCGCATGCTCAGACGTGTCTCGACCACATGGGCGCCGAAACGTTCGTAGAACGCGATGCCGCGGTGATTGTCGCGTTTCACGTGCCAGTCGATCCGGCAGACGCCGATCCGCCTTGCCTCGGCTTCGATCCAGGCCATGAGCGCTGCCCCGATCCCAGCGCTGCGGGCCTCTTCCAGGACAAAAAGCTCCTTGAGCTCCATCTGGTGCCAGCGCTCGGGCCGCGGGTCGCTGACCGAAACGAACAGGCCCACCGCGGCCAGCCCCAGCACCCGCCCATCGGCGTCCCGCGCGACGACCAGCCGGTGCGGCGTGGCCGGGTCGAGCAGATGCGAAAGGTGATCTTGCAGCGCAGTCTCGGTCGGGGCGGGGGCATCGGGCACGTCATGGGCATAAAGCGCCCGCATGACCGGGGCGAGCGCCGGGGCATCCTCGGGCGCGGCCCAGTCGATGGCGGGCGCCGTCATTCCCACTCGATGGTGCCGGGGGGTTTCGAGGTCACGTCATAGGTGACGCGGTTGATGCCCTTGACCTCGTTGATGATCCGCGTGGCGGTTTCGCCCAGGAAGTCGTGGCTGAAGGGATAGTAATCCGCCGTCATCCCGTCGACCGAGGTGACCGCGCGGAGTGCGCAGGCGTAGTCATAGGTGCGCCCGTCGCCCATCACGCCCACGGTGCGCACGGGCAGAATCGCGACGAAGGCCTGCCAGATCTCGTCATACAGCCCGTGCTTGCGGATCTGGTCGATATAGACCGCGTCGGCCTTGCGCAGGATCTCGAGCTTTTCCCGTGTGATCTCGCCTGGGCAGCGGATGGCAAGGCCGGGCCCGGGAAACGGGTGGCGGCCGATGAACGAGGCGGGCAGGCCCAGCTCGTGGCCCAGCGCGCGGACCTCGTCCTTGAACAGTTCGCGCAGGGGTTCGACCAGTTTCAGGCCCATCTTTTCCGGCAGGCCACCCACATTGTGGTGCGACTTGATCGTGACCGAGGGACCGCCCGAGAAGCTCACCGATTCGATCACGTCCGGATAAAGCGTGCCCTGGGCGAGGAATTCGGCCCCTTCGATGCTGTCGGCATGTTTCTGGAACACGTCGATGAAAAGCCGGCCGATGGTCTTGCGCTTTTCCTCGGGGTCGCTGACCCCTTCGAGTGCGCCTAGGAACAGGTCGGCCTCGTCCGCATGGATCAGCGGGATGTTGTAATGATCGCGGAACATGGTCACGACCTCGTCCGCCTCGTTCAGGCGCAGAAGGCCGTGGTCGACGAAGACGCAGGTCAGCTGGTCGCCGATGGCCTCGTGGATGAGGACCGCCGCGACCGAGCTGTCGACGCCGCCCGAAAGGCCGCAGATCACCCGCTTGTCGCCGACCTGTTCGCGGATCTTGGCGATCGCCTCGTCGCGGTAGGCGCCCATGGTCCAGTCGCCCGCAAAGCCCGCGTCGCGGATGAAATTCTCGTACAGCGTCTTGCCGTTGGGCGTGTGATGCACCTCGGGGTGGAACTGCACCGCGTAGAAGCGGCGGTCAAGGTCCGCGGTGATCGCAAAGGGCGCGCCGGGAGAGGTGCCATAGACCGCGAAGCCCGGTGCGATTTCCGAGACATGGTCGCCATGGCTCATCCAGACCTGTTCGCGGCCCGACCCGTCCATGAACCAGCCATTGAGCAGGTCGATCCGGTCCTCGGCAGGGGTGACATAGGCGCGGCCGAACTCTGCGGTGCCTTCGCCCGCCACCACGCGGCCGCCCAGGTCCTCCATCATGACCTGCTGGCCATAGCAGATGCCCAGAATGGGCACGCCCAGATCGTAGACAGATTTCGGGGGCCGCGGGCTGCCCGCGCGGGTGACCGAATCCGGCCCGCCCGAAAAGATCACCGCCTTTGGCGCGAAGTCGGCCAGGAAGGCGTCGGTCACGTTCTGGTAGGGGTGGATTTCGCAATAGACGTTCAGCTCGCGCAGGCGGCGCGCGATCAGCTGCGTCACCTGGCTGCCGAAATCGATGATAAGAAGGCGGTCGTGGCTGGTCTGGCTCATGCCCGGCCTAGTAGTCCCCGGCCTGACGCGGCGCAAGAAAAACCGCAAGCCCCGGGCCCAGGACCCGATCCCGCTCGATCCGCAAGCAATGTCGCGGATAGTGGTTTTTTGGCCGATTATGAGCCGCACCGCCCCCGGGAAGCTTGTAGAAACTGCGCCAACCGGCGCGACGGTCGCGGGCAGATCAAGGGAGTGCGAGACATGGCAGAGGCAGCAACGCGCAGACGGGCACGGGGTGGCGGCGGTGCGGCACGGCGGGCCGAACGGACAGCCGTCAGCGTCGAGACCGCCCGCTATATCGACCGCAACATCCCGCTGTTCGAGGTGCTGAACGACGAGGCGCTCGAGATCATCGAACACAACGCCGAAACGGTTCTGGAAGAGATCGGCGTGAACTTCGTGAACAACGAAGCCGCGTTGCAGCGCTGGCGCGATGCGGGTGCCGATGTGCAGGGCGAACGGGTGCGCATCCCCCGCGGGCTGGCCCGGAAGCTTTGCCAGACCGCGCCCGCAAGCTTCACCCAGCACGCGCGCAACCCCGCCCGCAATGTCGAGATCGGCGGCAAGACGCTGGTCTGCGCACCGGTCTATGGCCCGCCCTTCGTGCGCGGTCGCAATGGCGGGCGCCGTTATGCGACGATGGAGGATTTCCAGACTTTCGTGAAACTGGGCTACATGTCGAAATGGCTGCACCATTCCGGCGGCACGGTCTGCGAGCCCACGGATATCCCCGTGAACAAGCGCCACCTGGACATGCTGCTGGCCCACATGACGCTGAGCGACAAGCCCTTCATGGGATCGGTCACCGACCCCGAGCGGGCGCGCGACAGCGTCGAGATGTGCGAGATCCTTTTCGGCAAGGAGTTCGTGGCCGACAACACGGTGATGACCTCGCTCATCAACATCAACTCGCCACTGACCTTCGACGACGTGATGATGGGCGCGCTCGAGGTTTATGCCGCCGCGAACCAGGCCTGCATCGTGTCGCCCTTCATCGTGGGCGGCGCCATGGCGCCGGTGTCGGTCGCGGGCACGCTGACCCAGGTCCTGGCCGAGGTGCTGGCCGGCATCGCCTATGCCCAGCTGATCCGCCCGGGCGCACCAGTGATCTTTGGCACCTTCGTGACCTCGATCGACATGAATTCCGGCGCGCCCACCTTCGGGACGCCCGAGGCGTCGCAGATCCTCTATGGTGCGGGGCAACTGGCCCGTCGCCTGAACCTGCCTTTCCGGTCGGGCGGGGGGCTCTGCGGGTCGAAACTGCCCGATGCCCAGGCCGCCTACGAGACGGCGCATACCCACAACGCCGCGCTGCTGGGGGGCGTGAATTTCATGCTGCACAGCTGCGGCTGGCTCGAGGGCGGGCTTGTGGCCTCGTTCGAGAAATTCGTGATGGATGCGGACCAGTTGGGCGTTTTGCACAAGATGGCCGCGGGCGTTAGCATCGACGAACAGGCCCAGGCCATGGACGCCCTGCGCGAGATCGGCCCCGGCGGGCATTTCCTGGGCTGCGCCCACACCCAGGCCCATTTCAAGGACGCGTTCTGGAAAACCGACCTTCTGGACTACAAGCCGTTCGAGACCTGGGACGAGGAAGGCGCGCGCGACACACAGGCCCTGGCCACGGCGCGGGTGGAGAAGCTGTTGTCGCAATACCAAGCGCCGCAGCTCGACCCGGCTTTTAACGAGGCTTTGAACGCCTACGTGGCGGAAAAGAAGGCGTCGATGCCCGACGCCTTCATCTGAACTTTCTTTCCGGGCCTCCGGGTCGGACCTCGGGGCGGGAACGATGGGGCCGGGCTGATGTGACCCTGTGTGCGCAGGGCGTGTGCGGCCCGGCTCAGCCGGGTTCGGGCCGGGCGGCGACCGATGCCGGTGTCGCGATCAGTCGCGCCTCGGCCATCAGCGCGATCAGCACCTCGATATGGCGCAGGGTCGAATAGGTCGCGAGGCCCGCGCGGCGCTGGTCGTCGAGATCCCCTTCGAGCGAAATCAGCCGGTCCACCGCCGCGCCGGGCCGCGGTGTGCCCGCCATGCCGAACAGGCGTGGCAAAAGCGTGTCGCGACGATACTCGGACATCCCGGCACGGGCGGCGCGGATCAGCAGACCGGGGCGGCGCAATTGCGACAAATGACGGATCGGATCGATCATGGTGTACTCCTGTCAGTGACGATCGGCCCGGCTTAGCACAACCTTGGCGGGTGTTGCGTGGGGGCGACTGACTCCATGCGCTCGCCTTGCACGTTGTTTATCATTTGGAAACAATGCTTCTTTTACGCCATGATCTTAACGATCAGATAACGGAATCTACCAAAGGTTGCAACCGAGGCCGCCGATGACACCCAATTCTGCCTCTCCGGACCGTGATCGCTCGGCTGCCGCCCAGAGCGCGGGCAAGCGTCCGAAACTGCCGGACTGGGTGCCCGCGGCGGCTGCCGATTATCTTGCCCATACCGAGCAGGGGGTGCCGATCAGGGCCCTCGCACGGCAATCGGGCCAGCATGCCTCGACCATCCTGCGGCGGATCCGGCGGCTCGAATCCTTGCGTGACGACCCGCTGGTCGACAGCGCGTTGCGCGGACTCAGCCGATCAGCACAAGCCCTGCAGGGCAATCGCGCTTCAGAAGCCTTCGATGAGTGTTTGCAGGAAGTCATTGCTCCATCCTGCCTTTTTGAACTT
>CAJXWO010000078.1 GCA_913062865.1 uncultured Paracoccaceae bacterium | reverse complement strand
CCGCAAATGGACGCGCGCAGCACCGCCATGTCGCGCGCGTGGTAGAGCACGCCATCCTCTTGTTTGTAGGAATTGTCGTGTTCCTCATCCACGACGACCAGCCCCAGCTGCTGGAACGGCAGGAACAGGGCCGAGCGTGCGCCCACGACCAGCTGTGCGCCCCCCTCGCCCACCATGCGCCAGATGCGGCGGCGTTCGGTCATGGTGACGCCCGAATGCCATTCCGCCGGTTTCGCGCCGAACCGCGCCTCGACCCGCTGGATGAACTCGGCCGTCAGCGCGATTTCCGGCAAGAGAACCAGCGCCTGCCGCCCCTGGCGCAGACACTCGGCCACCGCCTCCAGGTACACCTCGGTCTTGCCCGAACCGGTCACACCCTTGAGAAGCGTCGTGCCGTAGCCGCCCGCGCGCAGGCCCGCGCGGAGCGCTTCGGCCCCGGCGGCCTGGTCGGCGGTCAGTTCTTTGCCCGGGCGGTCCGGGTCGAGCGGCGGGAAGGGCGTGTCGCGGGGGCTGTCCTCTTCGCGCACGGCGCCTTGGGCCACCAGCCCCTTGACCACCGAAGTGCTGACCCCGGCCATCTCGGCCAGTTCGCCCAGGGTAAAGGACAGGCCACCGAATTCTTCCAGCACCGCCAGCACCTTTTCCCGCGCGGCGGTCATCCGGTCGGGCGCAGCGTCGCCCAGCCTGTAGACCTTGCGCATGGAGGGCGGATCGCCCAGCCCCGGCGCGCGGGTGGCCAGCCGCAGCATCGCGGGCATCGGCGTCAGCGTGTAGGCGGCGGCCTTTTCCAGAAAGGCCTGCAATTCCTCGCGCATCGGCGCGGCGTCCAGAACGCGGGTGACGGGCCGGATCTTCGACAGGTCATAATCCCCCCGCCCCGGCCCCCAAACCACGCCGATCACCCGGCGCGGGCCCAGCGGCACCTCGACAAAGGCGCCCGCATGGCACCCCCCCTCGGGCGCGCGGTAATCCAGCGCCCGGCCAAGGGGCTGGGTGGTCAGAACCGCGACCAGATCGCCTTCGTCAAAGAACGCCATCCCGGGCGCGGCCTCCGTTTTTCAGGGTTTCGGCCGTTTAGCCTATCGGGTACACGGACGCCAATCCAAGACCAACCCGTGGAGGAGATCCATCCATGCGCTTTTTCGTAGATACCGCCGAGATTGATGCCATCGCCGAGCTGAACGAACTGGGCATGGTCGACGGCGTGACCACCAACCCGTCGCTGATCATGAAGTCGGGCCGCGACATCAAGGAAGTCACCAAGGAAATCTGCGATCTGGTCGATGGCCCTGTCAGCGCCGAAACCGTGGCGACCGATGCCGAGGGCATGATCGCCGAGGGCCGCGAGCTGGCCAAGATCGCCGACAACATCGCGATCAAGGTGCCGCTGACCTGGGCCGGGCTCAAGGCGTGCAAAGCGCTCACCGACGAGGGGCGGATGGTCAATGTCACGCTGTGCTTTTCGGCAAACCAGGCGCTGCTGGCGGCCAAGGCGGGGGCGACATTCATTTCGCCCTTTATCGGACGTCTGGATGACCTGAACCTCGACGGGCTCGACCTGATCGCGGACATCCGCGAGATCTATGACAATTACGGGTTCGAGACCCAAATCCTCGCCGCGTCGATCCGGTCGCCCAACCACATGTCGGAATGCGCCAAGATCGGTGCCGACGTGGCCACCGCACCGCCGGGCGTCATCAAAAAGATGGCCGAGCATGTGCTGACCGACAAAGGGCTCGAGGCGTTTCTCGCGGATTGGGAAAAAACGGGGCAGAAAATCCTGTAGGCCCGTGTTATAACACGCCGAAACGCTTCCGAAGAGACGCATATGAGCAGCCCCAATCCCAAGATCGACGACGCCCTGCGCGAAAAGATCATCGCGCAGCCCGACGTGATCCTGGACGACCAGGACCTGATGCATGCCCTGATCGCCGCAAACGAGCGTGCGATGGGCAGCAATATCGTCGACCTGCGGGGCATCGCCATGGAACGGCTCGAGGCGCGGCTTGACCGGCTGGAAGACACCCATCGGTCCGTCATTGCCGCTGCCTATGAAAATCTCGCGGGCACCAACCAGGTGCATCGCGCGGTCCTCCGCATGCTCGACCCCGTGGAGTTCGAGCCCTTTCTGCGCGACCTGGGCGGCGAAGTGGCCGAGATCCTGCGCGTCGATTGCGTGCGCCTGGTGCTGGAAACCGTCCAGTCCGAGGACGACCCGGCCGTCAAGCGCCTGGGCGACGTGCTGTCGGTGGCCGACCCCGGGTTCGTCGATCGCTACCTGACGGCGGGTCGCGGCGGTGAGCCGCGCCAGGTGACCCTGCGCCAGATGGCCGAGGGCGATCCCGACATCTACGGCGAGGCCGCGACCTGGGTCCGCTCCGAGGCCTGCCTACGGCTTGATTTCGGCGAGGGCCGCCTGCCCGGCATGTTGGCGATGGGGTCCGAAGACCCGCATCATTTCACCCCTCAGCAGGGCACCGATCTATTGGCCTTTTTCGGCGGCGTCTTCGAACGGGCGATGCGCCGCTGGCTGTCGTGACCGCCATTTCCGACGGCGCGCTGGCCGCGCTGGACGATTGGCTGGCCCAGACACGCGCCCTGAAAAACGCAAGCGACAACACGATCGCGGCCTATCGGACCGATCTGCTCGACTTCCTCGGGTTCATGAGCGCGCATTTCGGCGGGCTACAGGGCACCGGCGCTCTGGCCCGCGTCCACACGCGCGACATGCGCGCCTGGATGGCCGCAATGCGTGGCGACGGGATCGGGCCCCGGTCGCTGTCGCGCAAGCTGTCGGCGGTCAAGAGCTTCTACCGCTGGCTCTCGGTGCGCGACGGGTTCGACGCCACCGCCGTCCTGTCGATCCGCGCGCCCAAGTTCACGCGCAAGCTGCCCCGTCCGCTGGACGAGGATGCCGCGCGCGCCATGCTGGACACGGTCGAGCTGCAATCGCAAACGCCCTGGATCGCTGCGCGGGACGTGGCCGTGGTCACGCTGCTGTATGGCTGCGGACTACGCATTTCCGAGGCCCTGGGCCTGCGCGGGGCCAACGCGCCCCTGCCCGAGACGCTGCGCATCACGGGCAAGGGCGGCAAGGAACGGCTCGTGCCCGTCCTGCCGGCCGCGCGTTCTGCGGTCGAGGCCTACCGCCACGACTGCCCCCACCCCATCGCCGCCGACGGGCCGTTGTTTCTGGGTGCGCGCGGCGGGGCCCTGTCGCCCCGGCTGATCCAGAAGGTCACGGCCCAGGCGCGGATGCAGCTGGGCCTGCCGGCCACCGCCACGCCCCATGCGCTGCGCCATTCCTTTGCCACGCATCTTCTGAACGCGGGCGGCGATCTGCGCGCGATCCAGGAGCTTTTGGGGCATGCCTCTCTTTCGACCACACAGGCCTATACCGCCGTCGATACCGCGCGGCTGATGGAGGTCTACAACCGTGCGCATCCCAAAGCCTGATTGCAGGCGCGGCCGATCTGGGCCATGACGGTGCGATGAAACTGAGCACTCGCGCGCTTGGCGTCCATTTCCTGACTGCGACCGGGGCCGTCTTTGCCATGCTGGCCCTTCTGGCGGCAGCCCAGGGTGCCTGGGGCACCATATACCTTTGGTTGGTCGTGGCCTTTGTCGTGGACGGAATCGATGGGCCGCTCGCGCGGAAATACGATGTTCAGCAGAACGCGCCGCAATTCGACGGCGTGCTTCTGGACCTCATAATCGACTACCTGACCTACGTCTTCATCCCCGCCTTTGCGCTGTTCTGGTCGGGCCTTTTGCCGGGCTGGATGGCCTGGGCCGCGATCGGGATCATCACATTCGCCTCGGCGCTCTATTTCTCCTACACCGCGATGAAGACCGAGGATAAGTCGTTCCTGGGCTTTCCAGGCTGCTGGAACATGGCGGTTCTGGTGATCTTCGTGCTGGCCCCGCCGGCCTGGGTGATCCTGGGCCTGAGCCTGATCCTGTCGGTGGCGATGTTTCTGCCGTGGAAATTCATCCACCCTGTGCGCACGGCGCGCTGGCGGGCGGTGTCGCTGCCCGTGGCACTGATCTGGACAGCGCTTGCGGCTTGGGCGGCCTGGGCCGAGTTCATCCTGCCCGCTTGGGCTGACTGGACGCTTCTGGGCACGTCGGTCTACCTGACGCTGGCAGGGATCGCCCAGCAGCTCCTGCCCCGGCGCGGCTAGCCCACCGCCGCCAGAAGATCCTGCGCCACGTCTTCCCAGCTGCGCAGACGAGCCTGGGCGATCCGGGCTTCGAGCCCCTCGCGATACCCCTCCTCGGCCAGCATCCGGTAGACGGTTGCGGTGATCGACGCGATCGAGTGCGGGTCGAAATAGGCGACCATATCGCCCCCCACCTCGGGCAGCGACGAGGTGTCCGAGACCACCGCCGTCTTGCCGTAGCTCAGGCTTTCGCCCACGGGCAGGCCCCAGCCTTCGAGAAAGCTGGGCATCGCGGTGAAAAGGCAGTTGCGATACAAGAAATCGAGCTCTTCGTCCGACGGGCTGAACACGGTCTCGACCCAGCCGTTCAGATGGCCGGTGGACTCCATCATGTGCCGGAAATCGTCGTTCAGCCAGCCAGGGTTGCCCGCGAAGACCAACCGCGGCAGTTCGATATCCTCCTGCCCGCGCAACCGATCCCAGGCCTGCGCCAGGCCCCACATGTTCTTGCGCGCCTCCATCGTGCCGACGCACAGCACATATGGCCGCCTGAGCAGCACGCGGATGCGATCCTGGATCGGCCCGGCTTCTGCCAGACGGCCATACACCGCCCGGTCTATGCCGTCATGGGCCTCGGGGTCTTGGTCAGTGTCCGGCGAGACAGGCAAGCCGGCCTGCGCGAGGGGCACCACGTCGATGCGCTGCGCCCCGCCATAGGTGTTGAGAAAGGCCCGCAAATCCCGGGCGGTGGCCTCTGAATTGGCAAGGTAGCTGTCGACGAAACCCATCGTCTCGCGCAGCCAGGAATGAAAGCGCTGCGCCTGGCTGTCGCCGGCGATGAATTCGGGCGCGAGGATCTGGATCAGGTCATGGATCAGATAGTGGCAGGACATGCCCTTGCCCTGCGCCTCGCGCAGGGGCGCAGTGGGTACGGACCAGGCGGCGTCGGCCAGCACGATCCGATCACCCGGCTGCGCGATCTCGAAGAACGGCCGGTGCGGCACGACCGTGGCTGCCTGCGCACGCGGGGCCGAGGCCTTCCACGCCGCGATGGTACTGCCGCGCCGTTTGAAATGGGCCTCGTTGCCTAGCGCGGCGTTCAGGTTGCGGATCGCCCGATGCACCGCGCGCTTCGTAGGTTTGCGGCCGTACCGCTCGAGCGTGGGGCGCGGGGCGGGCTTGCCGGGATGCAGCACGCGGCGCAGCGCCACCACGTCAAAGGCCCCGGCCCCCTGAAGCGCGCTGTAGAGCACGGCGGCATACCGCTTTTCGCCATCGATGTAGAACGACATGCCCACCGCATCCGGCCCAAGCTTGCGGGCGGTGTATTCGATCAGCATCACCACAACGCGCTGGATGCCCGACAGGCGATTGCCCTGCACCAGGTAGTGCCGCAGGTTCGTGACATCGAAAAAGACCTTGGCCATCAGACCTCCAGGGTTCGCGCTTGGGCGCGGTAATGCAGGTCCGACAGGGGCTTGGCAAGAGGCGTGCATGCCCGCGTTTCCCTACATTGTCGCGCGCCTGGCGATGGGCTAATAGAGCATCATGACAGAGACGACCTTCTACCACGCCTTCGAGGCCGCCTTTCGCGGCAGCCGCGCCGAAATCATGGGTCGGTTGAAGGTCTACCTTCCCTTCCTGACCCCGCTTCTGGCCGAGGGGCTGCCCAAGGCGACGCTGGACCTGGGCTGCGGACGTGGCGAATGGCTGGAAACGCTGCAGGACGCAGGCTTTGCCGCCCATGGCGTCGATCTGGACGAGGGCATGCTGTCGGATTGCAGGACGGCAGGGCTTTCGGCCGAGAACCGCGACGCGATCGAGGCCCTGGCCAGTGCCGAGGATGACAGCCTTTCGGTGGTATCGGCCTTTCACCTGATCGAGCACCTGCCCTTCGACACCGTGCGTGGAATCGTCGACGACGCGCTGCGGGCGCTGGCGCCGGGCGGGCTTTTGATCCTCGAGACGCCGAACCCCGAGAACATCGAGGTGGGCACCGTCACTTTCCACAACGACAGCACCCATGTCGCGCCGGTCCCGCCCAATGTGATCAAGTTCCTGGCCGAGCATTCGGGCTATGCCCAGATTGCGATCCTGCGGCTGAACGCGGCCACGCGCGAGCCGTCCGAGACGCCGCGCCTGTCGGATGTGATCTACAAGGCCAGCCCGGATTATGCCCTGGTCGCCCAGAAGGCCGGGCCTGCACCCGTGCTCGACGCGACCCGCCCCGCATTCGACGCACGCTACGGCCCCTCGACCCGCGATCTGGCCGAGAGGCACGATTGGGAACTTGAGCGGCTCGTCGACAGCATTAAACCCCACAGCGCTGCCCTGATGGACCGGATCACCCAGCTCGACGGCAAGATCGCCGAATTGCAGAGCGAGATCGCGTGGCTGAAAAAAGCAAAAAAAACAAAGCTCTACTATCGCTCCAAGAAGATCCAGAAGCTCGACAAAAAGATCACCCGCTGGTTCATCGACCGGCGCGAGCGGCGGCGCGCCCGCAAGGAAGCCGCGCGGCGGGCGGCCAACCGGCTTACGCCGCGGATCGACCGCACCCGCCCCTGGGACCCGGTCGACCTGCCCGAAGTCCCGCGTTGGCGCATCGAAGGCCCGTTCGACAGCACCTACAGCCTGGCGCTCGTGAACCGAGAGTTCGCCCGCGCGCTGGCCCGCAAGGGGGTGGAGGTCTCGCTCAAGTCCTCGGAGGGGCCCGGTGATTTCGACCCCGACCCCGCCTTTCTTGAGGCCAATCCCGATCTGGCCGCGATGCAGCCCGCCCCGGGGAAGGGTGCCGATCTGGTCAGCCGCAACATGTATCCGCCGCGGGTCGAAGACATGCCCGACACCCTGCCGGGCCTGCATTCCTATGCCTGGGAAGAGACCGGGTTTCCCCGCGATTTCGTATCGAGCTTCAATGATACGCTGCGCTTTTTGATGGTCACCTCCGAGCATGTGAAAAAGATCATGGTCGATAACGGCGTTTACGTACCGACCTATTCCGTGGGCAACGGGGTGGACCACTTCGAAGCGATCACGCCCGAGCCGATGCCGGATCTGCCGCGTGCGGGCACCGTCTTTCTGCACGTCTCGTCCTGTTTTCCGCGGAAAGGGGCCGATACCCTGCTTGCCGCCTGGGCGCAGGCCTTCAGCGCCGCGGATGACGTGGTGCTGATCCTCAAGACATTCCCGAACCCCCATAACGACGTGGCCGACCGGATCGCCCGCCTGCGGCTGGAGCACCCGCAAATGGCGCCGATCCACCTGATCGACGGGGACATCACCGACGGGCAGATGCGCGGGCTATACGACCACTGCGATATCGCGGTCTTTCCCTCGCGCGCCGAAGGCTTCGGCCTGCCCATCGCCGAGGCGATCCTCGCGGGCAAACGGGTGCTGACCACGGGGTGGTCCGGGCAGATGGAATTTGCGCAGCTGCCGCTCGTGACATTCGTCGATTACCGCTTTGACGAAACCGACACGCATCTGGGTGCCGGGGCCAGCATGTGGGCCGAGCCGGATGTGGCGGATATGGCGGCGAAGATGCGCCGCCTGCGCGCCGATGCGCCACCATCGGATGCCATCGTCACGGCCGCGCGCACGGAGCTTCTGACCGAGTTTTCCTGGGATGCCGTGGCCGAACGCAGCCTTGCCGCCGTGCGCGACGCGGCCGCGCGACCGAAGCCCGTGCCGCCACGGGTCGGTTGGGTCACCACCTATAACGCCCGCTGCGGGATCGCGACCTATTCCGAACACCTGATCCGGTACCTGGGCCTGCCCGTGCATGTGCTGGCCGCCAGGACAGACGCGCCGGTGGTGCCCGATTCCAGCCTGGATCTGCCGATCTCGCGCTGCTGGAAAGAGGGGCGCGACGACGACCTGACCGGGCTTCTGTCAGAGATCCGCGCCGAGGATCTGCAGTGCATCGTGCTGCAGTTCAATTACGGGTTCTTCAACTTCGCCACGCTGGCGCGGTTCATTGACACGCTGAAGGACGAGGGCCGGCAGGTCTTTGTCACGCTGCACGCCACCGACGACAGCCCGCATCCTCCCGAGATCCGGATTGCCGGCATTCGCGACGCGCTGGCACGGTGTGACCGTCTCTTGGTGCACAAGGTGCTGGACGCCAACCGGCTCAAGGATCTGGGGCTTGAGGAGAACGTCACGCTCTTCCCCCATGGGCTGCTGCCCATGTCCGACGCACCGCCCCCGACCCGCCGCCCCGATAACGTGCCCTTCGTTATCGGCAGCTATGGCTTTTTCCTGCCCAACAAGGGTCTTGTCGAGCTGATCGAGGCAACCGCGCTCTTGCGCGAAAAGGGACGCGACGTCCGGCTGCGCATGGTCAATGCGGAATACCCGGTGGGCGAGTCCCGCCACCTGATCGCGGA
>CAJXWO010000077.1 GCA_913062865.1 uncultured Paracoccaceae bacterium | reverse complement strand
TGAAGTTCAAAAAGGCAGGATGGAGCAATGACTTCCTGCAAACACTCATCGAAGGCTTCTGAAGTGCGATTGCCCTGAGCCCCACAGTGCCCGTGGCTCACGGTGCCGTGAGTATTTTTGGAAAGATGAAGCTGGGGACAGCCCCCTGCCCCGGACGTCAGAGATGGTCGGCGAAGGCGTCGAGCACCCGGGCATAGACCGCGCGCTTGAAGGGAACGATGGCATCCACGATCTCGGACGGCGGCAGCCACTGCCATTCCGAGAATTCCTGGTGATCGTCGGCATCGAGCCGCACCTGATCATCGGTGCCATGAAAGCGCAGGAGGAACCATTTCTGTTCCTGCCCGCGATAGCGCCCCTTCCAGATGCGGGGCACGAGGTCATGGGGCAGATCATAGGTGAGCCAGCCTTCGGTTTCGGCCTCGACAGTGACAAGGTCCGGGGTCACGCCCGTTTCTTCCTGCAGTTCACGCAGGGCGGCGGCGCGGGGGTCTTCGCCCTTGTCGATGCCGCCCTGGGGCATCTGCCAGGCTGGCGGGTCCTTGGGCGCGCGGTCGGTGCGCATGCCGACGAAGACATGGCCCCGGGCGTTGACCAGCATCACGCCCACATTCTTGCGGTAGGGCAGTTTTTCGATCTCTTCGGGGGTCATCGGGCACCTTTTGAACGCGATAGGCCGGGCACAGCGCCCGGCCTATCCCAGCCTGTCACATCTGGCAAACCGCTTATTCGGCGGCCAGCGCCTCCATCGCGGCGGGGCTGAGGGCGTTCAGACCCTTGAGGATGTCGATGGCATAGGCCAGCTGATAATCCTCTTCCCGCAGCGCGGCGGCCGCTTCGGCCTTGGCGCGGTCTTCTTCGATCTGGCGCAGCTCATCTTCGCTGAGCGAGTCGTTGTCGAGGCGACCGCGCAGATCGGCCTCGGAACGGGCACCGAAGGCGGGTGTATCTTCGTCCTCTTCCTCGGGCACGCGGCGGGGCTGTTCGACCACGATGTCCGGGCTGACACCCAGCGCCTGGATCGACCGGCCCGACGGCGTGTAATAGCGCGCGGTGGTCAGGCGCATCGCCCCGTCGCCGCGCAACGGCATGACCGTTTGCACCGACCCCTTGCCGAAGGACTTGGTGCCCACGACGATGGCACGGCGATGATCCTGCAGCGCACCGGCGACGATTTCCGAAGCCGAGGCTGAGCCACCGTTGATCAGCACCACGAGCGGCTTGCCCTCGGCCAGATCGCCGGGGGTGGCGTTGTACCGGTCCCCATCGGCCGGATCGCGGCCACGGGTCGAGACGATTTCGCCCTTTTCGAGGAACGCGTCAGAGACACGGATCGCCTGGGTCAGCAGGCCGCCTGGATTGTTGCGCAGGTCAAGCACGATGCCGTTCACATTGTCCATGCCACCGGCCTCTTCAACCTGTTCCATCAGCCCCTCTTCGAGATTGGGATAGGTCTGATCGTTGAAGGTGGTGACGCGCAGCACGACGGTTTCGCCTTCGGTCCGGGCGCGCACGGCAGTCAGCTTGATCGTGTCGCGGATGATCGAGACATCGCGCGGCTCTTCTTCGCCGTCGCGGACGATGGTGATGATGATCTCGGAGCCGACGGGTCCGCGCATCATCTCGACCGCCTCGTCAAGTGTCAGGCCCAGCACAGACTCGCCATCGACATGGGTGATGAAATCGCCTGCCTCGATCCCGGCATCGTCGGCGGGCGTGTCGTCGATGGGTGACACGACCTTCACAAAGCCCTCTTCCTGAGTGACTTCGATACCAAGACCGCCGAATTCGCCGCGGGTCTGCACGCGCATGGCAGCGGCGTCATCGGGTGACAGGTAGCTCGAATGCGGATCGAGCGAGGTCAGCATGCCGTCGATGGCGGCCTCGATCAGTTCGCCCTCATCGACCTGTTCGACATATTGCGAGCGGATGCGTTCGAAGATGTCACCGAAAAGATCGAGCTGTTCGTAGACCGAACTGGAGCGCGCGTTTTCCTGCGCAAGCAGCGGACCCGCCACCTGGGTCGTGGCGAGGATCCCCGCCAGGATGCCGCCCGCGGCGGCGATGACAAAGCGTTTCATGTATTATCCATCCTTGTCGGTTTCGAACCACGTCAACGGGTCCACGGGGCGATTGCCCTCTCTGACTTCCATATAGAGCGTTTCCGGACGCTCTGTTCCACCCCCATCACTCGTCTGTGACAGGATCGCGCCGGCCTGGGGCATTGTGCCGCCCATCAGGCCCACCGGGCTGCCTGCGGGAATGACCTCTCCGGTGGCGCCAAAGACCTGGGACAGACCTGCCAGAACAAACAGCGTATCGGCCTGCGGTTCGAGGATCGCGACGGTGCCGTAATCAAGCAAGGGGCCGGTGTAGCGGATCGTTGCAGCGACAGGTGTGGTCACCAAGGCCTGCGGACGGGTCGCGATCACCAGGCCCGGACGGGTGACACCGGCTGCGTCGGCCTCGCCCGCGCGGCGCAGGATCTGGCCCTGGACCGGCAAGGGCAAACGCCCCTTTTCCGGGACGGCCCGGTTTGCCGGCGGCGGGATCTCGCCCTCGCCGATCTGGGACAGGCCGCTGGCGAAAGCATCGAGCGTCTCGGTTGAGGCGATCAGGATCGCGGTCTTGATCGGGTCTTCGGTGAAGCGGCGGGGCAGGTCCGTGCGATCGGCAATGGCATTCGAAAGTGCGAGGCGGGCCGCCTGGACGCCCAAGAGCCCGTCTTGAAGCTGCGCCTCTGCCTGTTCCTGCAAGCGTCGCAGCGTGCGCACCTCGTCAAGATCGCCGCGCAGGCTGTCGGCCTCGGCGTTGAGTGCCGGTGTCACCTCGGCCAGCAGCATGCCCGAGCGCGCGGCACCGATCGGCCCGTCAGGGTGGGCCATCAGAACGGGCGGTGGCGCGCGGCTGATGGTTTGAAGCGCGGTCAGGAGGCGCGCGATCTCATTCTCGCGGGCTGCGAGGCCTTGTTCCAGCTGCAACTGCCGCACCGCGGCGGCGCGCAGCCCGTCGCGCATGGCCGCCAACCCGGCCTCGAAGGCGCGGACGGTTTCGGTCAGCGCCCGGACGCGGTCGCGGGCCGAGCGCGCCTGGTCAAGCGATTGGGACGCGGCGGCCAGCTGACGCGCGGCGGCCTCTGCCGCAGCACCTGGGCTCTGGGCCCCGGCTGCATTGGCAAGGCAAAGGGCGAGGACAAAGGCGGCCAGGCGCGTCATGTTCGGATCAGAGACTGCCCGGTCATCTCGGGCGGTTGGGGCAGGCCCATCAGTTCGAGGATCGTGGGCGCCAGATCGGCCAGCCGTCCTCCGGACAGCGTTGCGCCTTCGGGCCCGCCGACCATGATGACCGGCACGGGGTTGAGGGTATGCGCGGTATGCGGCCCGCCGGTTTCGGGGTCGATCATGGTTTCGCAATTGCCGTGATCGGCGGTCACGATGATCGCGCCGCCTTTGGCCGTGATGGCCTCGATCACCCGGCCCAGCCCCCGGTCCACCGCCTCGCAGGCGCGGACGGCGGCATCGAGATCGCCGGTATGGCCGACCATGTCGGGGTTGGCGTAATTCGTGACGATCAGGTCGTAGTCGTCTTCGATGGCCTGAAGAAAGGTCTGGGTCACTTCTGCCGCCGACATTTCAGGTGCCAGATCGTAGGTGGCGACCTTTGGCGATTGCGGCATTTGACGGTCTTCACCGATCTCGGGGGCTTCCTTGCCACCGTTCAGGAAGAAGGTGACATGGGGGTATTTCTCGGTCTCGGCCAGGTGAAACTGGCGTAGGCCGTGCAGGGCGACCCAGGCGCCCAGCGTGTTCTTGATCGTCTGCGGGGGAAAGATCGTGTCCATGAAATCCGCATGCGCCTCGGAATATTCGACCATGCCGCAGACTGCGGCCCAATCGGGTGCGTCGCCCCGGTCGAAGGCGTCGAACGCGGGCGCGGCGAGGGCCGACAGGATCTCTCGCGCACGGTCTGCGCGAAAGTTGAGGAACAGCAGCCCGTCACCGGATTGCGGCGCGGTCCAGTCATCGAGCCGGGTGGCCTCGATGAACTCGTCGCCTTCATCGCGGGTCTCGTAGGCGGTCTTGATCGCATCGGCAGCGGTGGCGGCGTGATGGCCTTCGCCTTGCACGACCAGGTCATAGGCCTGGCGCACACGCTCCCACCGGTTGTCGCGGTCCATGGCGTAGTAGCGGCCGACGATGGAAAAGATCCGCGCGCCCTCGGGCAGGCTGGCTTCGAACCGCGCGATCTGCTCAGCGGCAGAGCGGGGCGGCACATCGCGCCCATCGGTGATGGCGTGAATGGCCACGGGAACGCCCGCGTCGGTCAGCACCTTGGCCGCGGCGACGATGTGATCCTGATGGGCATGGACGCCGCCGGGGGAGCACAGCCCCATCAGATGCGCGGTGCCGCCTGTCTCTTTCATCCGCACGACGAAGCGCTCCAGCGCCGGGCGGGTGGCAAAGCTGCCATCCTCGATCGCCAGGTCGATCTGGCCCAGGTCCATCGCCACGACCCGCCCGGCGCCGATATTCATGTGCCCGACCTCGGAATTGCCCATCTGGCCCGTGGGCAGCCCCACGTCGGGTCCATAGGTGACAAGCGTCGCATGGGGGCAATCGGCCCAGATACGGTCAAAGGTCGGCGTGTCGGCCAGGGCGGGGGCGTTGCCCTCGCGCGCCTCGCGCAGGCCCCAACCATCCAGGATACACAGCGCAACAGGTTTGCGGGCGGTCATGGGCGTGATCCTTTTCTGCTCGGCCCGTCTTACCGTGACGGGCCGCAAAGGGAAACGGGGTTCGACCGGCGCTGACTAGACACGGTGATAGGGGCTGCCCGCAAGGATCGACGCGGCGCGATAGAGCTGTTCGAACAGCATCACCCGGGCCAGCATGTGCGGCCAGACCATGCGCCCGAAAGACAGGCTCTGATCCGCCTCTGAACGCAGGGCGGGGTCGAGCCCGTCGGCACCGCCGATGACACAGGCCAGATCGCTACGCCCGTCGTCGCGGTAGCGGGCCAGAAGATCGGCAAAGGCCGGAGAGGTCATGAGCTTTCCCCGCTCGTCCAGCGCGATCAGGACGGCGCCCGCGGGCAGGGCCCGGCGCAGCGCCTCGGCCTCGGGCCCTTTGCCGCTGGCCTTTTTGGGCTCGACCTCGTGCTCGGTCAGCGGTCCAAGCCCGAGGGGCCGGGCCGTCCGGTCGAACCGGGTGCGATAGTCGTCGAGAAGGGCGCGCTCGGGCGCATCCGCACGGATACGGCCAATGGCAGCCACGTGCAGGCGCATCATGCGCGGGCTGGAAGCTCCGCCTGGGCGCCCGCGGGCATCCACATCTTCTCGAGCTGGTAGAACTCGCGCACTTCGGGGCGGAAGACATGGACGATCACATCGCCCGTGTCGATCAGCACCCAGTCTCCGGCATCCTTGCCCTCGACCTTCGCACTGCGGTTCATCTCCTGCTTGAGCGTCTCGACCAGCTTGTCGGCCAGTGCCGAAACCTGGCGCGTGGACCGGCCCGAACAGATCACCATGTAATCGGCCATCGCGGACTTCCCGCGCAGGTCGATCTGCACGATTTCTTCGGCTTTTTCGGTGTCAAGAAGGGTAAGGATGCGCGACAGAAGTTCTTTGCTCGTGGCATCGTCGGTCTGGGCCGCCATCACCTGGGCCCCGGTGTCAGCGGCGGATGCCGCATCTGTGACAAAAGACAGGTCATTGTCCTCCGTTTTGCGCGCCGCCATCGCCCCGACGCTAGGCGTACGACAAACATAGCATCGGCCATGTGAAATCTCAATGACGGGCCGTCACACCGGCGTAAGGGCGGCGCGATCCTGCCCGGTCTTCAGGCACCCTGCCCGTAGACGATGAGTCGTGCGATCCGCTCGGCGATGGCCCGGCTGGCCTTGGGCGGGGGATGCACGCGATCGGCAGCGAGGTAGCTCAGGTCTCCTGGCGGGATCATGTTCTCGAGCGACAGGTAGTGAATGTTGGGCACCTTGTCGGCAAGGGTCGCGACCCGGCGTTCCAGCGTGTCGCCAACCGTCTTGCAACGCTCGATGGGCGTGGCGATGTCGGGGCTGCGCATGTAGCCCACATACACGATGCGCGCGCCCGTGCGATGGATCCGCGCCAAAAGCTTGGGGATTTCGCCAGCCGTGCCGGAAGGCGAGATCAGGCGGTCCATCTTGCGCTTGCACGGCCCGCAGCCGCAGGTCAGCCACAGGTCGTTGCCCGCCCCGTTGACCACCACCCAGTCCCAGTCGCCGTCCCGGTACTGCGCGGGGATCGACATGCCCAAGGCACCCGTGATCGGCAGCCGGTAGATCATCATCGCACCGATCGCAGAGCGGTCAGTGACGGGCGCGCCCAGGTAGCGCGACAAGTAATCGGCCACGCTGCGCCCAGTGAGCGAATGAATCGCCAGCAGGGAATCTCCGATGACCAGAACCTTGGGCCGTTCGGCCATCGCCTGCTGTGCACCAAGGGTGAAAAATGCAGCAAAAACAAGCGCCAGAACAGTTTTCATGGTCGATCCCCAAGTCGTCTTTCGATCACATTTCGCCCCAACCGTCGCCATTTTGCGGCCATCATCGGGACGGCGGCAAGGCAGAGTTGAGGCCAGATCGTGATCCGCGACGCCGGATCAGCGACGGGACGGGCTGGGGCGCTGATCTGTTTCGGCCGAGGAAACGACATCGGCAATCCGCTTGTCCCGGGTTGCCTTTGTTTTGGCCGTTTTGATCCATTCAAGCGTGCCGCGGCGCACGGAACGGGGCCAGCCCTCCCAGACGGAATGCAGAGCGCCCAGCGCGGCCTTCAGGTCCGCGGGCACCTCCAGACGGTCCACGTCGTCGAGAAAGGTCCACATGCCGTTCTCGTGCGCGGCTGCGACCAAAGCCTCGCCCGCGGGCTGCATGCGGCCTTCGCGGCGCAGGCGCGCGATCTTATCCTTGTTGATTGCAGACCAGGCCGATTTCGGATTGCGTGGCGCGACCAAGAGGCCAGAGCGGTCTTCGTCAACGCGCAAGGTCCGGCTGTCCACCCAACCCCAGCACAGCAGCTCGTCCACGATGTCATCGTAGGCCAGGTAGTGGTCGGTGTGCTTTTTCCACGTCACCAGCCAGACGCTGTCCGGCTGGGTGTGGTGTGCGGCCAGCCATGCGCGCAACTCTGCCAGTGACCGCACCTCGACCCGGGCGCGATCACCGGACATGTCAGTGCGCCTCGGCCCAGTTGGCACCCTGCCCTGCGTCCACAATGAGCGGGACATCTAGATGAACGACCGGATCGGCAGCGGCCTCCATCACTGTGCGGGCCGCAGCGATCAGGTCGTCGGCGCGGTCCGCGTCGACCTCGAACAGCAATTCGTCATGGACCTGCAACAGCATTTTGGCGGGCAGACCGTCGATAGCGTCGGGCATCCGGATCATGGCGCGACGGATGATGTCGGCCGCGGTGCCCTGGATGGGCGCGTTGATCGCGGCGCGGCGGGCGAAGCCTGCGCGCGGACCCTTGGCCGATATTTCCGGCGTGTGGATCTTGCGGCCGAACATCGTCTCGACGAACTGGTGCTCTTTGGCGAAAGCCACCGTGCTGTCCATGTAATCCTTGATGCCGGGGAAGCGTTCAAAATAACGGTCGATAAAGCCCTGCGCCTCGGCCCGCGGGATGCGCAGGTTGCGGGCAAGGCCAAACCCCGAGATGCCGTAGATCACCCCGAAATTGATCGCCTTGGCCTGTCGCCGCACGTCGGGCGTCATCTCGTCCAGCGGCACACGGAACATCTCGGACGCGGTGGCGGCGTGAATGTCCTGCCCATCCTTGAAGGCTTCCTTGAGCGCGTCGATCCCGGCCACATGGGCCAGAATACGCAGCTCGATCTGGCTGTAGTCGAGGCTGACCAGCACTTTGCCCTCTTCGGCCACGAACGCCTCGCGGATGCGGCGGCCTTCCTCGGTGCGGACGGGAATGTTCTGCAAGTTAGGATCAGTGGAGGCCAGCCGCCCAGTGCTGGCGCCGGTCTGGACGTAAGATGTGTGCACGCGGCCAGTCTCGGCGTTGATATGCTCTTGCAACGCGTCCGTGTAGGTCGATTTCAGCTTGGACAGCTGCCGCCAATCCAGCACTCGGGCAGGCAGGTCATGTTCCGTCGCCAGATCCTCGAGCACATCGGCCCCGGTGGCATAGGCGCCGGTCTTGCCCTTCTTGCCGCCTTCCAGCCCCATCTTGTCGAACAGGATTTCGCCCAACTGCTTGGGGGAGCCCACGTTGAATTTTTCGCCCGCAAGCTCGTGAATTTCTTCCTCCAGCTGCGCCATCTTCTGGGCGAAAGCCCCGGACATGCGGCTGAGCGTCTGGCGGTCCACCTTGATGCCTGCGCGCTCCATCTCGGCCAGGACGGGCACCAGCGGGCGTTCCAGCCTTTCATAGACCCGCGTGACCTGGGTGCGGTGCAGCTGCGGTTTGAACATCTGCCACAGGCGCAGAGTGATATCCGCATCCTCGGCCGCGTATTTCGTTGCGTCCTCGATCTTGACCCGGTCGAACGTGATCTGGCTCTTGCCGGACCCGATCAGCTCTTTGATCGGGATGGGCTGGTGGCTGAGATACCGCTCGCTCAGCGTGTCCATGCCGTGGCCATGGATGCCCGCGTTCATCGCGTAGGACATCAGCATGGTGTCGTCGATGGGGGCCACGGTGATGCCGTAGCGCGACAGGATCTTGGCATCGTATTTCATGTTCTGCCCGATCTTGAGGATCGCATCATCCTCGAACACCGGTTTCAGAACTTCGATCACCTCGTCCAGCGGCAGCTGCCCTTCTGCCAGGGTGTCGCCGCCAAAAAGCCCCTCGCCGCTTTCGGCCTTGTGGGTCAGCGGGATATAGCAGGCCTGCCCGGGCTCCACACACA
>CAJXWO010000076.1 GCA_913062865.1 uncultured Paracoccaceae bacterium | reverse complement strand
GACACGCTGATGATGTACATGGCCAACATGGCGTGGAATTCGTCGATGAACACGCGCGGCGTGATCGAGATGCTGACCGATACGGACGACAACGGCGACTATGTCATCCCGCGGATCATCTATTCGGACGCCTACAGTTCGGAAATGGTGGCCTATGCGGACCTGATCCTGCCCGACACGACCTATCTGGAGCGGCACGACTGCATCTCGCTGCTCGACCGTCCGATCTGCGAGGCGGACGCGGCCGCGGATGCGATCCGCTGGCCGGTGGTGGAACCCGACCGGGACGTGCGCGGGTTTCAGTCCGTGCTTTTGGACCTGGGCGCAAGGCTGGGGCTGCCGGGCTTCGTGGACGACAGCGGCGGCGCGACATATGCCGACTACGCCGATTACATGGTCAACCACGAACGGCGCCCCGGCGTCGGCCCCTTGGCCGGGTGGCGGATGGGCGAGACCGGCCTGACCCATGGTCGGGGTGACCCGAACGCGGCACAGCTCGACAGCTATATCGCCAATGGAGGCTTTTTCGTATCCCACGTCCCCGAAGAGGCCGCCTATTTCAAACCCTGGAACCGGGCCTACCAGGACTGGGCGGTGAAGATGGGCCTGTACGATACGCCGCAGCCCTACCTCTTTGAGCTTTATGTCGAGCCATTGCGCCGCTTCCAGCTGGCCGCCGAGGGCCATGGCGAACGCCAGCCGCCCGGGCATCTGCGCGAGCGGATCAAGGCCACGCTCGACCCGCTGCCGATGTGGTACCCGCCCTTCACCGATGGCCATGTGGATCCCGAGGAATACCCGGTGCACGCGCTGACACAGCGGCCCATGGCGATGTATCACAGCTGGGGCTCCCAGAACGCCTGGCTGCGGCAGATCCACGGCCGCAACCCGCTTTACATGCACCCAAAGCTCATGGCGCGGCATGGGCTGAGCGAGGGCGACTGGGCGCGCGTGACCTCCGCCCACGGGTCGATCACGGTGCCTGTGGCGGCGATGGCCGCGCTGAACGAACACACGGTCTGGACCTGGAACGCAATCGGCAAGCGCAAGGGGGCCTGGGCACTCGCGACAGACGCGCCGGAGGCGACCAAGGGCTTCCTGCTCAACCACCTGATCCACGAATTGCTGCCCGAGAAGGGCGACGGGCTGCGCTGGGCCAATTCCGACCCTGTGACGGGCCAGGCGGCCTGGTTCGACCTGCGGGTCAAGATCGAGAAATCCGGTGCCCCGGCCGAGGCGCAGCCGGTCTTTGCACCCATCGCGTCGCCGGTGGGCACAGGGCCGAAGGAATTGCGCTGGAAGGTTGGACGATGACACCCTCGACGAAACGCACGCTGTTGCTCATCGCTGTCTTCTTTATCGCCGTGGTGGGATCCTTTGTCTGGTTCGTTATCACCTGGGACCCGGAACGGGAAAAGCCGGTAGGACAGCTCCCCGATGCCGTCGAGCGGGTGATCCGATCATGAGCGAGCAAATTTTCTTGCAAGAAAATTGCCAAGAGTTTTCCAAAACTCTTGGCCCGGCGGAGAGGGGCGCGCGATGACCCAGCTGCCCGAGAAAACCGAGCGGAAACTCGGCCTGGTGATCGATCTGGACACCTGCGTGGGCTGTCATGCCTGCGTGATCTCCTGCAAGGGATGGAACACCGAGAATTACGGCGCGCCACTGTCCGATCAGGATCCCTATGGCGCGGACCCCTCGGGCACTTTCCTGAACCGTGTTCACAGCTACGAAGTGCAGCCCGAGACGGGTGCGCCGCAACTGGTCCATTTCCCCAAATCCTGCCTGCATTGCGAGGATGCGCCCTGCGTCACCGTCTGCCCCACGGGGGCCAGCTACAAGCGGGTCGAGGATGGCATCGTTCTGGTCAACGAAAGCGATTGCATCGGCTGCGGGCTGTGCGCCTGGGCATGCCCCTACGGGGCGCGCGAGATGGACGCGGCCGAGGGCGTGATGAAGAAATGCACGCTCTGCGTCGACCGGATCTACAACGAGAACCTTGCGGAAGAAGACCGCGTGCCCGCCTGCGTACGCACCTGCCCGTCGGGCGCGCGGCATTTCGGTGACCTGGACGACCCCGACAGCGCGGTCAGCCAGCTGGTGGCCGCGCGCGGCGGCATCGACCTGATGCCCGAGCAAGGCACGAAGCCCGTAAACAAGTACCTGCCGCCCCGGCCCAAGGACCGGCTGGACGAGGTGGACGTGCTGGCCCCCTATCTCGAACCCGTGGCCGAGGACCCCCGCGGCTTCCTGGGCTGGCTTGACCGCACTCTGGACCGTCTCTGATGCACCCCGCCCGGTCGCTCATTCTGTTCACGTCGCTTTCGGGCTTGGGCTTTGGTGTGTTGGCCTGGCTGGGCCTTGGCACCCCGGCGGTAACCGGCTGGGTGGCTTTCGTGTTCTACCTGATCGCGTTCGGTCTGGCGGGTGGCGGTCTTGTTGCGTCGACCTTCCATCTGGGCCGCAGGGAACGGGCGCTGAAGGCGTTCACTCAATGGCAAAGCAGCTGGTTGAGCCGTGAAGCGTGGCTTGCTGTGGCGGCGATGGCGACGATGGGTCTCTTCGCGCTGGGTGCGGTGTTCTTCGGGCAGCACTGGCAGCCCCTTGGTTGGCTGGGGGCGGTCCTGTCGCTTGCCACGGTGTTTGCCACCTCGATGATCTATGCCCAGCTGAAAACCGTGCCGCGCTGGAATATGCCGCTCACGCCCGTGCTGTTTCTGAGCCTCTCCATCGCGGGCGGGGCGCTTTTGTCCGGCGAGATCGGTCCGGCCATCCTGTTCTTGTGCGTTGCAGGGGCGTTAACGCTGGCCCATTGGACGCTGGGCGACCGGCGTTTTGCGCAAAGCGGCACCACGATGGAGACCGCCACGGGGCTGGGGCCTATCGGCCAGGTCCGCGCCTTCGAGCCGCCCCACACCGGCACAAATTACCTGATGCGGGAAATGGTCTTCCGGATCGGGCGCAAGCACAGTCTCAAGCTGCGGGTCATGGGCTTTGGCCTGATGGTCCTGCTGCCCGTCCTGATCCTGCTTTTACCGTTCCACCACGCGCTGGCCGCGGTCGCGGTGCTGTCCCATGTGGCGGGGCTGTTCATCACGCGATGGCTGTTCTTTGCCGAAGCCGAGCATGTGGTCGGGCTTTACTACGGCGCCCATGACAAGACGTCGGATCCGATCGCCTGAACGCAGGTGCTACGGCGGGGTCAATTGAGCCAGCGTCTCCGGGTCATTTGGGCCCTCTGGCTCAACGGAAGGAACACGAAGGACTCGGGGGTCAGTTCGCAGGGCCGCACTCCGTCGACGGTCGCCAGAGGCGCTCCGGCCAGTTCGACCATTGTGCCGTTTCGTTTCGGCGTGACAGTCAGCTCGGAGAAGGTCGGCGCGGTGTCGCCACCGTAGTAGACCAGGATCTGGTCCTCGGCATGGTCGAAATCGGTGATGCGCGCGGGGCCGCTGGCCTCGGTGCTGAGGGCAAAGATATCCGCCCCCTCGGCGGTCGTGACGTTGGGCTCGTCTTCCCCAAATGCCATGGCATGCCCTCCGATGCGACGCACCCCTGACGCGGATCCGCCCCTGTCGTTCCATTCGCGCCAGTCGCACGGCCCACACGTCCGGTGCCCGCCTGCCGTGGTGCGTGCAGTCGGTGCAAACAAGCCACTGCGCCCTCCGCCCTTATTCACGCATGTCGGAGCACATGAAACAAGACAAAAAATCAACATTATCAAATCACTAGATAGACAACGCCTGTGTTCACGGGCGGACTGCAAATCACTCGGAAACAAAGGCCGCCGCAGGTCCAGCCCGAGTCTAGCGCCCGAAAAGCCCGCTCCACTGGCGGCTCAGCCAATGGCGGCTGTCGTCGATGCCGTCGCCCACATCCTCGAGCACCGGGTCGATGCGGGCCGCGCGGAACCGGCGCCATCGCACCCAGACGGCCCAGACCACGGCGGCAAAGACGATCAGCACCGCGATGTTGAACCACGGAATGATGCGCACATCGGGGCTGTCCACGGCCCACACCGCGACCGCATTGGGATAGATCGACAGAAATTCGTTGCGCCAGCCATAGTGGCGGATCACGACCCATTGCGGGGTGGCTGAATTCCTGCGCGAGGTCAGGTCGGCGGCCTCGGCCTGCAGGTTGGCGGTGTCGAACTTGAAATAGGGCGGCCAGCCCCAGCCCGTATCCTCGTTGCGGTAGATCATCGGGCGGTCGTTGGTCCGGAACGCTTGAATGAAGAACACGTCGCGGTTCACCACATCGGTCGCGTTGCCGCTGTCGGGCGACGACCAGAAGATCGAGTTTTCGCCGAAATCAACGCGCTTTTCATAGGTGTCGGTGATCCGCGCCACGTCATGCTGGGGCAGCGTGTAGTGAAAGAACGCCGCGACAAGCGTCCAGAAGGCGATGATCAGGGTCCATCTGAGGGTACTCATGGCGGTCTCTTTCAGTAGAAATTCATGTAATAGATGATCCCCGTCACAACGCAGATCGGAATGACGTAGACCCCGAGGATCAGCTTGCGCCGGACGGAGTTGTCATAGCGCTCCAGCCCTTCGCGCACAAAGCTTTCCATGTCACCCGGGCGGCCTTCTTCGTCCCAGCGCTTTTCCAGCTTTTCGCGGCGGACCGCGCGGGAATAGAGTGACAGCGCGACATAGATGATCGTCAGCACGACGAAGCCGATGATCACAAGACGCGCGAGTCCCAGCATCCTATCGTCCCCTTACCGGACCCCAAGGGCCGACGCGGGCGATCATGTCGTCGCTCACGGCTGGCGGTGCGGGGTCCTCCATCGCGGGGTCGTGGCCGAATAGCGCGGCCCGTGCCCCTGCCTTGTCCACCTGATACTCTCGCACGAGAAAATCAACCACATAGGCCTGTTTCGTGGGACCCCAGCCCCGGTAGAGCCGATAAAACAGCTCTTTGTGACAAATGAAGAGCTGACGGATATCCATGGGTGCCAGTTCCGCCAGCAGCATGTTGATCAGGTCCGCATCCGGGTGATCGGCGGCGCGCAGTGTGTAGAAATAGGCCGGATGGCTGCCGTCGATACGGGGCCAGGGCCCTTCGGCCTCGGCCCAGCGCCAAAGCGCGGCAAGGCCGTGATAGGCCTCGGGCAGGCGGTCGGCATGGTCGCGGGCCAGGCGGCGCAGGTCGCGGCGGGTGGCACCGGTCAGGTCGATCCCGGCCTCCTGGGCCGCATCGACCACGATGAACTCCATCTTCTGGCGCAGGATCGCGGCGGCGTCGATGCCGCGGGCCTTGACGATGGGTTCGACCAGCCCGTTGACCTCGAGGAATATGGCAATGCGGTTGCGGTCGGTGATGGGGATCGTGTGGGCGATGGGCAGATCGCCCACCGTGGCCGGATCGCCCACCGAGATCACGGCGGGGTTCTCCACGTCGCGAAAGATGTAGAGCCCGC
The DNA here is from genome assembly GCA_913062865.1 of uncultured Paracoccaceae bacterium. Classification (GTDB taxonomy): domain Bacteria; phylum Pseudomonadota; class Alphaproteobacteria; order Rhodobacterales; family Rhodobacteraceae; genus CAJXWO01. The sequence continues at coordinate 3,668 of CAJXWO010000076.1, read as the reverse complement.
CATGGTGCGCGGTCCAGAAATTGTTCTGCTCGAAACTCATTTGGGACAGCGTCACGGGGTTGCGCACCACGTCGCCGGTCTGTTTCGCCAGGCCGATCATCTCGGCGATCAGAACATCGTCGAACCAGGCGTCCTCGTCCTGCATGAAGCGGTCGATCTTTGCGCCCAGGTCACGCGCCTTGGCGACGGTGCCGCCGGTCGTGTCGGCCTCGATCCGGATCTGGCGGATATCGAACAGCCGCGCGGGGTCGGAGACCGAGAAGATCGAGTTCACCAGCTCGCCGGCCACAGCATCGCGGGCGGTCAGCGCGAACAGTTCCGCCTCGTTCGCGTCGATGAAGCGCCGCAGGATCGCGCGCGAGGTGGAGAAGGCCGCGTTTAGAAGCGGGCTGCGCTTCTGGTCCGGGGTCAGCAGGATGAACATCCGGTTCACCCCGCCGGGGTTGAGGTAGAGGTCGTCGCCCAGCTCCTGCCCCACCTCCGGCGCGTATCCCGAGATGTCGATGTGGAAATCGGTCAGCGCCGTGCGCTTGCCGGTCAGATGCGCCAGCGCCCGGTTGTAGCGCTCGACCAGAACGGGCGAGCGGACGGGCGTGAGGTTGCCGAACATGAGACCGGTTTCGATGAGGCGTTTCATGATTCTGAAGCAATCAGTTCATCGAGGATCGCAGCGTGTTCTTGCCTCACAAGCCGTTCCCTTGGCAGATTATCAAACAAACCAAAACGAACAGCGTACTTCGCCATAGGGCGACCACGATCCGAAAGACAATTGTAGAAAATTAGAAGAATCTCATCATCAGAGAAAAGAGATTTGTAAATTCTTCGGTGGCTTTCATCAAAATAATCGAAAGAACCTATTACCCTCATGGCATTGTAAATATATCGGAAGTAGTGCCCCAAATCAGCGCCGTGCCTTTGATACAGGTCCTCAAACCTCTGAAGTGTTTCCTCGGTAAGTGGTCCCGTTAGGAGTTTATCAACATCAGGTTCTTCACAAAATTCTCTATAGAAATAAGCTATCGCGTCACGACCCTCATTGGTGATTTCTGAGTCATGCTTCCTCCGTACCTCTATAGACTGAACAATAGAGTTGTGCGTGTTGACGATTTCAAAGACAAAATTGTCAAACCTTTGCCTCTCCAAGTTTTCATTATTTGTTGATAACTCTTCGCGCTGAAGTCGAAGTTCTCTTGATTGAAGCAGAATAGCAATGGTAGCAGCAAAAAAAGCAAGCGTCCCAAAAACTCCCGCTAGCGTATCTCCAATTCCGTTTGGCGGCAACTCCACCAGCTTCTCAAAGAAGCTGACGTGTACGCCGTCTTGCTCGTAGTAATCAATGTGCCCCAAGAATGAGAAAAAGAACCCCAGCAGGAAAACTATGATAGTCGCCGAGGGCAGCCAGGGTGGATCAGTCCTATTCATCCCTTCCCCTCCAGATACCTTCTCTGCGCCTCTTCCTGCCGCCCGAAATCGCGCACCAGCGCCTCGATCGCCGCCTCGTCTGATTTGTCCGCATAGCGGAATTCGCTGTCCGCGTAGCGGTTGATTTCCTGGATCACCATGTCGACGGTGATGGGGCGGCGCAGCTCTTCGATCATCGTGGCCTTGGTGTCATAGGGCTGAAACAGGAACAGGTCCGGCTCTTCCATCCATTCATCCGGCAATTCGAAATCCATCGCGCGGACCTTGACCGCGTCGGTGATGTTCTTGATCGCGCGGCCGGTAAAACGCGGGTCGGCCTCCTGGATGGCCTTCAGATAGGTGCCAAGCTTGGCGATGGTGTCCAGATCGCCCACCCGGTCCTGCACCCGGTCGAAAACGGCGATCAGCCCGGCCTCGTGCGGGCGGTTGTGGCTTTCGAAACTCGCGGCCACCGCGCGCTGGATGGCCTGGGCGGCGTACAGGTCATGGTCACCCAGGGGGATGTCATGCTTCTTGCCCATCAAAAGCGCGAGGATGTCGATGTAATCCTCCCGCGTCTGGGGCCCGTCGACGAGGAAGCGGGCCCCGGCGCGCTGGCGCAACGCGTCATCCACGTTCTCGGGGTAGTTCGAGAACATGCCGAAGGTGCAGTTGCCGCGCACGACGGTATTGGCCCCGGCAAAGGCCTCCATGAACACGGCTGTCACCTCTTGCTGCCCCGCGCTTGACTGCCGGTCGCCGCGCTTGCCGGCGATCTGGTCGATATCGTCGATCGTGCCGAAGCCGATCACCGACGGGTCGAGCACGTTCTGGACGAAAGCCTTGGCGTTCTGGCCGGACTTGCCCTGGTAGCTGTCGATATTGTCGATGCCGAAATTCTGGTAGCGGAACGGGTAGCCCGCGTTCTGGCAATAGTCGTGGATAAGCCCCGCCATCATCTGGATAAGCGTGGTCTTGCCCGTGCCGGGCATGCCGTCGCCCATGAAGGTGAAGATGAAACCGCCGAGTTCCGCGAACGGGTTGAGCCGCCGGTCGAAATCATAGGCCATCAGCATCTTGGCAAGCCGCATCGCCTGGTACTTTGCGATATGGTTGCCGACCACCTGGTGCGGTTTCTTGAACTGCATGGTGATGGTACTGCCGCGCGCCTTGGTCGACGGCGCGAAGCCCTGGATCGACAGGTCATCCGCCTCCACCCGCCACTGCGCCCCGGTGAATGGGGCAAGGCGCGGGGCATTTGCAGCGCGCAGGCTGACCCTTTCCATCAGCTGTTCGGCATAGGCGGTAATGGTGGCCACCATGCGCGCCTCATCGGTGGCATGGGCGGCGAGCTTTTGATCAAGCTCCCACAGCGCGCCGTGCAGGGCCAGTTGCGCATTGTCCGTCAGCACCTCTTCGGCGGGGCCGACCTCCACCGTCACCTCGTCAAGATGCGGGGCCAGCAGGTAGGCCGCGGCATTGGCAAAGACATGCAGCGCGATCAGCGCCTCGGCGGCGAGGAATTCGGAGAACGCGGTGCGGCTGTCGCCGGGCAGGCTGCCGGCAAGGTTGCGGCGTTTCAGCTCGGCCAGATCGGTCGCCTCAGCATAGGTCTCGGCCAGGGCCAGCGCGATGGCAAGTGCCCGGCGCAGGGCCTGCATCGCCGCGGCCTGCCGGGGCGAGACGAGCGGATCGGCTCCATCCGCCGCCTCGATCCGGTCGATCAGGTGCACCCCCTCGGGCCGCGCGGTGGACCGGGTGAACAGGCCCGGCGTCGTCGAGCGGAACCGCCGCCGCGTGGCGATGCCGGGGGACCGTTCGGGCGCGGGTGCCTCGGCGGCCTTGGCGATGCGGGGCGTATGGTCGATCCCGTCCAGCATCGCGACCGCGGCCGCGTAATGCGTGACGATCTCTTCTTCGCGCAGCTCCATCTGGGCGCTTGTCTGGCTCATCCCCGACCCCCTCTAGTACCGCAGGATCCGGCCACCGGGGCCGATCACGAATTTCCGCACGCTGGCAAAGCCCGGCGGGTTCAGTTCCGCCAGCGCCTGGAACGGACGCTCGGGCAGCACGATGGACCGTTCGACGCGGGTGGCACCGGTTTCCGCCCCGCGCCCCGAGAACGGGTCGAGCGCGAAGATCTGCCGTTCGACCGATCCGAACCAGCCCTTGCGCTCGGTGCGGACATCTTCGGCCTCGAGCGTTTCCTCGGTCCAGGCCAGGGCCCAGTCCTGCCCCTCGGGCGCCTGGGCGGTTTCCAGGACCTC
>CAJXWO010000075.1 GCA_913062865.1 uncultured Paracoccaceae bacterium | reverse complement strand
GATTACGTGGAGCTGGTCGCGGCCGGCAACATGGTGCTGCTGGTCGCCTCGGGAACGGCCGTGAAGCTCGATCACGGTTAGGCCGGACATCGACCCCGCCCCTGAGGGTTTCGGTGGCGTTGAGCGCGGCGCCGCGCCGGGACGGCGCGCCCTCTCCGGGGGGAGACGAGCGCGAGGCGGGCGTCATCGGCACCTGCGTCGCGGAGGCCGCCGGATATGACGCAGGGTGCGACGCGTGCCTCTTCGCGCGGCCCGAGCCGACGCTCCGGCAGGACGGCGCGCTTTCCTTCTGGGGGACGCACCTCCCGGACGCGGATCGGTTCGCCGTCGTCATCGAACCGTTCGGGCGCTCGTTCCGGCGAAGGCCTGGCCCGCCGACAGTGAGGCCGGAGCGTCCGTGATGCCCCGTCCGGTGGTGCGGTTGGCTGATGGGGCTGATCGGGGCGCGCGCGACGCGCATGCCCCGAGGGGTAGAACCTCGGCCGTCATCGCGACGCGGCCCAGGGTGTCGCCGGGTCAGCGCGTGCTGGCTTTCATCATACAGATCTCCTTCTCGTACCGCTCCAGCGGATCGGTGAGCAATCCGGGCGTGACCTCGTCTCCGGCCACGGCGCATAAACGACGGCGGCGCTCAGTGCGCGTGATATCGTCATGCCCCGAGATCACACGGGCGACCGTTTCGCGGGCCGACAGGGCGGGCCGTCCTCTTCGCCGGCTAGCGCGATAATGAGGTTCAGGTGCCGATGACTCGCCCCGGGCGCGCCTGACGCCCGATCTCGCCGAGCCGGTCGACTGCGGATACTGATTTTTCCTTTGCCTGCGCGTCAGGCGATCACCTGAAACCGTCCGTCCAGATCGGCGCCGGTCGCACGGGAGACGGTCCCCATCTCGCGGATGGCGGCGATCAGCTCATTGCGATAGACGAGCCCGGTGTTGTCGAAGGGCAACCCCCGCACATCGTAGCCGGGCACCCCACCCGCGACGCCGCCTCCGATTGGCTTGTCGTTCCATGCCTCCGAGAAGCCACCCAGCATGATGTAGGTGTTGAAGGCCATCGTGAACTCCTTGTCCAGCACCTCGTCCACGGGCCGGCCGTTCAGCGTGATGTCGGTGGCGCGCGCCTCCGCCGCGGAGGCGCCGAGCACCGCAGTGTAGCGGATCTCGGATGAGAAATGCAGCAGACCGCGGGAGACGAAGGCCGAAAGGTTGGTTCCCTCCACCTCTTCGGGGCGCAGGACACGCCTTGCGTTCGAAGTCAGCATGTCGCGGATCTGCGCACCGGTCAGGGTGGCGATCTCCACCTGGTCGGCGTAGGGCATCACGTCGAACCACTCGCGAAAGCTGAGCGGCCCGGTATCCACACCCTTGGCAAGCCCGGTCGCGTTGAAGAGGGCGAAGTCCACGCGTCCGCCGGGGAAGGTCTCGGACCGCTTCACCAGCGTGTCGTTCATGAAGTTCGCGATGGCCGTCTCGCCCGTATAGCGCGTGGCCAGTGTCTCCTCGGTCGAGATCGGCGCATCCCCGGCCACTTCACCTATGATCTCGGCGAGCTTCGTGTCGAGCGCCGCGATCATGGGCGCCATGACCTCGGCCTCGAAGGCGGCGTCGTAGTCGTCGTCATGCTCGATATCGTGGTAGCCGTCCTCACCCTCCGAAACACGTTCGTCGCGGCGCTTGATCGTGTGCAGGGCGACATTGCTGAACCACTGCTCGCGCCCCTGTCCCGCGGCAAGCGACATCGAGATGTCGCCCAGGAATGCACCATTGGCCCTTGCCTGCGTAAGCAGCACGCCCGAGACCATGTTGTCCGGGTTCAGGCCGTCGGTGTTGAGCTCGGTATGGGAATGGCCCCCGACTAGGACAACGGGCTTCTGCGCCATCGGCCCTATCGCCTCGGCGATCGCGAAGTCGCCCTCGCCGATCTCGCGCATTGCGCCGGCCTTGCCCGAGCGGTGCATGTCCTTGCCGTAGCCGCAGTGCGACAGGATCACCACCACGTCCGAGACAGCCTCGACTGCCTTGTAGAGGTTGCTCGCCGCCTCGACGGGGCTCGCCACGGCCATGTTCGGGTCGCTGTCCATGCCAACCCGGGTATCGACCGCCGTGGTCAGCCCGATGACCCCGACGCGCAGTCCGTCCGCCTCGATCACCGCAGCGGGCGCATAATCGCGATCGCGCTCGAGATGCGCGGAACCGTGGACATTGGCCGAGAGAACGGGGAATTCCGCGTTGCGGTCGATCCCGAGCTTGAGCTGCGCCGTGCCGCGGTCGAATTCGTGATTGCCGAGCACCGCCACGTCCACCCCCGCGGCGGAGGCGGCGGCGTAGCCCGCATCCACGACGAACTCCTCTTCCGACCAGCCCGTAAGCTCGTCGAAGATCGAGCCTGTGTGGTCGTCGCCGCCCGACAGGAACAGGACCGTCTCGTTCGGTCGCGCCGCGGCTTTCGCCTCTTTCACGAGCTTCACCATCTGCGCCATGCGGTGCGTGTCGCCCCGGCTCTCGTGCATGTCGGTCATGTGGTTGTGCATGTCGTTGAAATGCATCAAGCGGAGCACGCGCCGCTCGCCCTCCTCGAGGCGCTTCTCTGGCACGGGTGCACCGTCTTCGGACATGATCGTCGTGATCGGACCACCAAGCGGGTTGCCTTGGAGCAGAAAGATACGCTGCGCGCCACCTGCCGGATTCGCGGGAGCAGCCACCATGCGAAGCTCGCCCGGCCCCGGGGTTGCGTTCGCCCGGATGACCACGAGGGGCGAAAGCACCGTCGCGGCGGCAAGGCCGGATGTCCCGGCGAGCATCTGGCGGCGCGTGAACGAAACAGGCATGGGCGAACCTTCTCTTTCCTGAACTCGGGGTTCGTGGAACAGGCCAGAGGTAACGTGCGCGTGACGCTTCCATGACGATTTGCCGTCGGCCTCGTGCGCCCGACCGGATCCCTGCGCAACAAGAACCCGGCGCGCCATCGCCCGTCAGCCGTTCACTCTAGAGTGGGCGTTATGAGAACGTATCGCCCACTGACGCGCTCCTCGGAAAGCGGACACTGACCCCGCAATATTCGCCGAACGCGGCTCAGGGGCCTGTTTGATGACCCGGCGCAGGGGGTGACGGTGTATCGAGGCGCGTGGGCGACTGGTGGACGGCGCTGATACACGCATGGCATTCAGGTTGATATTTTTTGGCAGTCACCGCGTGTGCCGGAGGTAATGACATCGCATACTCGCTCACGCCGCGTGGTCGAGCCGCGTTACCTTTTGGCGCGAAAGACGGTCGGCCGGAGCGGGCTCAGGGCCCGGCCCAGTGAGCCGCGAGTGGCGCGCCTGAAGCCCGCGGGCGAGCGCGTTAACGCGGTAGCCGAGCGCCTCGGCGGCGTCGAGCACGCGCGCGCACTTCAGGCGAGACGCGGGCGCCGGGGGTGAAGGTCCGGCTGAGGGTCGAGTGGGAGACGCCGGCCGCGCGCGCCAGATCGAAGGATGTGGGCGTGCGCGTCCTCGGCTCACCGCCCATGGGTGTCGAGCCCCGCCGCCTCCATGCGGAGGCGGAAGGTGAAGATGTCGTCGATGTTCACGGTGTCGGGCCGCGCGGCGATGACCCAGCCGAAGACCGCCGGATCGCGGCCCATGTAGCAGATCATCGGATCAGGCACCGTAGGCCCGTGCGGCCTCCATGTCGGACCAGTCGTCGGTTCTGTCATGCTCGATGATATCTGGCGAGAAGGCTGCGAAACAGTCCTCGAGCAGTCCGAAATCCATGCGCCGCGTCATGATCCTCGCCTCGGGGTGCGCCGCCTTGATCGCACGCAGGCCGTCGTAATCCTAGCCCCAGACAATGCAGCGCTCGGCGATGCGCCCCCTTGCACCTCGCGCAGCGCCGCGAGCGGGTCGGCATCCTTGATCTCGATGTAGATGCCGCGATCCCAGTCCCGGGCGCAGTCGAGCATTTCCGCCAAGGTCGGTAGCCGGACACCGGCGAAATGCGGGGCGAACCATCCGCCGGCATCCAGCGCGCGCAGCTCGGACACGGGCAGGTCCATGAAGGGCGCCGAGCCGTTCGTGGTCCGGTCGATCGTGGCGTCGTGGATGACCACCAGCTCTCCGTCGGCGGAGGTGCGTAGGTCGAGCTCCACCCAGTCGAACCCAGCGGCGAAGGCGCAGGCGGCGGGCGGGGTGTTCTCTGGCGCAACTACAGCGCGACCTGCTCCTGAAGCCGGGTCGTCCGGCGCGCGTATGGCCGCGTGATCCTGCTCTTCGGGCGCTCGGCGAAGATCTTCCGCGGGCGTTCCCGATGCGGGCAGCGAAACCGTCGCACCGACCGACGCAACCGGACACGGCCACCATGGGCGGGGGCATCCAAGAGAGATCGGCCATACCGGCTATGGATCCGCCGAGAAAGGCGCCCGCACTCGGGACATTGAGAGCTTTTGCCACGCGTATGGCGGCAGTGATCACCTCACCCAGCCCGAACGTCACGGTATCCACGACGAGGCCGGGCGGCAGAAGCCGGGCAGTCTTGCGAGGCACATGCATGTGAAGGCCTCCACCGCAACATCTTGCGATGGAGGTCCCAGATGACCCCACTCACTGCACCGAGATTGCGTCACCGCCCCGTTTGAATGCCGGTTGGCATCCCCGTCGCAGCATAGATGGCCAGTTCAGTTCGAGGTATTCTGCCAGGGCGTATCGTCCCAGTAGGGGAAGGGCCGCTCGGCCCGCACCTCGAACAGGATGCGGTCGGAGAACTCTCGCCCGTGCTGGTCGGTCGCCGTGACGGTGACGACATGCGCGCCCTCGGGCAGGTCGGCCGGCAGCCGCATCCGCCACAGGTGGGTCGAGCTGTCGGCCACCATCCAGGTCTGCTGGCCCTGCGGCGGCACTGGGCCGAAGGTGCTGCCCTGCCAGATCTCGAAGCCCTGCGCGCGCGCGTCCCCGGACTGCGAGCGAAAGGCGTGCCGCCCGATCGTCATCTGCCGCTGGATGGCGAAGGGATCGGCCCATTCGGCCCCGGCGCGGATGTCCTCGCCGTTCCCATCCTGGGTGCGCTCCATCTCCATCGCCGGCCCGTCGCCGATCCGCGCCGTGACCTGGCTGTTGCGCTCGCCCGGCCAAAAGTTGGCCGTCAGCCAGACGCCCTCGGCCAATTCCTCCGGCGTGTGGATCTTGACGTCGGGCAGGTCGTGCAGCGTGACCGGCGGCACGGCGTCGGCGCCGCCGCCCTGCGCGTCCTGCCAGGCGAACATCGCGTCGAACCACTCCCGGAAGGCCGGCGTGTTGAACGACAGCGCCAGCGCCCGGTCCTCCGGCTGACCCGCGGCGTGGAAGTTCACCACGAAGTCCGAGCCGTCGAAGTCCACCACCATGTAGCCCGGGGGCGTGCCCCCGCGCGCGAAGGCCATCGGCACCCCGTCGAAAGAGAAATCGCCCATGTACCAGTTGCCCGAGGGCGCGCCGCCCACGACATGGTCGAAGGGCAGGCGGGTGACGCCGACCTGCTCCTCCCAGCCCTGGAAGAACGCGCCGGCCGAGAGATACTCGAAGGTGTGGGTGTGGCCCGAGAACGAGACCGCCGGGCGCCCCGCCACCAGATCGTGGATCTCGGCGAGGTTGTCGGTCTGGTGCCGCCCGGTGTTGCTGTCGATGAACGACACGAACGGGATGTGGTGCATCAGGACGACCAGCTTGTCCCGCGGAACCTCGGCCAGCGTCGCCTCGAGCCAAGCCATTTGGTCGTCTGTCACGCGGCCGTTGTAGACCTTGCGGTCGGGATCTGCGCAGGCCTCGCGCCCCCCGGGGCCGTCGTCCTCGGGCCCGCAGGGATAGACCACATTGTCGAGCGCGATGAACACGGCGTCGCCGATCTCGAAGCTGTAATAGGCCGGTCCGTAGATCTGCCGCCAGCTGTCGGCGGAATGGGCGTCCGAGGTCGCGTCGAAATCGTAGTCGTGATTGCCGTGGACGTAGTATTGCGGCAGCTCCAGCGCCGAGAACAGGTCCATGAAGCGCGGCAGGAGGCTCAGGTCGTCGCCCATCACGTCGCCGAGCATGACGACGCACTCGGCCTCCGACAGGTTTCGCTTCAGCAGGTCGTCGATGATGCTGTCGCGGACATAGCCGACTTCCGTGTTCGAGTAGGGCTGCGCATCGCCCATCATCACGCAGGAGAAGTCCTCTTCCACGCCCGTCCGGATCATCGGGAAGTTGACCTCCGCGGGCAGCGGCCCGGTCGGCTCCAGCCCGCCGTAGCGCAGCGGCTCGGGTGTGCCCTCGGGCTTGTGGACATAGAAGAACTGCGGCACGCCATGCGCGTTGACCGGCACATCCCAGGCGGCGGGCTCGTGCACCATCACGGTCATGTTGTCGAAGGCCGGCAGGGTGTAGCGGCCTTCGGCGTCGGTCGTCGTTACGTCGCGCCCGTTCGAGACGATGACACCCGCGACGCCAGGCTCGTCGTCCTGCCGCACGCCGTCGCGGGACAGGTCATGGAATACCGTTCCCGTCACCTCTTCGGACGACATCGAGCCCTGTCGCACGTCAATGCCGGCCATATAGTCGAACCGCGCCGCCGCAGGGTCAGCGAGCCCCAGCGACACCGCCGCGATCAGGCCCGCAAGGGCTCCAATGCCTCTGCAATCCATGAACACCTCCGTTTTCTGGGTAGACCGATGATCCACCATTCCGCTCGACACAGCGTGCAACCTCAGGGTGAAGTTCGCGCGACGGCCCCGTGACAGCTTCCTGAAGGAAGAATTGCCGGCGGGTGACGGCATCTCTCCATACCTTCAGAGGGGCCGCCGCCAGATCAGGCGTCGCGGGTTTCAGTGGCGCCGGCGGCCGCCTTCCGTGATGATCTGAACTTCGGGCATGAGCACATGCGTAGGGTCAGGATTCATAACCAGTAGATGACGACAGCGGCGAGGGCGACGGCTGACAAGAACACCTTGGGGCATCGGGCATAGCTCCAAGCCTACCTCGCCGACGTCCTCGAACGCATCCACGACCACAGGATCACCCGCCTCGATGAACTCCTGCCCTGGAACAGGACGTCCAAGGCCCATGTCACGCACCAGAACGCCGCCGCGTGACTTTGCAAGGCGGTTCAGATCGAGCGGTTACCTTTGCCCGCGTGATCATGATGGTTGCTCTGCAGCGAACACGATTGTGTTCGCGACATTTATCGTCTATCGACGATTATCGAACAAGGGGGGTAGCTCATGCAGGGTACTGACATCGAGATCGCTGACCTGGCCAAGGCGCTCGCGCATCCGGCACGGCTGCGCATCTTGCGACTGCTGCTCGCCACGCCCGGCTGTATCGGTGGCGACATCGTGGACGCCGTCGGTCTAGCGCAGTCCACGGTTTCCGAGCACTTGCGCATCCTGAAGGCCGCAGGGGTCATCACCGGCGAGATATCCGGCCCGCGCACCTGCTACGCGTTGAACCCGGCTGCGCTTGGGCCCCTGGTCGAATTCATCGGTACGTTGACCGCCCCTTCCGCTCCGGTCTGCTGCGTGCCCGACGAGAAGGAACTTTCATGAGCCTGTTCGAACGTTGGCTGACCCTCTGGGTCGCCCTGTGCATCTTGGCCGGGCTCCTGCTCGGCAACCTCGCGCCGGGGCTTTTCGGCGCGATGGCGGGGCTGGAGATTGCCTCGGTCAACCTCGTCGTCGCCGTCCTGATCTGGGCGATGGTCTACCCGATGATGATCGCGGTGGACCTCGGCTCGCTGACAGCGGTGGGGCAGCGCCCGAAGGGCCTCGTCATCACGCTCGCGGTGAACTGGCTGATCAAGCCCTTCACGATGGCGGCGCTGGCGGTCCTGTTCTTCGAGCATGTCTTCGCCGGGTTGATCGACCCCGAGCGCGCGCCGGAATACATCGCCGGGTTGATCCTGCTCGGGGCGGCGCCCTGCACGGCGATGGTCTTCGTCTGGTCGCAGCTGACCAAGGGTGATCCGAATTACACGCTCGTGCAGGTCTCGGTGAACGACCTGATCATGGTGGTGGCCTTCGCGCCTATCGTGGCGTTCCTGCTGGGTGTCACCGACATCAGCGTGCCTTGGGAGACGCTGATCCTGTCGGTCGTCCTCTACATCGTCATTCCCCTGATCGCGGGCCTCCTGACGCGCCGCGCGCTGATCGCGAAAGGCGGCGAGGCTGCGGTGGCGGCCTTCACGGCGCGGATCAAGCCGGCCTCGGTGGTCGGGCTGCTGGTGACCGTGGTGCTCCTCTTCGGCTTCCAGGGGCCTGTGATCCTGTCACAACCCCTGCTGATCGCGCTGATCGCGGTCCCGATCATCATCCAGTCCTACGGGATCTTCGCTGTCGGCTACGGCGTCGCATGGGCCTGGGGCGTGCCGCACAAGGTCGCCGCCCCCTGCGCGCTGATCGGCACGTCGAACTTCTTCGAACTGGCGGTCGCCGTGGCGATCGGGCTCTTCGGGCTGAACTCCGGCGCGGCGCTGGCCACCGTGGTGGGCGTGCTGGTCGAGGTGCCGGTGATGCTGAGCCTCGTGGCCATCGCAAACCGGACACGCGAAAGGTTCCCGGCATGAGCTCCTTCCCGGTCGTGATCCATCACAATCCCGACTGCGGCACGTCCCGCAACGTGCTCGGGATCATCCGCGCTGCCGGGTACGAGCCGATCGTCATCGAGTACCTGAAGGAGGGCTGGACGCGCCCGCAGCTTCTGGCGCTGTTCGCAGCCGCCGGGATCACCGCGCGCGAGGCGCTGCGGGTCGCGCGTTCACCGGCCGAGGAAATGGAGCTGACGGCGGCGGACGTCTCCGACGAGGCATTGCTGGATGCCATGACGCGCCACCCGATCCTCGTGAATCGTCCGATCGTCTGCACGCCGAAGGGCGTCAGACTCTGCCGTCCGTCCGAGACCGTCCTCAACCTGCTCGAAAAGCTCCCTCTCGGCCCGCTGGCCAAGGAGGACGGACAAGTGATCATCGACGCCGAAGGAAACCGGATTGCCTGACCCCCTGACCGACCTGACCACCCCGCAGATCGACGAGGCGAGTTTCGGGCCTGTCGACCGCGACCGGCTGCAATCGCCCGCCATCAGTACCCATCCGCCTCGAATCCTGCTGCTTTACGGCTCGCTCCGGGCCCGATCCTTCAGTCGGCTGTCGGCCGAGGAAGCCGCCCGCATCCTGACGCGGCTCGGGGCAGAGGTGCGGTCGTTCGATCCGTCCGGCCTGCCTCTCGTCGATGACGGGGTGGATGCAACCCACCCGAAGGTCCGCGAGCTGCGCGACCTCGTGGGCTGGTGCGAGGGCATGGTCTGGTCCAGCCCCGAGCGGCACGGGGCCATGACCGGGCTGATGAAGACCCAAGTCGACTGGATACCGTTGTCCGAGGGCGCGGTTCGCCCCACGCAGGGAAAGACGCTGGCGGTGATGCAGGTCTCGGGCGGCTCGCAGAGCTTCAACGCCGTGAACCGCCCCGGGTTTGCCGGAGGCTGATTTCTTTGAGTCACGCCGCCATGGCGGCGTTCTCTCCCTGGGCATGATAG
>CAJXWO010000074.1 GCA_913062865.1 uncultured Paracoccaceae bacterium | reverse complement strand
CTCGAAGCTCCGTCTGATGATGAAACCTCAAGAATCCAGTTCTGCACAACTGTCAAAGCTCAAGTGCGATTCCCCTGCTGTGGGGCTGGCACAAAGTGACATGAGAACAAAAGGTGAATATACTCCTGACTCGCCATGTTTGCCGAGCTTTGCGCCACCTCGAACTTTACCTTCCTCACTGGGGCCTCCCACCCCGAGGAGTATATGCGCCGTGCCGCCCTGATCGGGTTGCCTGCGCTGGCGGTGGCCGATGAAAACTCCGTTGCCGGGATCGTCCGGGCCCACAGCGCCGCGCGCGCCATCGCAGAAGAGGTCGCGGCCCGCGACGCGGCCGAGGCGGCGGATGGCCCCATCGGCCCGCCCTGTCCGCCGGGCATTCCGCGCCCGCCATCGGTCGATATCCGCAATGTACCCCGGCTGATCCCCGCCGCGCGGCTCGTGTTCCGCGAGGGCGTGACCCTGACCGCCCTGCCCGAGGACCGGACCGGCTGGGGGCATCTGTGCCGCATCGTCTCGTCCGGGCGACTACGCACGGAAAAGGGCAGCTGCGATATCGGGCTCGACGATCTGTGGCCCCGCACCGCCGGGCTGCAATTCCTGCTCCATGTGCCCGAGGGCGGACGGTGCGCCTGGCTGCCCCTGGCCCGCCAATTGGCCCAGCGCCTGAATGGCCAGATGCACCTTCTGATGGCGCCCTGCTATGATGGGCAGGATGCGGCGCGCTTTGCCCGCATCGCGCGGCTGGCGGGCGAACTGGACCTGCCCACGCTCGCCTCGGCCCGGCCGCGGATGCATCACGGGCGGCGGCGGCGCCTGGCCGATGTGCTGACCGCGATCCGCACCGGCACCCAAATCGACCGGCTGGGGCGCGCGGCCCTTGCCAATGGCGAACAGCGCCTGCGGTCCGAGGCCGAGATGCTGCGCCTTTTCACAGGTCACGAAGACGCCGTGCACCGCGCAGGCGCGCTGGCGGAGCGGCTGACCTTCCGCCTCGACAGCCTGCGCTACGAATACCCGTCCGAGATCGCCGAGGGCGAAACGGCGGCCCAGCGTCTGGCGCGGCTGGCGCAAGAGGGGCTGGCCTGGCGCTATCCCGATGGCGCACCCGACAAGGTCCAGGCGATGCTGACCCACGAGCTGCGCCTGATCGGCAAGCTGGGATACGAACCCTATTTCCTGACCGTGCGCGACATCGTGGCCTTTGCCCGGTCGCGCGGAATCCTGTGCCAGGGGCGTGGGTCGGCCGCCAATTCCGTGGTCTGCTATTGCCTGGGCGTCACCTCGGTCAGTCCCGAGATCGGGACCATGGTGTTCGAGCGGTTCGTGTCCGAGGCCCGGGGCGAGCCCCCGGATATCGACGTGGATTTCGAACATGAACGCCGCGAAGAGGTGATCCAGCATATCTACGAACGCTATGGCCGCCACCGCGCGGGGCTCTGCGCCACGGTGATCCATTACCGGGGCAAGCGCGCGATCCGCGAGGTGGGCCGCGCCATGGGGCTCACCGAGGACACGATCGGCGCGCTGTCCTCGCAGCTTTGGGGGTTCTTCTCGACCAACGGGCTCGAGGCGCACCGCATGCGCGAGATCGGGCTCGACCCCGACGACCGCCGCCTACGCCAGACCATGGAGCTGGTGTTCGAGATCATCGGCTTTCCCCGGCACCTTTCCCAGCATGTGGGCGGCTTCGTCATCACCGAAGGTCGCCTTGATGAGCTGGTCCCGCTCGAGAACGCGACGATGGAGGGGCGCACCGTCATCTGTTGGGACAAGGACGATATCGACGCGCTGGGCATCCTCAAGGTCGATGTGCTGAGCCTGGGCATGCTGACCTGCATCCGCAAGGCGTTCGATCTGATCGAGATGCATCATCGCGACCGGCACACGCTGGCCACGCTCCCGCCCGAGGATCCGGTGGTTTATGACATGCTGTGCCGCGCCGACAGCATCGGGGTCTTCCAGGTGGAAAGCCGTGCGCAGATGAACTTTCTGCCCCGGATGCGGCCGCGCTGTTTCTACGACCTGGTGATCGAGGTGGCGATCATCCGGCCCGGTCCCATTCAGGGCGACATGGTCCATCCCTATATCCGACGCCGGAACGGAGAAGAGCAGGTGAGCTTTCCCTCCGATGCCCTGGGCGCGGTTCTGGGCAAGACGCTGGGCGTGCCGCTGTTTCAGGAACAAGCGATGCAGATCGCCATCACCGGCGCGGGCTTCAGCCCTGAAGAGGCCGACCAGCTGCGCCGGGCGCTGGCCACGTTCAAGAAGAACGGCAATGTGAGCGCGCTGCGCACCCGTTTCCTGCGGGGGATGCGCGAAAACGGCTATGACCGCGATTTCGCTGAGCGGTGTTTTTCCCAGATCGAGGGCTTCGGCTCTTACGGCTTTCCCGAAAGCCATGCCGCCAGTTTCGCGCTTCTTGTCTATGCCAGCGCCTGGCTGAAATGCCATCACCCGGGCATCTTTGCCTGCGCGCTGCTGAATTCCCAGCCCATGGGCTTCTACGCGCCCGCCCAGATCGTGCGGGACGCGCGCGAACACGGGGTTACTGTGCGCCCGGTCTGCATCAATGAAAGCTATTGGGACAACGTGATGGAGCCCGACGGGCGCGGCGGCCTGGCGCTGCGGCTGGGCTTTCGTCAGATCAAGGGGCTGGCCGAGGAAGACGCCGCCTGGATCACCGCCGCGCGCGGCAACGGCTACCGCAGCGTGCAGGATGTCTGGCGACGCGCCGGGGTGCCGCCCGCCGTGGTCGCCCGCCTGGCCGAGGCCGATGCCTTTGCCGCGCTGGATCTCACCCGCCGCGATGCGCTGTGGGAGGCCAAGGCCCTGTCGGGCGACAAGCCCCTGCCGCTTTTCGCGGGCGACATGGACGGTGAAGGCATCCTGGAGCCCGCCGCCCATCTGCCCGCCATGACCGAGGGCGAAGAGGTGGTGGAGGATTACGTCGCCATGCGACTGACGCTCCGCCGCCACCCCATGGCGCTCTTGCGCGATGTGCTGACGCCAGCTGGCGTCTGAGCCGTCTCCTGCGCCCGCCGCGCGCGGTCAGAGCAGCGTATCGTAATCCGACACCAGCAGGTGCAGGGGGGGCTCGTCCTCGTCGACCTGCGCGAAACGGCCGATCTGCATCTCGAATACGTTGTCGGTCACATCGTCGTTCACGGTCGACACTTCGCCGATCAACACATCGGCCACTTCGCCCCAGAAGGCGTGCCATGTCCCGGGCAAAAGCGTGACGCTTTCGCCGGGGTCGAGCCGCAGATGTCCGCCCGCGGGCAGGGTGCGCAATTGCCCGTCCACCGGCACGGTCACGTCGCTGTCGCGGTCGATGCTGCCGTCGGGCAGGCCTGCAAAAAGCTCGATCACCAGCGTGCCGCCGCCGCGGTTGATAATATCCTCGGCCTTGATGATGTGGCGGTGCATCGGGCTTAGCTGGTGGCGTCGCGAGATCATGATCTTTTCGGCATAGACCATACCGGTGCCGCGCTGCAGATCCTCCAGAAGCCCGTTGCGCACCGTGAACAGGAACAGCCCCATCTCGTCGAACCTTTCCTGCCCATAATCGGTGATGTCCCAGCCCATGCGCCGTGCCTTGATCGCGGCATGATCGGCCGCGCGCATCTGGTCGGGCGACCAATAGGCGAAGGGCGGCAGCACATAGCCGTGGCTGCGGATAAAGGCATCGGCCTCGCGGATGATCTCGTTGATGCGCGAACGTTTCATGATGCCTCCTCAGGGCAGGTCGATGGTGATCTCGCCACCGGGGTCGGCGGCGCGGGATTGGCAGAGAATGATGGCATCCTGCCGCTGGGCCTTGGACAAGACGAAATCGCGATGCTCGACCGTGCCGTCGATCAGGCGGCATTTGCAAACACCGCAGATCCCGTCCGAGCATTTGACGTCGATGTTGATGCCGTTATCGGACAGCACATCGGTCGCGGTCTTGTCCGCCGGCACGGCAAAGCTGCGGCCATCGGTCAGGCGCAGGGTGAAGGGATGGTTCTCGTATTCGGGCTGCTCGGGGACCGAGAAATATTCGAGATGCCGGGCGTCCTCGGGAAACCCCTGCCGCTCGGCTGCGGCGATCACCGCATCCATGTAGCGGTCGGGGCCGCAGGTGTAGACATGGGCGCCGGGCGTATAGGCCAGAACCGCGTCCAGATCGGCGCGGGTGCCTTCGTCGCTCACATGCAGATGCACGCGGTCGGCCCAGGGCATGGCGGAGAGGTCGTCCAGATACCCGGCACGGGCGCGGGAGGGCACGGAATAATGCAACTCGAACTCGCGACCCAGGGCATGCAGTCGGTGGGCAAAGGCGATCATCGGGGTCACGCCGATCCCGCCGCCCATGAGAAAGGATTTGGTCGCATCCTCGACCAGGTCGAAATGGTTGATCGGGTGGCTGATGAAGACCTTGCGCCCGGGCGTGAAGATGCGGTGCATCAGCTTTGACCCGCCCCGCCCGCCGTCTTCGCGCAGCACGCCGATCTGGTACTTGGAACGGTCGGCCGGATCGCCGGACATGGAGTACTGGCGCAGAAACTCCGGCGCCACGACGATGTCGATATGCGCGCCCGCGGTCCATTCGGGCAGGTCGCTGCCGTCGAGGCTTTGGAACTCGTACTTGGTCACATCCGGCGACATGACTTCGGCTTTCGTGACCTCGACCCGGATCACCGGCGTGTCGCCATCCACGGTGTAGAGATGCAGGTGATCGGTTTCGCCGCGCGCCAGTTTCGCCTTGTAGGCCTCGGCGGTGATCATGGCCTGATAGGCCTCGATCCCGGCCTCCCGGTCCATGGGAAACGGGTAGGGCCATGGATGGGGGGCGAGGTTGGCGGGATAGACGGCCAGCGTCTGATCTTCGTAGCGCAGGTCCAGATCGGTTTGCAGGTCGCGGGCATTCACAGGATGGCTGGTTGGATGATAGCCGCCATCTTCGGCGATCTCGATATCCCACCACCATTTCTTGACCGGGTTCAGACCGCCACGGCCCAGCCTGTCATCAAGTTTGGCCAGCATCGGCGCAGCGGCGGGGATGTTCGAGGCAGCCCAGCGGGCGGGGCGGTCGGCAAAGATCCCCTCGAGGTTCCAGGGGCAGGTCTTCATGCAGCGCCCGCACATGGCGCCGCCCGGCGTGGTGATCCGGTAGGTCGCGCATTTCTGGCTGTCGGATTTCCAAATCTCGTAGCCATTGAACATCAGCTTCGGCCCGGCGGTTATGGCACCCGAGGGGCATTCGCGCGCGCATTTGTTGCAGGCCTCGCAAAACGCCTGCAGCCCGAAATCGATCGGCTTGTCATGGGCCATGGGCATGTCGGTGGTCACGACGCCCGATTTCAGCCGGGGGCCAAGAAATGGGTTCAGGATCACCTCGCCGATGCGGCTGACCTCGCCCAGCCCGGACAGAAGCAGGAGCGGCGGCTGCAGCACCTCGCCATCCATCACGCTATGGGCCTTGGCCGAATAGCCCAGGTTGCGGATCTGCGCCGCGATCACGCCTCCTAAAAGCGAGAAGCGCAAATAGGCGCGCATGGATTGCGCCACGCTGATCCAGTCGTCGCCCGACGCGCCCTCCATCGTCTCGTAGCCCTGGTCGATGATCATGCTGATCGCCTGATCGTGGGGCGGCTCGATGGGCGCGCCGGTCGCGTCATGGGAATACCAGGCCCAATCCGGACAGCGGGACAGGCCCACCGCATCGACGCCCAGGAAATAGCTGGCCGCCTTCAGCAGGTCCGCATTTGCCTGCGGGTCGGTCGGGCGCGATCCGTCTACGTTTGGCATCCCGTCCTGGAGCAGAACAAACGCGCCCAGAACCCGCCGCTGGGCGCTGCTGGGCGCGGATTTGCGCACATAATGCCCGCCCTTGGCCCCGTCCTGCAGCGTTTTGCCCATATCGCCGAACTGCGCGCGGGCGAACATGTCGGTGCGCTTGGGCACGCGGGCCACATGGGCCTCATCGATATAGGTGGTAGGGCTATCGACCCGCTTCAGGGTTTCGAAGGGATGCGCCCCGTCGCGGTACTGTCGCCGGGCATATGGGTCGCGGTTCAGCGCCGATTTCGCATGGCCGTAGCCTGTCCACCAGCCCGGGCCATTCACCGCGACCCAAGGCTGATCGGGCGCAAGCGGGGGGTCATGGGCCAGCTCCATATCCGTGGTAATGACCGCCAACCCGAACCGGGTGCCGAGCCAGGGTGTCTGTGCTGCGCCGCCCGCGATGCTGCACAGCCCCGCCGCCACGGCAAGCCGGTTCAGGTCCACATCGCTCGACGTGGCGGTATGGGCGCGTGCATCCCACCCCAGAAGGCGGATGTAATTGGCCAGCACCACCGCGGTTTCCGCACTGCGCAGGGCGGCCCGGTGCGGCTGTGCGTCCATGATCCAGTCGGCGCCGGGCTCTGACGGGTCTGGGTCGCGGTGGTATTCGTAAAGGAACACGAGCGCCGTGTGATGCCCGGCAATGTCGCGCGGCGGGGCCTCCATCGACTCCTTGAGATCGGCCATGATCATGTCGATGCCCGAGGCCAGCGTCTTGGTCTGCTTGGTACGCAGATCCTCGGCCAGCCGGTCGATGCCCGGGTTGCGCCATGGCGTGGCCAAACGCCCGGCATCGAGAAGCGGCCCGATGCCAACCATCGACGCGTCCGAGAAATAGCCGAAGGCCTTGAGGTGCCGCGCCCGTTCCACCGGATCGGCGGGAATGGTCGAGCGGGTCTTGTTCACCAGGCCGTCGCGGATCGCGTCCATCATCGCCTGATGATCGGCCATGGCATGGATGATCGAGGCTGGGTTCTCATGATCGAAGACCAAAGGTGCCTGCGCGGCCATGACCGACAGGTCCGGCACGCTGTCGGCCCGCCGCAGCTGCTCCAGCGGGTAGGGCCCCAGATGAACGGGTCGGTTCCGGTCCGAAAAGATGCGCATATGCTCCCCCCTGATCGCCTGTCACACTAGACGCGGGCGGGCCGGATTTGGAAGCGTCAGCGCAGCTCTTTCAGCACCGCGTCCAGATGCGCCCGCCAGTCAGGGCGCGCGATGCCAAAGGTGGCCTTGGTCGTGCTGCAGTCGAGGCGGGAGTTCAGGGGTCGCGCGGCCGGGGTCGGGTAGTCGGTCGTGGGGATGTCCGCGACCTCGGGCGTCAGCCCGGCCTTGTCAAAGATCGCGCGGGCGAAATCGGCCCAGCTGACATCGGGCGCGCCGCTGAAATGATAGGTGCCGCTTTTCGCTGGGTTGTCGCGCAGCTGCGCGGCCATGTGCAGGCAGGCCTCTGCGATTGTCGCAGCCGGGGTCGGCCCGCCGATCTGGTCGGACACAATGGTCAGGCGCGTGCGGTCGGCGCCCAGCCGCAGCATCGTTTTCACGAAATTTGCGCCATGGGCTGAGAATACCCAAGAGGTCCGCAAGATACCGTGCGCCGCACCGCTGGCCCGCACGGCCGCCTCGCCCGCGGCCTTGGTCCGGCCATAGGCATTGATCGGTGCGATCGGATCGGACGGGGACCACGGCATGCTGCCCGTCCCGGCAAAGACATAATCGGTCGAAATATGGACCAGCGGCACATCTATCGCAGCGCAGGCCCGCGCGATGGCACCGGGCGCGTCGCCATTGATGACCTTGGCCAGCGGCTCTTCGCTTTCGGCCTTGTCCACGGCGGTGTAGGCAGCGGCGTTGATCACTGCATCCGGACCGCTTTGCACAACCAAATTGGCACAGGCCTGCGGGTCGGACAGATCGCCGCGGTCCCGACCCAAGGCGGTGATCTCGACCCCGTTCGGGCGGCAGCGCTGCAATTCCGTGGCGACTTGACCGGTTTGGCCGAAGACCAGCAGCTTCACAGATCGCTCCACTGGAACGGCGTCACGATCTCGGACAACAGGGGCGCTTTCGCGTCCTTGTCGCTCAGCACGGGGGCGGTGTCCCCAAGCCCCCAGTCGATGCCGATCTCGGGATCGTCGAAACGCACCGCGCGGTCGCAGTCGGGCGCATAGTAATCCGAGCATTTGTAGATGATCTCGGTGTCGGGTTCGCGCGTGACGAAGCCATGCAGGAAACCGGAAGGAATGAGAAGCTGTTTGCCGTTCTCGAATGACAGCTCCTCGGCCACCCAATGGCCATAGGTGGGCGAGCCGTGGCGGATGTCGACCGCCACGTCCAGAAGCCGCCCGCGCCCGCAGCGCACCAGCTTTGCCTGGGCATGGGGCGGGGTCTGGAAGTGAAGGCCGCGCACCGTGCCGACCTTGGCCGAAAGCGAATGGTTGTCCTGCACCCAATCGACATCCAATCCCGCCTCGGCCATCCGCCGCCGGTTCCAGCTTTCGCTGAAAAAGCCGCGCGCATCGCCGTGTCGCTGGGGTTCGATCAGCCACAGGCCTGGCAGGGCCAGTTCGGTCGCTTTCATGGGCACGCCTTTCTGAGGGGCGGGTTTCGTTGACTTGATACCGGCAATACTCCAAAATCCTTACAAAAAATGGCGCAAGGGCAGTTTTCCATGAAAATCGCGATGATCGGGACCGGCTATGTGGGGCTTGTGTCCGGGGTATGCTTGTCTGATTTCGGACACGAGGTGGTCTGTGTCGACAAGAACCCGGCCAAGATCGAGATGCTGGAGCGCGGCGAAGTGCCGATCTACGAGCCGGGTCTGCAGCCGCTCATGGCCAAGAACGTGGAGGCCGGTCGGCTGTCTTTCACGATGGACCTCGCCACCGCGGTCGAAGGGGCGGATGCGGTCTTTATCGCCGTGGGCACGCCCACCCGGCGCGGCGACGGGCATGCGGATCTGACCTATGTGATGGCCGCCGCCGAAGAGATCGCCCGGGTCGCCAAGGACTATATCGTCGTCGTCACCAAATCGACCGTGCCCGTGGGTACCAACCGCCAGGTCAAGCAGGCGGTTAAAAAGGCCAACCCGGCGCTAGAGTTCGACGTGGTCTCGAACCCCGAGTTCCTGCGTGAAGGTGCCGCGATCGACGATTTCATGAAGCCCGACCGCGTGGTCGTGGGCGTGCAGACCGACCGCGCGGCCGAAGTCATGCAGGAGATCTACCGCCCGCTCTACCTGCGCCAGTTTCCCATCGTCGTCACTGATCTGGAATCGGCCGAGATGATCAAATACGCGGCCAACGCGTTTCTGGCGACCAAGATCACCTTCATCAACGAGATTGCCGCGCTCTGCGAACGGGTCGGTGCGGATGTGAAGCAGGTGGCACATGGCATCGGCCTTGACGGCCGGATCGGCAACAAGTTCCTGCATGCGGGTCCGGGGTATGGCGGGTCGTGCTTTCCCAAGGACACCAAGGCGCTCGCCCGGATCGGGCAGGACCATGCCGTGCCGATGCAGATCACCGAGACGGTCATCAAGGTCAACGAAGAGATCAAGCGCCGGATGATCGACAAGCTGATGGACCTCTGCGATGGGTCCTTCAACGGCAAGACGGTGGCGGTTCTGGGTGTGACCTTCAAACCCGACACTGACGATATGCGCGATGCGCCCAGCCTGACCATCGTGCCCGCGCTGGTGGGCGGCGGGGCCAAGGTGCGCGTCGTCGACCCGCAAGGCCGGCACGAGGGCGAGACGCTTTTGCCGGGCGTGCATTGGCTGGAGGATGCCTACAAGGCTGCCCAGAACGCCGATCTTCTGGTGATCCTGACCGAATGGAACGAGTTCCGTGCACTTGACCTCAGGCGGTTGGCCAAGAAGATGGCCGCGCCCCGCATGGCCGACCTGCGCAACATCTACGAAGCCAAGGACGCCAAGCGCGCCGGGTTCGAGACCTACGCAAGCATCGGACGTCCCGGTTTCGGAACGGAATAGTCCCGCCGCGCTCATATTGGTCCAATCTTAAGACTTCGCCCGCATTCTGCTCCTCGGTTGTCGCAAGGAAACGGGGCGCAGGGTGCGGGTTCTCATTCTCGGATCGTCCGGAAAAGTCGGCCAGGCCCTGCGTCGGGCCTGGTCGGACCTCTCCCCCCGGGATTGGAACCGGTGTTCCAGGCACGTCGTGCGTCTGCAGACGCCGACGTGATCTGGACCCCGGGCAATGATCCGGCCCAATTGCCGCCTGTCGATGCCATCGTCGCGCTTTGGGGGGTTACCCGTGGCAGTCCTCGGACCTTGGGTGACAACATGCGGCTCGCCCGTGCGGCGCAATACCTTGTGGCGTTCCCCCATTGGGTGGTCCAGATTAATTGTTATTGCATCATGGGCCTCTGGTCCATGGGAACGATGCTTTCT
>CAJXWO010000073.1 GCA_913062865.1 uncultured Paracoccaceae bacterium | reverse complement strand
CGAAAAACGCTTGATCAGTTGGCGCAGTCAGGCGATCTTCACGTCAGAAGGCAGGCCACTTGGGGAATGTCGAGTGACGACATGAAAGCTGACAACCAGCGGCGTGATTTCTGGAACGGCGACACTTTCAACAATCAGGCCTATGGCAATTTTCTTGGCCGCTGGGGTAAGTCGCTGCCGGGCGCACCGCATGACCGGATGGACATGCTGGGACTGATCAGCGCCCTGAAGACCACCATCGCGAATTTCAATACGCTGCCCTCCAACAAGATGGAGGATGTCACGCGCTTTGTTGCCGAGAGCAAGAAGAAGGTGGCAGAGGCCAAGAAAAGCGATGATCCAGCCATCCGCATGATGGCCTTTCGGGCCGAAACCCTGATCCAAATCCTGGAGATGGGTCTGAAGCGCGGCCACCTGACCGCCGAAGAAATCGAGGCGAGCAAGCACGCCCTGAAGGATGCCGGCTCAACCCCCTCCTTCCCCCTTGCCACGCGGGGCGGTTCGGGGACAGATTGGGGGAAACCCAACGGGAGGGATCCATGCTTCGCCATCTCACGCTTGCCGCGGCGCTTTTCGCCGGCACGGCCGGTTTCGCGCAACAGACCGACATCACCGTGGCCATGCAGCTCGAACCGCCGCATCTGGATCCGACCTCGGCCGCGGCGGGGGCCATCGACAACGTGGTCTATGTCAACATCTTCGAGGGGCTGACGCGGTTCCAGGAGGACGGATCGGTCACGCCGCTTCTGGCCAAGAGCTGGGAGATTTCCGAGGACGGGCTGACCTATACCTTCACCCTGCAGGAGGGCGTCACCTTCCACGACGGCAGCGCGATGGATGCCGAGGACGTTAAATTCAGCCTCGACCGCGCGCGGGCCGAGGACTCGACCAATACGCAAAAGGCGCTCTTCGCGGCCATCTCCGAGGTCACGGTGGTGGACCCGGTGACGGTGCAGGTCACCCTGTCCGAGCCCAATGGCAACCTGCTCTTCAACCTCGCCTGGGGCGATGCGGTCATCGTCTCCGAGGACTCGATCGCGGATATCAAGACCAATCCCGTGGGCACCGGCCCCTTCACCTTTACCAATTGGGTGCAGGGCGACCGGATCGAGATCGCGCGCAACCCCGATTACTGGGGCGAGGCGCCCGCGCTCGAGGCCGCGACCTTCCGCTTCATCTCGGACCCCACGGCGGCCTTCGCCGCGGTCATGGCCGAGGATGTGGACGCCTTTCAGGCCTTCCCCGCGCCCGAGAACCTGCCGCAATTCGAGGCCGACCCGCGGTTCAACGTGCTTGTGGGCTCGACCGAGGGCGAAACGATTCTGTCCACCAACAACGGCGTGGCCCCGTTCGACAACAAGCTGGTGCGCCAGGCGCTGGCCCATGCCATCGACCGGCAGGCGATCATCGACGGGGCCATGTTCGGCTACGGCACGCCCATCGGCACCCATTTCGCGCCGCACAATCCGGCCTATCTGGACCTGACCAGCACCTCGGCCTACGACCCCGAGAAGGCGCGCGCGCTTCTGGCCGAGGCGGGCTATGCCGACGGCTTCACCACCACGCTGAAACTGCCGCCGCCCTCCTACGCCCGGCGCGGGGGCGAGATCATCGCCGCTCAGCTGCGCGCCGTAGGCATCGAGACCGAGATCAGCAACCTGGAATGGGCTCAATGGCTCGAGGAAGTGTTCCGCGGCAAGGATTTCGGTCTGACCATCGTCAGCCATACCGAGCCCTTCGACATCGGCATCTATGCCCGGCCCGACTATTACTTCCAGTATGACAACCCGGCCTTCCAGGACCTGATGGCCGAGCTGAACCGCACCACGGACCCTGATGCTCGGACCGCGCTGATGCAACAGGCCCAGACGATCATTTCCGAGGATTACGTCAACGGCTATCTCTTCCAGCTGGCCGCGACCTCGGTGGTCAACGCGAAGGTTGAGGGCTTCTGGGCCAACGCGCCCACACAGGCGATCGACCTGACGGGCGTGCGCTGGATCGAGTGACCCGGGGCTCTGCCCCGGACCCCCGAGTATTTACGGAAAGATGAAGAGGGAGGGGCGGCGCCTGTCCCTCTTGAATTCGGGCTTTGTCAGGCCGTGGCGCGGGTCGGGGGCGGAGCCGTGGTTCGGATCCAAAGCTCCACCGCCAGCAGGTAGGGTATAAAGAAGGCCCAGAGGTTCACCAGATCGAAGGCGCCGGTGAACCCCTCTTCGACGCCTGCGCCACCGGTCGCAAGGAACCACAGCCCGTAATGGATGCGGTAGACGAGCGACCCGATGGCCAGCACGAACATCCGCAACCCCCAGTTGCGGTGGCGGAGCCTGTCGCCCGTCCGGGCGTGGCGGAGGGTCATGAGCGCGGCCCAGATCACGAGCGCGCCATAGGTGGCAAAGGCCACGTCCATCGGCAGCCCGCCCACCGTGCGGCGCAGGGCGATATAGATCAGCCCCGCAAGGCCCGAGATCAGGGCGGTTGCGATCACAGCGTGGCCCGCCGCGCGGTGCACCCTTGGCCAGCGCCGCCGCACCGGCCCGACCATCTGCAGCGGGGCCAGGGCCGTGATCACCGCGCCTGCCCACATGTGCAGTGCCATAGAAAGGTTGGGCGCCCAGCGCCCGGTCGCGAAGACATGCGCGTCCTCGACCACGCCCTGGCGCAGCCCCTGCCAGCCCAGGCCCAGCGCGTGGGCCACGAAGGGCCCCGCGCTCACCGCGACCAACACCAGCGCCAGGGCGCGCAGCCAGTCCCATCTGATCCGCAGTCTCATGGTTGGGGATATAGCACGGCCCGGCCCTTCTTCTTGGCCCAAATACCCGATATCGGCCTCGGCAACCGCACACCGCCTCTGGACCGGGGCGGCGGTGCCGCCTAACGTCCGCCCATGCTGCGCTATACGCTGAAACGCGCCCTGTCGCTTCTGGTCTCGCTCTTGGTGGCGAGCCTTGTGATTTTCTTCGTGGTCGAGGTCGCGCCGGGCGATCCGGCCGCCTACATGCTGGGTGTCAACGCGCAGGAGGATACACTGGCCGCGCTGCGGGCCGAACTGGGGCTCGATCAGCCCAAGCTGGTGCGCTACGCCGCGTGGGTCACGGGCATGCTGCAGGGCGATTTCGGCACCTCCTACACCTATCGCACGCCGGTGGCGCAGATGGTGGCGGACAGGCTTTGGGTGTCGCTGCCGCTCGCGGCCTATGCGCTGGCGCTCTCCACCCTCATCGCCTTTCCGGCGGGCATCTATGCCGCCAGCCGCCGGGGCCGGGCGGGCGACATGGCCGTGATGGGGGCCACGCAACTGGGCGTCGCGGTGCCGAATTTCTGGTTCGCCATGATGCTGGTGGTGATCTTCGCCATCAACCTGCGCTGGTTCTCGGCGGGCGGCTTTCCGGGCTGGGAGGGCGGCGTGCTGCCCGCGCTCAAGGCGCTGACCCTGCCCGCAATCGCCCTTGCCCTGCCCCAGGCGGCGATCCTCGCGCGGGTCATGCGCTCGGCGCTTCTGGACACGCTGGGCGAGGATTTCATCCGCACCGCCCGCGCCAAGGGGCTTAGCCCGGGCCAGGCGCTGCGGGCCCATGCGCTACGGAATGCGCTGATCCCGGTGCTGACGATCCTCGGGCTGCAATTCTCCTTCCTGCTGGCGGGCGCGATCATCATCGAACAGGTGTTCTTTCTGCCCGGGCTCGGGCGGCTGGTGTTCCAGGCCATCTCTGCGCGCGACCTGATCGTGGTAGAATCGGTGGTGATGTTGCTCGTTTTCGCGGTCATCGTGGTGAATTTCCTGGTGGACCTCGCCTATGCCGCGGTCGACCCACGGCTGAGGGCACGGACATGACGCGCGGCCCCTCGCTCACCTTCTGGATAGGCGCGGTGCTGAGCCTGAGCTTCGTGGCCGCCGCGCTTCTGTCGTTTCTCTGGACGCCATACGATGTCGAAGCACTCGAGATCGCGAACAGGCTGAAGACGCCAAGCGTCGCGCATCCTTTCGGCACCGACCATTTCGGCCGCGATATCCTGTCGATGATCATGGTGGGCGCGCGCACGTCCATCGCTGTGGCACTGGTGGCCGTGGGCATCGGCATGGGGCTGGGCGTGCCGCTGGGCCTCTGGGCCGCGGCGCGCAAGGGTGGGCTGGTGGACGAGGTCATCATGCGCGGCAACGACCTTGTGTTCGCCTTCCCGTCGCTGGTGATCGCGATCCTGATCACTGCCGTCTTCGGCGCGAGCGCCCTGAATGCCATCATTGCCATCGGGATCTTCAACATCCCCGTCTTCGCGCGCCTGACGCGCGGCGCGGCGCTGTCGCTTTGGCAGCGCGAGTTCATCCTGGCGGCCCGGGTGGCAGGCAAGGGGGCCGCGCGCATCTCGGCCGAGCACATCCTGCCCAATATCCTGAACCTGCTGATCGTGCAGGGCACGATCCAGTTCAGCCTTGGCATTCTGGCCGAGGCGGGGCTGAGCTACGTGGGGCTTGGCGCGCAGCCGCCCCTGCCCTCCTGGGGGCGGATGCTGGCGGATGCGCAGACCATGGTCAGCTTCGCCCCCCACCTCGCACTGATCCCGGGGCTTGCCATCGTGCTGATGGTGCTGGGGCTGAACCTCATGGGCGACGGGTTGCGCGACTGGCTCGACCCCCGGATCCGGGTGGCCCGCGCATGAGCCTATTGTCGATCCGCAACCTGTCGCTGTCGATCCACGGCGCACCGATCCTGAGCGCCGTGTCGCTTGATGTGGGCGCGGGCGAGATCGTGGCAATCACCGGCGAAAGCGGGTCGGGCAAGTCGATGACGGCACTGGCCACCATGGGCCTTTTGCCGCGCGGGGCGCAGACCAATGGGACGGTGACGCTGGACGGGACGGACCTTACGCAGCTTTCGGAACGCAAGCTGTGCGGCCTCCGTGGCCGGGAGGTCGGGATGGTGTTCCAGGAACCCATGACCGCGCTCAACCCCGTGCAAACCATCGGGCGGCAAGTGGCCGAGACGATCCTGATCCATCGCGCGATGACGCCTGCGAAGGTCGAGGAGCGCGCGCGCGAGATGCTCGACCGTGTGGGCCTGCCCGCCGACCGCTTTCCGCTGGACCGCTACCCGCATGAGCTGTCGGGCGGGCAGCGCCAGCGCGTGGTCATCGCCATGGCCATCGCACTGCGCCCAAAGCTTCTGATCGCGGATGAGCCCACGACCGCGCTCGACGTGACCACCCAGGCGCAGATCCTCGCGCTTCTGAAATCGCTCACCGCCGATTTCGGAATGGGCCTTCTGATGATCACCCATGACCTGGCTGTGGTGTCCGACATGGCCGACCGGATCGCGGTGATGCAAAAGGGCCGGATCGTTGAACAGGGCCCGACCCGGCAGCTTTTCGCGCGGATGGAACACCCCTATACCCGCGCGCTGTTCGAGGCCTCCGACCACCGGGTCGCGATGCCCCCGGCCCCGGCCGACGCAAGGCCGCTCTTGCAGGTAAAGGGCGTGGTCCGCGACTACCCCCTGCCCAAGACGCAGCTCTTTGCCCCCCGGCAGCACCACCGCGCGGTCGACAACGTGTCGCTGACGCTCAACACCGGCGACCGTGTGGGGCTGGTGGGCGAGTCGGGCTGCGGAAAATCCACCCTGACCCGCGCGATCCTGGGACTGGAAGAGGTGCAGGCGGGGCAGATCACCCTGGATGGTGAGCCGGTCTTTACCGGCCACCGCCCGAACCTGGACACGCGGCGGCGCATCCAGGTCGTCTTTCAGGACCCGTTCGGCAGTTTCAACCCGCGCCACCGGGTCGGGCGGCTGATCACCGAGCCGTTCCACCTGCTCGACGCACCGCCCAAGGGGACCGCCCGCGAGGCCGCCATTGCCGAGGCGCTGAACGCCGTTGGTCTGACGCCAAACGACGCGCAGCGTTACATCCACGAGTTCTCGGGTGGCCAGCGCCAGCGCATCGCCATCGCCCGGGCGCTGATCATCCGGCCCGAGCTGATCGTCTTCGACGAGGCCGTCTCGGCGCTCGATGTGCGGGTGCGGGCGCAGATCCTAGACCTGATCGCACGGATCTCGGCCGAGCATGGGCTGGCTTATCTCTTCATCTCCCACGATCTGAGCGTGGTGCGCCGCGTGACCGACCGGGTCTTTGTGATGCAAGCGGGCCGGATCGTCGAAGACGGCCCGACCGAACGGGTCTTTTCCGCGCCGGAACATCCCTACACACGGTCGCTGATCGCCGCCGCGCCGACCCTGCCCGACCTCACCCATCTGAAAGAGGCCACGCCATGACCGAAACCTGGTTCGACCCGTCGCTCTGCCTTGTCGGCGGCGCCTGGGTGCCGCCCGCGGGGCGCGAAACCCTGCCGCTCATCAACCCCTCGGATGGCAGCGCCCTTGGGCGCATCGCACGCGGGACCGCCGCCGACATCGACGCCGCCGTGGCCGCCGCCCAAGCCGCCCGCGAGGGCGCGTGGGGCCGGATGCCCGCGGTGGAACGGGGCCGAGCACTGACGCGGCTCGGGCGGCTGGTCGAGGACCGCGTCGAGGACCTCGCCCGGCTCGAGGCGCTTGATGTGGGCAAACCGCTGACCCAGGCGCGCAACGACGCCAGAGCGCTCGCCCGCTATCTCGAATTCTACGGCGGGGCCGCCGACAAGGTGATGGGCGAGACCATTCCCTATCTCGATGGCTACACGGTCTATACCCTGCGCGAGGCCCATGGGGTCACCGGCCATATCATCCCCTGGAACTACCCGATGCAGATCATCGGGCGATCCGTGGGCGCGGCGCTGGCCATGGGCAATGCCTGCGTTCTGAAATCGGCCGAAGAGGCCTGCCTGACCGCGCTGGCCTTTGCCGACCTGGCGCGCGAGGCTGGGCTTCCCCCGGGGGCGCTGAACGTGGTGCCGGGGCTCGGCGAGGAGGCCGGCGCTGCGCTGGCGGGCCACGCGGGCGTGCAGCATATCTCCTTCACCGGCTCGCTGCCCGTGGGGCGGCTGATTCAGGCCACTGCGGCGCAGAACGTGGTGCCGGTGACGCTGGAGTTGGGCGGGAAATCCCCGCAGATCGTCTTCGACGACGCCGATCTCGACGCCGCTTTGCCGTTTCTGGTGAATGCGGGCATCCAGAATGCGGGCCAGACCTGTTCGGCCTCCTCCCGCATTCTCGTGCAGCGGGCGGTCTACGGCCAGGTGGCCGAGCGGATGGCCGCGCGCTACCGCGCCTTGCGCGCAGGGCCCGCGATGGGAGATCTCGACGTCGGGCCTCTGGTGTCGGCCCGACAGAAAGAGATCGTCGAGGGCTACCTCGCCCAAGGCACCGACCTGACCATCGCCGCCCGGGGCGACACCTCCGACAGCGTCGCGGGCGGGCATTACGTGACACCCACGCTTCTGCGCGACGTGCCAGAAGACCATGTGCTGGCCCGAGACGAGATCTTCGGCCCCGTGCAGGTTCTGATCCCCTTCGAGGACGAGGCCGACGCGCTGCGCATCGCCAATGGCACCGATTACGGGCTCGTGGCCAGCGTCTGGACCGCCGATGGCGGGCGGCAGATGCGGCTGGCCAGGGGGCTGCGCTCGGGGCAGGTCTTCATCAACAATTACGGCGCGGGCGGCGGGGTCGAACTGCCCTTTGGCGGCACGGGCCTGTCGGGCCATGGCCGCGAAAAGGGGTTCGAGGCGCTTTATGGCTTCTCGACCCTCAAGACGGTCGCGGCCTATCACGGCTAGGCGGCCCAAAAGCCTTCAAGAGGCTTTTGCCAAATCTTTTCGTTGAAAAGATTTGGGCCAGGCGGCGAGGATGGCGCGATGAAGACGCGGCACGGAAAGGACAGGGCATGAGGCTCGAGGGCAAGACAGCAATCGTGACCGGGGGCGGATCGGGCTTCGGTGCGGGCATTGTGCGTAAATTCGTGGCAGAAGGCGCCCAGGTCATGGTCGTAGACCTGAACGAGGATGCGGCCCATGACGTGGCGGAAGCCGTCGGAGCACATGCACACAGGGCCGATGTGTCAAGCGGCGATGACATGTCCGATATGGTCGAGGCCGCGATCCAGACCATGGGGCATGTGGATATCCTTGTGAACAATGCGGGCATCACCCATCCGCGCGGGCCCCTGGAGGAGATCGACGAGGCGGATTTCGACCGGGTCTTTGCGGTGAATTGCAAATCCGTCTATCTGACCGCCCGTGCGCTGGTGCCGCACATGAAAATGCGCAAAACGGGCGCGATCCTCAACATCTCTTCCACCGCCGGGATCAGCCCGCGCGCGCAGCTCAATTGGTACAATGCCTCAAAGGGCTGGATGAACACCGCGACCAAGACCATGGCGGTGGAACTGGCCCCCGATAGCATCCGCGTGAACGCATTGAACCCGGTCGCCGGAGAGACGCCGCTTCTGGCCAGTTTCATGGGCGAGGACACGCCCGAGCGGCGGGCGGCCTTTCTCGCGACGATCCCGCTGGGGCGCTTTTCGCAACCCGAGGATCTGGGCAATGCCGCGGCCTTTCTCTGCTCGGACGAGGCGAGCATGATCACCGGCGTCACGCTCGAGGTCGATGGCGGGCGGTGCATCTGATGGAGCCGGGCGCGCGCAACCTGATCACCGACGTGCCCGGCCTCCGGGTCGGCCACGCGCAGGATGACCGGCTGAAATCCGGTGCCACGGTGCTGGTGGGCGACGCACCTTTCGTGGCCTCGGTTCACGTGATGGGCGGCGCGCCCGGCACGCGCGAGACCGACCTCTTGGCGCCCGAAAAGACGGTGGAGGCCGTGGACGCGCTGGTTCTGTCGGGCGGGTCGGCCTTTGGCCTGGGTGCGGGCGACGGGGTGATGGCGGGCCTGCGCGCCATGGGCCGCGGCTTTGCCGTGGGGCCCGTGCGGGTGCCGATCGTGCCGGGGGCGATCCTGTTCGATCTTCTGAATGGCGGCGACAAGGACTGGGGCGAAAGCCCCTACCCCGCTCTGGGCCGCACGGCGCTGGAGGCTGCGTCTACGGATTTCGTTCTTGGCTCGGTCGGTGCGGGCACGGGGGCCACGACGGGACAGTTGAAGGGCGGGCTGGGCTCCGCCTCGCTGGTGCTCGAGAGCGGGATCACCGTGGGCGCGCTGGTCGCGGCGAACCCGGTGGGCTGCGTAACCACGCCGGGGCGGCGGCATTTCTGGGCTGCTCCGTTCGAGGTGGGGGACGAATTCGGGGGGCTGGGGCCTGACCCTTCGGCGGGGCTGGGCCGGACCCTGGACAGTGTGAAGCTGGCAGGGCTCGGGGATCACGCCAACACCACCATCGCCATTGTCGCGACCGATGCAGCGCTGTCGAAGGCGCAGGCCCATCGCATGGCCGTGGCTGCCCATGACGGGATGGCCCGCGCAATCGTGCCGTCGCACACACCCCATGACGGCGATCTGGTCTTTGCCGCCGCCACCGGGGCCAAGGCGCCCGGTCCGCGGGACCTGGTCGAGATCGGACATGCGGCGGCGCTTTGCCTGGCGCGGGCCATCGCACGGGGCGTCTATCACGCGCCCCCGGCACCCGGCGACGTGCTGCCGTGCTGGCAGGCGGTGAACGGCTAGGCCCGCGCGGCGCGGCCCTGAGGCTGGGGCAGCAACCTGTCCCAGAGCAGGTAAAGCCCCGAGCCCGCGAGGATGCCTGCCCCCACATAGACATTCGCCGCGGGCCATTCGCCGAAAAAGACGGCGCCCAACAGCACCATCCAGACGAATTGCAGGTTCAGAAGCGGTGTGACCACATAGGCCGGCAAGCGCGCGAGCGCGGCCACCAGCACCCACCGCGCGAAGAACAGGAACAGCGCATAGGCGACGATGAGGCCCAGGGCCTCGGCCCCCATCGGCCGCAGCACGAAGGGCAGGACCGCCGTCATGCCAAGGCAGATCGCGAGGTTCGGATAGAAGACCTGCGCCAGATCGCCCGTCCCCGACCGGCTGAGCCGCCGCGCGAGCACCATGGACCCGGTACCGGACAGGCAGGCCGCCAACGCGATGGCGTGGCCCGCGCCCAGGCTGGCGCTGCCCGGCGGAAAGAGGCACAGCATGCCGATCAACCCCGTGACCAGCGCAGCCCAGCCCTGGGGGCGCACCGGTTCGTTGAGGACCGGGCCGGACAGGACCCCGGCCACAAGCGGCATGAACGCGATGAAGATAAAGACCTCGGCCAGGGGCAAAAGCCGGAAGGCGTGGAAGAAGGCGAAAGCCGCCACGACGGTGAGCGCCGCGCGCAACGCCATGAGTTTCGGGTCGCTGACGACCAACGCCTCCGGCCCCCGTGCCCGGGCCGTGGCAAAGGCCAGGGCAGCCACGATACCGCCCGAAAGGGCATACATCTGCGGCGCGGCCATCCCGGCGGCCAATGCCTTGGTGATCCCGTCCGCACCGGAAATCAGCAGCGTATAGGCGACCGCACAAAGCGCCCCGAGGGTCGCGGGCCGCAGCATCACGCCGTCACCCGGATCGTGGCCGCGCGCGCGAAATGGCTGAAGAAGGCGTCAAAACACGGCGTCGCGACCTCGACCAGGTAGAGTAGCGCCAGCATATCCTCGGCCATCCGCGACGTGACCATCGCGCGCATCGTGCTCCACTCGGGACAACGCCCCTGTTCGAGGTGCAAGAGCGTCTCGGACATCTCGCGCAAGGGACCCAAGGGGCGCGGCGCGGGATCGAAGCGCAGGCCGCCCCCGGCCCGGACCTGGCCGAAGATCTCGTTTCCTTGCAGAGCCGAGGCCCAGGAGGCCACGAGGTATTCGTGATAGGCATCGCCCGCGGTGGCGCTCCCTGCCTCTTCGACCGAAAAGCGATGGGTTTCCCGGGCGACAGGGCAATCGCGCTTCAGAAGCCTTCGATGAGTGTTTGCAGGAAGTCATTGCTCCATCCTGCCTTTTTGAACT
>CAJXWO010000072.1 GCA_913062865.1 uncultured Paracoccaceae bacterium | reverse complement strand
TGAAGTTCAAAAAGGCAGGATGGAGCAATGACTTCCTGCAAACACTCATCGAAGGCTTCTGAAGTGCGATTGCCCTGCGCTCTGGGTCCTGAAACCTGCACATTTCCCTGCTATATGAAGGATGAGAGCAGAACAGGAGGCGAAGATGAACGCCAACACACTGATCAACATGGTGACCCGCATGCTCATGCGGAAGGTCATCAGCAAGGGCATGAATGCCGGGATCAACAAGGTCACAGGCGAAGGCCGTGCCAAGGCCCCGCCGCAGCCGGACCAAGGCCAGGACGGCGGCCGTCAAAACGCACGCCAGCCCGGGGTGAACCCAAAGCGCGCCCGCCAGGCCACGCGCATGGCGCGGAAAATGACCAAGTTCTGAACGGGGCCAAGGCCCTTCGAAGGGCCTTGTTTCACGGTGCTTCCAAGCGCCGTTTCCCAGCGCGGTCGAACGCGCTTTCTCAAGCTGCGTCGACGCAGCTTTGCAACTGGATCAGCCGGTGGTGAATTGCTTGGCGAGCTTCAGGCCCTGGCCTTGGTAGTTCGACGCTAGATCCGCACCATAAAGCCGCTTGGGCACCTCTGCCATCCGCTCGTAGACCAGCCGGCCCACGATCTGGCCGTGTTCCAGAACGAACGGCGCCTCGTGGCAGCGCACCTCTAGCACGCCGCGCGATCCGGCCCCGCCAGCGGCGTCATGGCCGAAGCCCGGGTCGAAAAAGCCCGCATAGTGCACCCGGAATTCGCCCACCATGGCCAGGTAGGGCGCCATCTCGGCGGCATAGGCAGGCGGGATATGCACCGCCTCGCGGCTTACCAGGATATAAAAGGCGCCAGGGTCGAGAATGATTCGTCCCTTGTCGCTGCGTACCTCTTCCCAGAACTCCCGCGCGGGGTAGTGCCCGATCCGGTCCAGGTCGATCACGCCCGTATGGGGCTTGGCGCGGTAGCCCACCAGATCGCCTGTCTCGGGGCGCAGGTCGACCGAAAAGCCCAGCCCGTCGTCGATCACCGGGTCCGTGGAGACAAGCCTGTCACTCGCATGCAATGCGGTCAGTTCTGTGTCGTCCAGCACTGCCTGCCCGTCGCGGAACCGTACTTGGTTGAGCCGCATGCCGGGCCGCACCAGCACGGAAAACGAGCGCGGGCAGATCTCGGCGTAAAGGGGGCCCTGGTAGCCCTGGGGGATGCGATCGAACTCGGTCCCGTCATCGGTGATGAGCCGGGTCAGGAGGTCCAGCCGCCCGGTCGAGCTTTTGGCATTGGCGACAGCCTGCAGGTGTGCGGGCAGCGCCAGCCGCTCCATCAAGGGCACGACATAGACGCAGCCCTTTTCCAGCACGGCACCCTCGCTCAGGTCGATCTGGTGCATCTCGAATTCGGCCAGCCGGTCGATGACCCTGCGGCCCTGCCCGGCAAGAAAAGAGGCGCGTACGCGGTAGGCACGGGGGCCAAGCCGCAGATCGAGGCTCGCGGGCTGGATCTGGGCCGCGACGATCTCGGGTGCGGCGGTGATTTCGCCGTCCGCGATCATTCGGTGCAGGGTCTGGCTGGGCAGGACGCCTGTCATGTCACCCCCGTTGAAACTGAAACGCCCGGTCCCACGATCTGCGGGGCCGGGCGTTTGAAGAGTGGTCGGGCTAGCAGGATTCGAACCTACGACCTCCCGTCCCCCAGACGGACGCGCTACCAGACTGCGCTATAGCCCGATGAGGTTTGTGTCTTACCGCAAATACACGCCGAGACAAGGGGCGAATTCACTTTTTGTCGGTCGCGTCCGGCGGGCTGCGCCAGTGCGCGCGCAGGGCGGCGAGTTTCCGGGCCTCGGCAAGGATCGCGCGGCGTGTCGCCGGGTCGCGCACGGGCCCAGATCGGGTGACGATCGCACCCAGCGTACCGCCTTTCGGACGCGCCTGCTGGCTTTGGGTCGGCGCGGCTGCACGCGTTGCGCCGGGCTGGAGAAAGCCGGGCAGGGCTGTCGCGTCGGACCCGGTATCGGCGGTCTCGGTTGGCTCTTTCGGCGCGTCGCCAGCCGGTGCGGCGGCGGGGGTGCCCGCGGGCATGGCGGCGGGCGGCTCGGACGGGGACGACGGGGTCGGGGGCTCCGAGGATGCCGTGATGGGGGCTGGTTCCGTCTCCGGCTCCGGGTGCCGTTCGGGGCCCGGTGCCGCGTCGGCGTCGGGTGGAGGCGTCGGGGCGGGATCCGGGTCGGGCGATGTTGTCTTTGGTGGCTCGGCGTCCGCCGTCCCGGGCGCGTCGACCGGGCGGTCGCTCCGGGCCGGGGCCGCGTCGGGATCGACCGTCGCTGCCCGCTCTTGCGATGCGGGGGCGGGCTGATCCCCGGTCGGGCCGCGACTTTGGGCGGCCGCGTCCGTTTCCGGGGCAGGATCGGGGATATCGCTGTCGCGTTCCGCGTCTCGGTCGAACCCGGCGGCGAAGGCCTTGAGGGCGGGCGCCTCTGCGTCTTCCTCGGCCATTCTGTCGGGATCGGGGGCGGGGACAAGGTCGGTGTCCGGGGCAGCGGCGTCCTGGGCAGCGGTTTCCGTGTCGATCTCCTGCTCGGCCTCTGGCGCCTCATGGGCGGCGGGTGCAACCGGGTCGTCGGCAGTCGTTTCCGGCTCGGTGATCTGCGCCCCCGGGTCGCGAGTGTCCGGCGCCTCTGCGGGGCGCGGCGCGGGGGCTTGGGCGGGCGCGTCGTCTGTCGACGCGCCCTCGGGCGGGTCGGCGGGTTTTCCGCCGGTTGGGAAATCGAGCACCGTGGCTGCGGCGGGCGGCGGGGTGGGGCCGTCCCCTTCGAGCGGTGGCGACAGGGCCGCCACATGCTTCACGCCATGTTCGCGTAACAGCTTCTGAACGCCCTTGATGGTCATCCCGTCATCGTGCAGCAGCCGCTTGATCCCGCCCAGAAGCTGCATGTCGGCAGGGCGGTAGTAGCGACGCCCGCCTGCACGTTTCACCGGCTTCACCTGGGTGAACTTGCTTTCCCAGAACCGCAGCACATGGGCCGGGGTCTCGAGCCAATCTGCGACCTCGCTGATGGTGCGGAAGGCGTCCGGCGACTTGCTGGCCATGGGCCCGGCGCCCCCTTAGCGTTTGTTGCCGGCAGCGACCCGGTCTTTCATCAGATGCGAGGGGCGGAAGGTCAGCACCCGGCGGGGGTTGATGGGCACCTCTTCGCCGGTCTTGGGGTTGCGTCCCACGCGCGCCGCCTTCTCGCGGACGCTGAAGGTGCCGAATGACGAGATCTTGACCTGTTCGCCGCGCACGAGCGCGTCGGACATGTGGGCCAGCACGGCCTCGACCAGTTCGGAGGATTCGTTGCGCGACAGTCCCACCTCGCGGAACACGGCCTCGCTCAGATCCATACGCGTCAGCGTCTTTTCACCCATGTCATCCCCCGTTCCTTTGCAACCAGTAAGGGACAGGAAGATTTCCGAGTCAATATCAAGGACTTGCGCGCTGGCCCTGAGAGAGGGTTTCCGCCCGGTCGTTGCGCCTACCAGCGCAGGACGACAGCGCCCCAGGCCAGGCCGCCGCCGATGGCCTCGGTCACGATCAGGTCGCCCTCTTTGATCTGGCCGCGCTGGCGGCCCACATAGAGCGCAAGGGGGATCGACGCGGCGGACGTGTTGCCGTGGTCCTGCACGGTGACCACGACATTGTCCATGGGCACGCCCATTTTCTTGGCGGTGCCGGTGATGATTCGGATATTGGCCTGGTGGGGGACGACCCAATCCACGTCGGCGCCGTCCAGCCCCGCCTTGTCGAGCGCGGTATGCGCGGTCTTGGCGAGCTTTTCGATGGCGTGGCGGAAGACCTCTTTGCCCTCCATGCGCAGATGGCCGGTGGTGCCGGTCGACACGCCGCCATCCACATAAAGAATGTCACGGAACCGCCCGTCGGAATTGAGATCCGTGGCGAGGATGCCCCTGTCTTCGGGGGTGCCCGCGCCCTTGGTCGCCTCTAGGATCAGCGCGCCTGCGCCATCGCCGAAGAGCACGCAGGTCGACCGATCGGTCCAGTCCATGATCCGGCTAAAGGTCTCGGCCCCGATGACCAGAACGCGCCGGGCCTGGCCCGACACGATCAGCGCATTGGCATTGGCGAGCGCAAAGACGAAGCCAGCGCAGACCGCCTGCACGTCAAAGGCAAAACCGCCGGTCATGCCCAGCTCGGCCTGGACCATGGTGGCGGCGGAGGGAAAGGTGAAATCGGCGGTCGAGGTGGCGACGATCACCGCGTCGAGATCGGCGGGCTCAAGACCCGCATCCGTGAGCGTGGCGCGCGCGGCGCGAGTGGCCAGGTCGGATGTGGTCTGGCCTTCGGCTGCGAAGTGACGGCGTTCGATGCCCGAGCGGGTGCGAATCCATTCATCCGTGGTATCCAGCGATTTCTCGAACTCGCTGTTCGGGACCACACGTTCGGGAAGATAGTGCCCGACGCCTCTGACCACTGCCCGAACGCTCATGATGCCCCGCTTGAATCGAGTAATTTCGGCGCATCCTGCTGTTTCCCCGCGGTGGAGGCAACCCGAGCCGCCAGTCTTTCGGTAAAGCCGGTCTTGGCCAGCTGGAACGCCAGTTTCACAGCCGCGGAGACGCCCGTCGCGTCCGCCGATCCATGGGATTTAACCACCGTGCCGTTGAGACCGAGGAACACGCCGCCGTTCACGCGCCGGGGGTCGATCCGCTTTTGCAGGCGGCGCAGGGATGTGTAGGCCAGAAGCGAGGCAAAGCGCGACAGGGGCGAGAACTTGAACGCCTCGCGCAGCAGATCGCCGATCAGGCTGGCGGTGCCTTCGCCGGTCTTGAGTGCGATGTTGCCGGTAAAGCCGTCGGTCACGATCACGTCGGCGACATCGCCCGGGATATCGCCGCCCTCGACGAATCCCACGAAATCGTAGTTCGCATCGGCGGCATGGTCGCCGATCAGTTCGGCCGCCTCCTTGAGTTCCGAGCGGCCCTTGTGCTCTTCGGTCCCGACATTCAGAAGCCCCACCCGGGGCCGCGGCAGATCAAGCCCGTTGCGGGCATAGGATGCGCCCATGAGCGCGTATTGCAGCAGGTCTTCGGCATCGGCGCGGATATCGGCGCCCACATCGAGCATCACGTTGAAATTGTGATCGTTGCGCGACGGCCAGAGCACGGCGATGGCGGGACGGTTGACACCCGGGAGCTTGCGCAACCGCACCATCGACAGCGCCATCAGCGCGCCGGTGTTGCCGCAGCTGACGCAGACCGTCGCCTCGCCGTCGCGGACCGCCTCGATCGCCGACCACATCGACGTGCCCTTGCCTTGGCGCATCACCTGGCTGGGCTTGTCATGCATGGTCACGACGCCGGCAGCATCGCGAATCTCGACCCGGCCGCGCAGGTGTTTCTTGCGCGCAACCAAGCGCTCCAGCTCGGCCGCGGGGCCGTGCAGGATGAAATCCAGCTCGGGGTTCTTCTTGGCTGAGCGCGCAATGCCAGACACGACGGCCGAGGGACCCCGGTCGCCGCCCATGGCGTCAATGGATAGAACGATGCGACCGGCCTCGTCGGGCGATGTGTTCTGGGGAACAGTCATGCGCGCGGGCCGGTCGATTGGATCAGGGCGTTAGGCCGCGTCCTCATCCAGGTCGATCTCGTCGGCCAACGCGACCACTTCGCGATCCGCGTAGTGACCGCAAGCGGCGCAGACGTGGTGCGGGCGTTTGAGCTCGCCGCAATTGGGGCATTCGTTGGGGTTCGCGGCAACCAGTGCGTCATGCGCACGGCGGTTGTTGCGACGCGACTTGGAGACTTTGTTTTGCTGGACAGCCATGTCACAACCTCTGATCTCGGGGGCAAATGTCGTGCCCGGTGGGTCGGGCGTGGCGCGGTCATAGACGCAGGCGCGTCGCCGGTTCAACCCGATTATTCGATGAAGGCGCGAAAATACTGCGAAATGTTTTTCTTGCAAGCGGTTTTTCGCGGGCCTCAGTCCTTGTCGTCGAGTTTCGATTTCAGCGCTGCAAGGCCTGCAAAAGGTTTCGTGTCTTCGTCGGTCATGGGCGTGACGCCGGGTTCGGCGAACACCGCTTCGCCCAGTTCCGCCTCGCCCTTGCGGGGATAAAGCGGCAGGGCCAGGGCCAGGGCCTCGGCCATCACTGCTTCGAGGTCGATCACCGCGCCCAGGGGCTCGAGGCTGTCATCCTCGGGCATCTCGATCTCGCTGCCGGCTTCGGGCTCGGGCATGTGGGCTAGGAACCGGCGCAGCACGGGCTGGTCGATCCGCGTCGAGACGGGCTCGAGCGTGACGACGCAGGGTTGGGTGACGGTCGCCCCCAGCTCGGCCTCCAGCCTCCAGTCCGAGCTGCCCTCGGCGGCAAGCGTCCCGGCAAAGCGCAGTTTCCTGAGGGCCAGAAGGCCCAGATCCTGTGCGAGGGCGGCCAGTTGCGGCCCGTCCGGGCGCAGATCGAAGTCATGAGGGTGCCTGGGATTGAGCGTTGCCGTACGCAGGCGGGTCTCTTGTCGGGGCGTTTCGGTCATCATCTGCCCGGCCCCCGGGTTGGAACACATTCTTGAACAGGGGCCGTTCCTTCTATAAGCGGAATAAAAGGCACGGACGGCCAAGATCAAGAGGGCAGGCATGGGCAGAACGGCAGCGATCAGGCGATTGACATTGGCCGGGCTCGTGCTTTTGACGGTGACGGCCTGTACCGCGAGCGTCCGCAAGCACGGCTATGCACCGGACGACGCGCTCTTGAACGAGATCGTCGTGGGCATCGACACCCGCGCCACCGTCGACGAGATCGTGGGACCGCCCTCGACCTCTGGCATGTTGCAGGGCGGCGACTACTACTATGTCGAAAGCCAGGTGCGCAGCTTTGCCTACCAGGCGCCCGAGGTGATCGACCGCCAGGTGGTCGCGATCAGCTTCGACCAGGCCGATGTGGTGTCCAATATCGAACGCTACGGGCTCGAGGACGGGCAGGTCGTCCCGCTGTCGCGCCGGGTTACGGATAGCGGGGCCTCCATCGGGTTCCTGCGCCAGCTGCTGGGCAACCTTGGCCGGTTCAATCCCGCCGACCTGCTGGACCAATAGACGCGCGTCCCAAACTGTAATCGGCCTGTTACACTCCGGCGCGTTAGTGTTGTGCAATGACACCGAATCGGGGCGTGGAGAGCAGCAGATGACAGGCTTTGCCAAGGGCCGATACCGGGCCCGGATCGCCGGGACGGACGCGGATATCGACCGCGCCCAGGCGCTGCGCTACCTGGCCTTCGTGGCCGAAACGGGGGCCGAGCCGCAGCCCGGCGGGCGTGACACGGACAGGTTCGACGCGATCTGCAGCCATATCCTGATCGAAGAGGCCCGCTCGGGCGACCTGGTCTGCTGTTTCCGCATGCTGCCCCTGACCGGCGGTTGCGAGATCGGGCGCAGCTACTCGGCGCAGTATTACGAGCTTTCGGCGCTCGAGGCGTTCGATGGGCCGATGGTCGAGATGGGCCGCTTCTGCATCCATCCCGACCGGCACGACCCGGACATTCTGCGCGTGGCCTGGGCCGCGATGACCCGCTACGTCGACGATCACGGGGTCGAGATGCTGTTCGGCTGTTCGTCTTTCCGGGGCACGGATGCGGACAGCTACCTTGATGCTTTCGCCATGCTGAAGGAGCGGCACCTGGCCCCCAAGCGCTGGCTGCCGCGGGTCAAGGCGCCCAACGTGTTCCGCTTTGCCGCCAAGCTGCGCCGCAAACCGGATGCCAAGCAGGCGATGCTGCGGATGCCGCCGCTGTTGCGCACCTACCTGATGATGGGCGGATGGGTCAGCGACCACGCGGTGGTGGACCGGCACATGAACACGCTCCATGTCTTTACGGGCGTCGAGATCCGGGCGATCCCGCCCGCGCGGAAACGGCTGTTGCGCGCGGTGGCGGGCTGAGCGTTTCCTTGATGTACGAGGGGCGCTGCCCCTCGCGCTCCCCGGAGTATTTCGGGAAAGATGAAGAGCCTGTTGATCTTCGGCTCGGCCCGGCTTAGCTCGCGAGCATGGCCAGACCTCCGCTTTTGCAGCTTTCCGACATCTCGCTGACTTTCGGTGGCGAGCCCGTGTTCGACGCGCTGGACCTTGTGGTGCAACCGGGCGACCGGGTGGCCCTGGTGGGGCGCAACGGATCGGGCAAGTCCACGCTGATGAAGGTCATGGCCGGGCTGGTGGAGCCCGACCGGGGCACCCGCGTGGTCCCACCCGGGGAGAGCGTGCGCTACATGGAACAGGACCCGGACATGGGCGGATACTCCACGCTGGGCGAATTTGCCCAGGCGGGGCTGGAGCCGGGCGAGCTCTACCGGGTGGAACGCGCGGCCGAAGGTCTGAAATTCGACCCCGAGCGTCCCGTGGAGACGGCCTCGGGCGGGGAGCGGCGGCGCGCGGCGCTTGCAAAGCTCATGGCCGAGGCACCCGACCTGATGCTGCTGGACGAGCCCACGAACCACCTCGATATCGAGGCGATCGGATGGCTCGAGGACGAGCTGCGCGCGACCAAGGCGGCCTATGTCCTCATTTCCCACGACCGGGCGTTCCTGAATGCGCTCAGCCGCGCCACGCTCTGGATCGACCGGGGGCAGGTGCGTCGGCAGGAGCGGGGGTTTTCCGCATTCGAGACCTGGCGCGACAAGGTCTGGGAAGAAGAGGACCAGCAGCGCCACAAGATGGACCGCAAGATCAAGGCCGAGGCGCGATGGGCCGTGGAAGGCATCAGCGCGCGTCGCAAGCGCAACCAGGGCCGGGTGCGGGCGCTGCAGGATCTGCGCTCGGAACGGGCGGCGATGATCAAGCGGCAGGGTACCGCCGCCATGGCGCTGGACCAGGGGCCGAAGTCGGGCCGCAAGGTGATCGAGGCGGACGGAATTTCAAAGGCTTACGGCGACAAGGTGATCCTGCGCCCGTTCTCGATCAAGATCCAGCGCGGGGATCGCGTGGCCTTTGTCGGGCCCAACGGCGTGGGCAAGACGACGCTTTTGAAGATGCTGATGGGTGAGGTCGCGCCGGACGAAGGCACCGTGCAGCATGGCACGAACCTGGTGCCCGCGATCTTCGACCAGGCGCGCGCGCAGCTCGACGGGGATGCGAGCCTCTGGGAGAACCTGACCGGCGACCCGGAGATGCGCGTTTCGGGCAAGGCCGATCAGATCCTGGTGCGCGGCCAGCCGCGGCATGTGGTGGGCTATCTCAAGGATTTCCTGTTCGACGAACGCCAGGCCCGGGCGCCGGTGCGCTCGCTCTCGGGCGGGGAAAAGGCGCGGCTGTTGCTGGCCAAGCTGATGGCGCGGGAAAGCAACCTGTTGGTGCTGGACGAGCCGACGAATGATCTGGATGTAGAGACACTGGACCTGCTTCAGGAATTGCTGGACGACTATGACGGCACCGTGCTGCTGGTGAGCCACGACCGCGATTTCCTGGACCGTGTGGCGGCCACGACCGTTGCGATGGAGGGCGGCGGCCGTGCGACGGTCTATGCAGGCGGCTGGAGCGATTATCGCGCCCAACGGACAGAGAATGCCGGCGCTCACGCTGCCAAATCCGAGAAGCCGAAAGCCGCTGAAAAACCGGCGAAACCCGCTCCGAAGCCCGCGAAGCCGGGCCTGACCTTCACCGAAAAGCACCGGCTGGAGGAATTGCCCGCGGTGATCGAGCGGCTCGAGGCCGAGATCGCCAAGCTGGGCGGGCTCTTGGCGGACCCGGAGCTTTTCACCCGCGAGCCTGTCAAATTCCAGAAAGCCACCGAGATGCTGGCCGAGCGGCAGGCGGCGCTGACGGAGGCCGAGGAGGAGTGGCTGACGCTCGAAGAGAAGGCGGCCGAGGCCTAGGGCTCTGGCGCCGACAGGCCCAGAAACCGCGCGGCGAGGCTGAGTTCGACCACGGTGATCACGATCCGGTATATGTGATGGAGCGCCACGAAGGCCGGGCTGACCTGGAGCGACAAAGCCACCAGCGACATCTCGGTCACGCCGCCGGGGGCGAAGGCGATGATCAGCGCGATCAGCGACGTTCCGGAATAAGCATGCAAGATCAGGGACATCGCGATCCCGAGTGCGAGCATCGCCAGTACCGACAACAGGCTGAGCGACAGCGCCCTGCCCAGCATCTGGCCGGTGACCCCCAGGAAGCGCACGCCCAGGCTGGCCCCGATCACGACCTGGGCGATGTCCACCAGCCAGATGGGCAGGCTGAGCGTCACGAGGCCCGACCCGCTCAGGATCGCGGCGGCAAACATCGGACCCGTCAGTTGTGCAGCGGGCAGGCGCAGCCGGTGGCCCAGCCAGAGACCGACCAATCCGATGCCGAAGACAAGACCGATTGTCGCTGTATCTCGAGAGTCTTGCGGGCCGAAGCTCATCCCGCCAGCAGAGCCCACGGCCGCTCCGCTCCACACCGTGAAGCCCAGGGGCACGAGGGTGAGGACCAGCACGATGCGCAGGAATTGCTGGATCGTCAGCACGCGGATGTTGGCGCCCGCGGCCTCTCCCATGGCGATGCTTTCCAGCAGCCCGCCGGGGGTGCCGCTGTAGAAGGCCGTGGCCCGATCATAGCCGCCGATATAGCGGAAGATCGCAGTGTTGAGCGCGTGGGCCAGCACGACGAAGAGCGTGATCATCGCAAGGCTCGCCGCCAGCTCG
The DNA here is from genome assembly GCA_913062865.1 of uncultured Paracoccaceae bacterium. GTDB lineage: Bacteria > Pseudomonadota > Alphaproteobacteria > Rhodobacterales > Rhodobacteraceae > CAJXWO01. The sequence continues at coordinate 405 of CAJXWO010000072.1, read as the reverse complement.
GGGGCCCGCGCGATCAGGTCGGGGCTGACCTGCGCGCCGATCATGACCCCGATCAGCGCGATGAAGATCAATCGGAATTTCTGAGGGAACTGGTACCCGACCGGGAAGCGATGGGCGGCGAGGGCCACGGCCAGGGCCGAGACGACGAGGCTGCCCAGCATGAAGGGCAGCGGCGTGCCGAACTGCCAGGCCAAGAGCCCGCCCAAACCGCCGAGGGCCAGCAGCACGGTGGTGGTGATCAGGTGGTCGCGGGGCAGGGAAATCCTTGAAAACACCGGCAGACTTTAGGGCGGTGACGGCAGGCTTGGCAAGACTGGTCGGATTGCCCCAGGGGAATCGCACTTGAGCTTTGACAGTTGTGCAGAACTGGATTCTTGAGGTTTCATCATCAGATGGAGCTTCGAG
>CAJXWO010000071.1 GCA_913062865.1 uncultured Paracoccaceae bacterium | reverse complement strand
GAAGCTCCATCTGATGATGAAACCTCAAGAATCCAGTTCTGCACAACTGTCAAAGCTCAAGTGCGATTCCCCTGCCCCTAAGATGCTTTCGCTGGACAGGGGCGCGGATTTCTGCGCTCATGGTTGGTGATGGTGTCCGACCGGTTCCGGTCGGCTGAAAAGGGAACGCGGTGAGGGCCCCGGTGCAAGACGGGTCTCAATTCCGCGACTGCCCCCGCAACTGTGAGCGGAGAGCGACCCCGACGAACGCCACTGAGCCCACGGGCTCGGGAAGGATCGGGAAAGCTGTGACCCGCAAGTCAGGAGACCTGCCATCTCCGGCGCGATGCACTGCGCCGCAGTCACCTTGAACCCGGGCGGGGTGCCCTGGGAACGGAGAGACGACAGATGGCCCGACCCGGACCTCAGACATCGCCGTTGCCCGCGCCTCCTGCCCTTTTGCGCGGAGGGCGCGATGATACTGGAACGCACGATTTCTCAACTTGATACCGGCCCCGTGGCGGCCGACACGGCACGGCAGATGGGCCAGCTGGGCTACATGCAGTGGATCGCCAGCCTGCCCGGCGACGCCGACTACCGGCGCGCCGCGCTGGACGCCTTCGACCGGGCCGCGCCCTTCATGGTGCATTCCCCGGCGGTGGCCGAATTCTGCGAGCTTTTGCTCAGCTCCGTGGAGCGGCCATTGACGCCCCTGCCCCTCTCTCTGCCGCCCCGCCAGCGGCGCGGCGGGGCCCAGGCGCGACGGGCGGTCCGCCTGCCGCTCTGAGCCCAGCGCGCGGGCGTGCCGGTGACGGGCAACAACCGGCGCGACCTGGTCGGGAGCCTCGGGACAATCCGGCCTCTGGGCGCGACGATCGATCAGTGCGTCTGCGCCGCCCAGGTGGCGCTGACCGACGAGCTGAACGCGATATTGGCAATGCTCGGCGCGTGACAGGCCAAAGATGCATGAACGACCTTCATGATGTCCTGAGGAAACATTCATTTCACCTCAAGTTATGCAAAGGTTAAGGTGCGGGTTCCCGAAACGACGCGGATCCCGCTGCCCATGCTCGACTTTTCGCTGCCCGCAACGCCTGCCCTCTCGACGCTGCGCGCGCTCGCTGACGATCGGATCCTGATCCTCGACGGTGCCATGGGCACGATGATCCAGACACTGGGCATGACCGAAGAGGATTTTTCGGCAAAGGGCCATGTCCACGGTCCGGGCTGCCGCCATCACTATCACCCCGAGCAGCCCCAGCAGGGCAACAACGACCTTTTGGTTCTGACCCAGCCGCAAGCGGTGGAAGATATCCAGTATACCTTTGCCATGGCCGGGGCCGATATCCTCGAGACGAACACCTTTTCCGCCACGACCATCGCCCAGGCCGATTACGGGCTGCAGGATGCGGTGCATGATCTCAATGTCGCGGGTGCGCAGATTGCGCGGCGCGCGGCGGATCGGGCCACGTCGGAGGATGGCCGCCCGCGTTTTGTCGCGGGGGCCGTGGGGCCGACCAACCGCACCGCCTCGATCAGCCCGGATGTCAACGATCCGGGCTACCGTGCCGTGAGCTTCGACGATCTGCACACCGCCTATGGCCAGCAGATCGACGGGCTGATCGAAGGCGGCGCCGATCTGATCCTGATCGAGACGATCTTTGACACGCTGAACGCCAAGGCCGCGATCTTTGCCGCCTTCGAAGCCTTCGCACGCGCAGGCAACAAGTTGCCGCTGATGATCTCGGGCACGATCACCGATGCCTCTGGCAGGACGCTGTCGGGCCAGACCCCCACGGCGTTCTGGCATTCGGTCGCCCATGCCCGGCCCTTCACCGTGGGGCTCAACTGCGCGCTGGGGGCCGAGGCGATGCGTCCCCACATGACCGAGATCGCAGGCGTCGCAACCGCGCTGACCTGCGCCTATCCCAATGCGGGCCTGCCGAACGCGTTCGGGGAATATGATGAAACGCCCGCGCAGACCGCCGCGCAGGTCGAAGAGTTTGCCCGCGATGGGATCGTGAACGTGGTCGGCGGCTGCTGCGGCACCACGCCCGAGCATATCCGCGCCATCGCCGAGGCCGTGGCCCCCTTTGCCCCCAGAAAGGTCCCCGCATGACCGAGCGATACCTCCGTCTTTCAGGCCTCGAGCCCTTTGTCCTGACGCCGGACATCCCCTTCGTGAACGTGGGCGAGCGGACGAATGTCACGGGCTCGGCCCGCTTCCGCAAACTGATCGTGAACCGCGATTATGCCGCCGCGCTCGATGTCGCGCGCGACCAGGTTGAGAACGGCGCGCAGATCATCGACGTGAACATGGATGAAGGGCTGATCGATTCCAAACAGGCGATGGTCGAGTTCCTGAACCTTGTCGCCTCGGAGCCCGATATCGCCCGTGTGCCGATCATGATCGACAGCTCCAAGTGGGAGGTGATCGAGGCCGGTCTGCAATGCGTGCAGGGCAAGTCCGTGGTGAACTCGATCAGCCTCAAGGAGGGCGAAGAGGTGTTTCGCCAGCAGGCCAGCCTGTGTCTGGCCTACGGGGCGGCGGTGGTCGTCATGGCCTTTGACGAAGACGGGCAGGCAGACACCCTCGCGCGCAAGACCGAGATCTGCGCGCGTGCCTATCGCATCCTTGTCGAAGAAGTGGGGTTCCCGCCCGAAGACATCATCTTTGACCCCAATATCTTTGCGGTCGCCACCGGCATCGAAGAGCATGACAATTACGGCGTCGACTTCATCGAGGCGACGCGCTGGATCCGGGCCAACCTGCCCCACGCCCATGTCTCGGGTGGGGTGTCGAACCTGTCCTTCAGCTTCCGCGGCAACGACACCGTGCGAGAAGCGATGCATGCGGTGTTTTTGTATCACGCCATTCGCGCGGGCATGGATATGGGCATCGTCAACGCCGGTCAGCTGGCGGTCTACGACCAGATCGACCCCGAGTTGCGCGAGGCCTGCGAGGACGTAGTGCTGAACCGGACCCCCAAATCCGGCACGGCGACCGAGAACCTGCTCGACCTCGCAGAACGCTTCAAGGGCGACAAGCGCGAGGAAAAGGTCCGCGATCTGGCCTGGCGCGACTGGGCGGTGGACAAGCGGCTTGAACATGCCTTGGTCAACGGCATCACCGAATTTATCGAAGAAGACACCGAAGAGGCGCGGCAGACCGCCGAGCGCCCACTGCATGTGATCGAAGGGCCGCTCATGGCGGGGATGAACGTGGTGGGCGACCTCTTCGGTGCGGGCAAGATGTTCCTGCCCCAGGTCGTCAAATCCGCCCGGGTCATGAAACAGGCGGTGGCCGTGCTCTTGCCCTACATGGAGGAGGAAAAGCGCCTGACCGGCGGCGACGGGCGCAACTCTGCTGGCAAGGTGCTGGTGGCCACGGTCAAGGGCGACGTGCATGACATCGGCAAGAACATCGTGGGCGTCGTTCTGGCCTGCAACAATTACGAGATCATCGACCTGGGCGTGATGGTCCCGCCGCAAAAGATCCTTCAGGTCGCGCGCGAGGAACAGGTGGATATCATCGGGCTTTCCGGCCTCATCACCCCGTCGCTCGACGAGATGGTGCACCTGGCCGCCGAGATGGAGCGCGAAGGGCTCGACATTCCGTTGCTCATCGGCGGGGCCACCACCTCGCGGGTCCACACCGCCGTGAAAATCGCGCCGCGCTACACCAAGGGCGCGGCGATCCATGTGACCGATGCCAGCCGGGCCGTGGGCGTGGTGGGCGCACTTCTGAGCCCCGCGCAAAAGTCCGGTTACGTGGCGCGCCTGCAGGCCGAATATGCCGATGTGGCCGAAAAGCACGAACGCTCCGAGCGGGCCAAAAGCCGCCTGCCCCTGTCGGCAGCACGGTCCAACGCGCTCAAGCTCGACTGGGACGCCCACACGCCCAAAGCCCCCAGCTTTACCGGCACCCGCGTGATCGACGATTGGGACCTCGCCGAGATCGTCCGCTACATCGACTGGACGCCCTTCTTTCAGACCTGGGAGATGCGCGGCGTCTACCCCAAGATCCTAGAGGACGAGACGCAAGGTGCCGCCGCCCGCGCGCTTTTCGACGATGCGCAGGAAATGCTGAGGCAGATCGTGTCCGAGCGCTGGTTCACCCCTCGCGCCGTGGTGGGCTTCTGGCCCGCCAATGCGGTGGGTGACGATATTCGCCTCTTCACGAGGCAAGACCGCAGCGAACCGCTGGCAACCCTGCACACGCTGCGGCAACAAACCTCCAAACGCGGCGATCGGCCCAATGTGGCGCTGTCGGATTTCGTCGCGCCCGAAGGGCGCGGGGCGGATCATGTGGGCGGCTTCGTCGTGACCGCCGGCCCCGAGGAGATCGAGATTGCAGACAAGCTTGACAAGGCCAACGACAATTACGGCGCGATCCTTGTCAAGGCGCTGGCAGACCGCATCGCCGAAGCTATGGCCGAGATGCTGCATGAACGGGTGCGGCGCACGCTCTGGGGCTATGCCCCGGACGAAAGCTTTGCCCCGCAGGACTTGATCGGCGAACCCTATGCCGGCATCCGTCCCGCGCCCGGCTACCCGGCCCAGCCCGACCATACCGAGAAACGCGCCCTCTTCGATCTTCTCGATGCCGAGGCCGCCACCGGCGTGACACTGACCGAAAGCATGGCAATGTGGCCGGGGTCATCTGTATCAGGCCTCTATATCGGTCACCCGGACAGCTATTATTTCGGCGTCGGCAAGGTCGAACGCGACCAAGTCGCTGATTACGCCACGCGCAAGGGCATGGATATAGACGAGGCCGAGCGCTGGCTGGCGCCGGTGCTGAACTACGTGCCCGGCAATGCCGCCGAGCAGGCCGCCGCCTGAGGGTCGCGACAAGGAGCGACCGGGTGGGCGGCCGACCGCCCGGAGCCCTCAGATCGCGTACGGGTCCGCAACGACCCCAACAAGTTGCAGGACAAGCTCCTGTGCCGGGCCGGTGGTGGCCGCCTCGTGCCACCCGTCAACCAGGGCCTTGATGGAGTCCGCGTTCCCCGGGTCGGCATCGAAGGTGTCCATCACGGCGATCGAATTGTCGTAATCCGTCAGCCCCTTGGTGACCGCGAAATAGGTGCCGGCATCGGTCTTTGACGCAAGATAGGCGGAATCCGCCGCGCTGCCCGTTGCCGACTTGGCCCCGTTTATGACCGCGAGGATGAACACCGGAATATCGATGGAGCCGCTTTGCAGTTCGGTGGTCCAGTACGCCAGTCCCTCTTCCGCGGGCGCGCGGCCCAACACGTTCTCGAATACCGTCGCAACGTAGCCTTCGATCTCGTCCATGCCGGGCAGAAGCGCGGTGGTCTCGTTCTGCACGAAGAAACTGCGCGCGATCTGCGGCAGTTCCATGCCGTCAGCCGCACGGCCGGCCCAGTAATTCGCCCCCAGCGCCGTCGGCGCCCGGTCGAAATAGGCGATGTAGAGCTCGATCACGCGCGCCAGATCGGCGCTGCTGACCGACCCGCCCGCGCCGAACAACGTCAGGTCCAGCCCGGCGTCGGAAAAGGCCAGATGCTCGACCCCGCTCAGCGTGTCGGCACCCGACACGCCGCCGCGATCGATCACGGTCACGCCGTCCCCTTCAATCTGAACGGTATGCCCCCTGCGCCCGGTGGCATAAACCGCCGTGTCGACCCCCTCGCCGCCCGCGACGGTATCGTTTCCGGTGCCGCCAGTGATCGTGTCGTCACCCGCGCCGCCCGTCAAAAGATCGTCACCGTCCCCGCCGCCGATCACGTCATCGCCGCCATGGGAACCGACAGTGTCGTTGCCCGCGCCACCGTCAAGCGTGTCATCGCCATCGCCCAGCACGATCGATTGACCGCCATCGCCTGCAAAGACGACATTGTCACCCGCCCCTCCGGTCAGGGTGACCGCGCCTATGACGATGGCAAAACCGACCCCGTCAAGATCGATCTCGGTCCCGGGCGGCAGGTTTCGCGCGTCGATGATTACGGCGCTGGCCGGGTTGGGCGTATCGATCCGGATCGGACCGCTCCCGCCGCCAAGGTCGGGCGTGATCGTGGCAAGGCTCAGCGCACCGCCATCCTCGCGACCGTCGATAAAATTGCGGATCGCATCCTGAAGCCCGCGGTCGGGCGGGTCCTGCAATTCAGCTAGGCTGGCCAATAGCTCGATCTCGGCCAGGTTCGGCGAGAGGGGCGCCGTCGGCCCCGAAACGGTCGCCGCGCCGCTCGGGCCAAGGTCGAGCGTAATCGCGCGTTCCGTGATCGCGGATCCGAACCGGTGGGTCGAGACCCCGTCGTCATCCAGCGTCGGATCCACCTGCAGCGTCGTGCGCAGGATGGGCAGCCCGCCGTCGCGCGTGCCGGTCTGCGTGGTCACGGATGCACCGTCCACCTTTGACCCGGGTGTCGGCGGGGCACCACCGCCGCCACCACCCGGAGGGGGCGGGGGCGTCACCACGTCGACAAGCCCGACAGTCGACGAGGCAAGCGGGCCGGTTGCCGCCTGCCCACCGTTTGCCGTCCCGCCGGAATCCTCGACCTGCTGCAACGTGATGATCCGGTCATTGGCGGTGGTCGGGCTCGTGGAACCGTTGCGGTAGGTCAACCCATCGATGATGTTTTGTATCTCTGACGGCTGCAGTGATGCCCCCCGGAACCCCACGTCAGCCGTACCGCCCGACACGACGACATCCACGGTCAGACTGTTACCGGCCGTCAGGATCCTCGTACCATCGGTCAATTGAACCACGGTGCCGTCGATGTTCAGGATCTCGGCCGCGCCATCGGCCAGGTTCTGCACGGTCAGACTCAGCCGGGTAAAGGTCTGGCAAAGCTCCACGGTGTCGGCGACGACCCAGCCGAACAGGTCCGCGCCGGGCGCGCCTTCGACATAGGTCGGATCGAGACCCGTCGCCGCAACGACAGGGGCGTCGTTGACCGGCGTGACCCCGATCAGCGACGTGATGTTCGGCGCCGCGGTATCCTGTCCGGACCCGACCCTGCCGCCCGAGTCCCTGATTTCCGTAATGGTCACCAATCGGTTGCCGGTGCCCGGGTCGTCCGACAGGTTGCGATACGACAGGGCATCGACGAGGCTTCCCATGGCACCACTGCTCAGCGATGCGCCGTTGAATGCTACTGTGGCGTCGCCGCCCGTCACGCCGACCGTGACGGCAAGGGCGTTATCGGCCGTCGTCACGCTGGTCCCGTCGGTCAAGGTCACGTCAGTTCCGTCGACCCGCAGCACTTCATTCGCACCATCGGCGACACTCGATACCGTCACCACCATGCCGGTGAAGGTCTGCCCCGGGTCCATGGTGTCCGCGCTCACAGTGCCAAAAAGATCGACCGTGGCGGCCCCCTCGATGAAGACCGGATTCAAACCTGTTGCCGTCAGCACGGGCGCGGTGTTCGGCGGCGTCACGGTGACGGTGGATGCCACGTTGGGGGTGGCCGTGTCCACGCCGCCATCTGCGGTGCCGCCCGTATCCTTCAACTCGGTGATCGTAATGACGCGGTCGCCGGCCGAGCCGCTACCGGACGAGGCGTTGCGGTAGCTCAGACCATCGACCAGCGACGCGAGCTGACCCGGATCCAGCGACGCCCCCTGAAAGCTCACGGTCGCGGTGGTGCCCGTGACGGCGACCGACACGCCAAGCCCGTTCGTGGCCGTCGTGACGCTGTTTCCGTTGGTCAAGGCGACATCGCTGCCGTCGATGTTCAGGATTTCGTTTGCACCGTCGGCGACATTGGTGACGGTCAGCGTCAGGGCCGAAAGGCTTTGTCCGCGTTCCGCGGTCGTCACCGATACCGTGCTGAACAGATCGGCCGCTGGGGCGCCTTCGACATGGGTCGGGTTCTCGGCGGTCACGGTCAAGACAGGGGGGTCGTTGACCGGGACGACCGTGACGGTCGTCGTCACATTCGGGCTGGACGTGTTCACGCCGCCATTATCTGTCGTGCCCGTGTCCTTGATAGAGGTGATCGTGACCACCCGGTTGCCAGTCGCGGTCGGATCGTCCGAGGTGTTCCGGTAGGTCAAGCCATCGACCAATGTCTGCATCTGTGCACTGGTGAGCATCGCGCCCTGAAACCCGACGGTGGCCGTGGTGCCCGCCACGGCCACGGCAACGGTCAATCCGTTGGTCGCCGTGGTGACATTGGTTCCGTCGGTCAAAGCGACATCGCTGCCATCGAAGCTCAGAACTTCGCTGGCACCGTCCGAGACATTGGTGACCGTCAGGGTCAAATCAGTGAACCGCTCGCCGGTCTCCACGGTCGACGCGGTCACCGTATTGAACAGATCGGAAGCCCCGCCGCCATCGGTAAAGATAGGGTTGGTACTGTTTGCCGACAGGCGCGGCGCATCGCTGACCGGGGTCACGTTCAGCGTCACCGACCCGGTGGCGGGGGCTGCCGCCGGCGTGGGCTGCCCGGACACACCGGAGGTATCGAACGTCCAATCGAATTGGATGGTGGCGGGGGGCGCGTTGCTGAGATGTGTTACCCGAAGCGCCTGCATGACCTCGTTGACCAGCGCGCGCGAGGGCACGGTAGTATTGTCCGAGAACGTGACGGTCACCTGACCCGGGCTCGTGGTGTCGACGGTCGCGATCACGTTGCCACCCGCCAAAACATCGCTGCCCACGACGGTCAGGTTGCCGCCTGACTCGATCGAGAACACGTCATCGGGGCTCACCCCGCCCGCGCGGCCTACGCTCAGGGTGGCCCCATTGTAGTTGCCCGCACCATCGTTCAACGGGTCGATATCCGCATCGGCGATGGCGACATCGGCATCCATGATGACCGGTGCCCCGTTCTCGATCAGGCTGGGCGTTCCGTTGAGATCCGAGAACTCTGGCGCGGCATCCGGGGGCTGCACGGTGACCGTGACCACATCCGGAAGCGATGTCACCGTCAGCGGCAGCGAATCCCCGTCCGACAGCGTGATCTCGATCTGGCGCTGACCATCTCCGGGGTTGGTGGCATTGGCGCTGTCGAATTGCAGCGCCTGAAGCAACGCGGCGACCCGGTCGGGCGTGGCGTCGGCGGTCAGTGAAATCGACAACCCCTCGCCCGCGCCGCCGGTCGCACCGGTATCCAGCGTGCCGATCGCCACCCCGGCCACCGAAACCGTGCTGCCCGCTGCCTGCCCGGCCGAAAGCGACACGGCTCCGTCGGTGTCGATCACCAACCGGTCATCCGCCCTTTGGCCGACCCGGAAGGCCACGGACAGTTGGCCATTTGCGAAATTCGTGGAATCGACGTCGAATACTCCCGCCGCCGTCCCTGCATCCAGCGACACCGCGCCGTCGCCGCGAGAGAAGGTCACGCTGTCGCCGTCAAGATTGAGCACATCCGGAATGGCGCTGGTGCCGGTATTGGCGAGGGTCACACTGGTCTGTTCGGACCCGACTTTCTGACCAAGCCGAAGACCGTCGCCGGCGTCCATTATCGTGCGCCCTCTTAGGTCCGGCAGACCAAAGGTCGTTCTGCCATCCCCGCCGAACGCCGTGCCGAAAAGGGAAAACAGCGCCGAGTTCTGCGCAATCGACAAGAGTTGGCCCTCGGCCAACGCGAAGCCGCGGGGCGCGAAATTGCCCGCAAACATGATGATCTCACCAAGAACCGGCTCTCCAAAGCCGCCGGCGGGCCAAGCTCCCCCATCACGGCTTGGGTAAAGCCCCGCCAGGGCCACGGCGAAATTGATGCCGAGCGTCGGCTGAAGGTTGCTGACCGATTGACCCGACCCACCCAATCCCGTGGGCAGGTTCGCCTGGCTCAGCGTGACACTTTCCTGTCCCGATCTCGCACCCAGACGCACCTGGTCGCCACCGATCTGGGTGCCGGCCCCTTCGGGCACACGACCGCGCAGGTCGGGCAACGCGAATGTCGTGCGCCCGTCACCGCCATAGATCGTCCCGATCAGGCCGAAGAGCGCGTCGTTGCCGGCAATCGGGAGAAGTTGACCTTCCGCGGGCAGCCATCCCGGAGGCAGGTCACCGGCAAAGGCCGCGATCTGCGCAAGGAACCCGGGCTCCGGTGACTGGAACGCACTGCGACTTGGATAGAGCCCCACGGTGTTGATCGCATAGGTGATCGGCACCGATTGCTGCACGGTGGAAAAGGACAGGCCACCTCCACCAATGGCGGCTGGCATGTTCTGGGTTGCAAGCGATAGGGAGTTGCTGCCAGTCGCCTGGCCGATCGTTTAATTGGACAACCCCGGCCCCTGCCCCGCCCCGCCCCGACAAGTACGGCATTGTGAAGGTCGGGTACTGCAAGGTCGATCTCCCATCGCCCCCGAAGGCCGACCCGATGGTCGAGAAAAGCGACGGGTACGCGGAAATCGACAGCTCACTGCCGTCAGGTTCAAGGGAATTGTACGGGTTGAAGGCGCCGCCGAAGAACCGCAGGGATCCGACTGATCCGGTCGGATCGAGCGATATGTTGATAACCTGGGCGTCCTGGCGATTGTCAATCGGGGTCATCGTGGCGTCTTTCGGGCTGGGCCGCCCGTAGACGGAGGTGAATTGGTTAACAGAGGACCCGAAAAAAGGTGCGCAAGCCAGTGCTATTTTTCGACGCAGACAATCAAGTCACTGACTTTGCGTTTGTTTCCCGCCTGTCGCGGGAATTGCCTCGCATCGCACCCGCACGCCGAGATTGACGTGCATCGGCCGGCACGGCTTAGTTCAACGGGCAAATCCCGTGCCTCTGGAGGGCATAAATGTTCGTGACGACCGACCTTGTACCGACCTCGCCCTTCCTCGCGGCGCTGCTCACCGAACCTCAGAACCCAACTCCGGTAGGCTGGTCCGGCGGGGCGCCCCTGACATACGTTTTCGACAACAGCGGCGCGCGCGCCTGGAGCGCGGCCGAGCAAGCCGCGGTCGCACAGGCCTTCGCTGCCTATTCCGAGGTCATCCCGCTGGATTTCGCCCCGGCAGAATCTGTCGCCGACACCGATTTCATCTTCGCCCTGATCGAAAGCCGCGCCATCCTGGGCGAGGCGACGACACCGGCGGACGGGCGGCACCCGATCCAGCTGCGGTTCAGCGTGACCGACGGGGTCTTCGATACGATCGCCCCAGGCGGCTATGCCCATCTGACGCTCCTGCATGAGATCGGCCATGCGCTCGGGCTGTACCACCCTCATGACGGCATTCTCTTTCCCGGCGTACCCGAAGGCGGATCGCGGACGCTCGGCACCGATGGCCAGAACCAGACGATCTGGACGGTCATGTCCTGCGTGGACGGCTGGATCGAGGAACCCCTGCTCGCGGATCTGAGCCTGGGCTTGCCCAAGGGCCCGATGGCTTTTGACATCGCAGCTCTGCAGGCGCTTTACGGCGAAAGACCCGCCGCAAACGGGCGACACCGCCTACACCCTGCCCCAGACCAACACGAGCGGCACGGGCTGGACCGCGATCTGGGACACGGGCGGGGGGTCGTGTCGCGAAGTTGGTGGAAATTTGAAGGTGGCGTAATCTCCGGGTGATCCTGAACCACCCAACCGGCGGCTG
>CAJXWO010000070.1 GCA_913062865.1 uncultured Paracoccaceae bacterium | reverse complement strand
ATATCGGCCAGCGTGAGCGAGAGGATTTCGTTTTTCCGCGCGCCAGTGGAGAGCGCAAACACCACCACGGTATAGAGTGCGGCGTTGGTGCTGGCCTTGCAGGCCGCCAATAGCCGGTCGCGTTCATCATCGGACAGGAAGCGGGTGCGTTCATTCCTGATTTTGGTGATTGCCGTCACGCCGTCCATAGGATCGTCGGCTAGCCAGCCCCATGACCGAGCTTTCTTGAGTATGGCCGCAAGGCTGTCCCGGTATAGTTTCACAGTCTTCCGGCTTTTGGGCTTCGCCGCCTTTGCCGTGTCCTCATTTTCGCTGGCCGGACTCTTGCGGCGCGTGTCGCCGGCGGCAGCCAGGTCGCCAAGCGCGCCGGAGATATGTTCCGGCGTCAAGTAAGAGAGCGCATAGTCGCCCAGGGCCCGCTCCCAGAACGCGAGATATGTGGCCGCCGCCCTTTGTGTGCTTTCCGCTTTGTGGGGAAGCTCTTCGCGCCTATAGCGTGCGATCACATCACTGAGGGTCTTTGTGGCTGCCTTGCTGACTACGTTCTTGAACTCACCGCGCCGAATAGCGGCTTCGGTTTGTTGCGCCCACATCTTGGCGTCGGTAACGCGCTCGAAGGTCTTTTGCTGAGGTGGATAGCCCTTGATCCGTACGCGGACCCGATAATAGGTGCCGCCGGGTCGCTTCCGTTTCTCGATTGTTGCCATGCTCCGCTCCAGGCCGGCCAGTTTCGGGAAGGATGCGGCCCCAGCTCAGGGGCAACAAGAGCCGCGTCCCGTGCCCCCGAACGTGGTGCAGGCCGCTTGCGCGGTCCCGCCCGTGGGGACACTATGGGGACACTGAATATCATTTTTCGCCGGCATTCGCCAAGAGTGCTCAACAGGAAGTGCCCCCCAAATAACTGTTTTTATTATGTAAAAAATTTGGCGTGTTTTGGTGGTTTTAGGAATACATGGAGCTCATAACCTGAAGGTCGCAGGTTCAAATCCTGCTCCCGCAACCAGATCAGAAAAGCCGCCCAATACAAGGGCGGCTTTCTTCATTCAAAGGCCCATCCTTGTCGCAGAAGAGCCGGGCGGGAACCGCCGGACATGACTCGGAAATCGGCGGAGCGCAGCTTTGCCCTCAAGTTGGGCCCAGAGCCAATCCCTCCACAAGGTATAGCGGTTGTCGCAAAAATATCGCTTTACAGGCTACCGGTAACACAGCACCATATCCAGTAGGGGCAGGCTAAGTGACCACGCCCTGTAGAGCAGGCAGCTAGCGTTTGGGGCGCTGCCCAAGCCCCTCCGCTAGAAATGAGAGGTGGCGCAATGGCCCTGACCGAGCAGTTCCTGGAAGACGACATTCACCCCATCGATATCGTCGAAACCCTTGCCGAACATCATGAGTGGGATTTTGACCGAGTCGCCGAGGATCAGATCGCCATGGCTGTCGAAGGTCAGTGGCGGACCTACTCGATCACGCTAGCCTGGTCGCCCTATGACGAAACGCTGCGGATGATCTGCACGTTCGAGATGGATCCACCGGACCACAAGATGGCGACCCTGTACGAGACGCTGAACGCGGTCAACGACAAGTGCTGGGCAGGTGCCTTCACGTACTGGTCGGCGCAAAAGCTGATGGTCTTCCGCTACGGGCTCGTGCTGGCCGGCGGTCAGGTCGCCAGCCCCGATCAGATCGACACGCTGATCAACGCCGCCGTCATGAGCGCGGAGCGGTTCTACCCCGCCTTCCAGCTTGTGGTCTGGGGCGATCGGTCGGCCGAGGACGCGCTTCAGGTGGCCATTGCAGAGGCCTATGGCCGGGCGTAAGATCCGCCCCTGTTTCAAATCAACGAGAGGGCCATGGAGTTGGACACGGTTGCGCGGCGCGGGCTCGTCCTGCTGGGCTGCGGTAAAATGGGCTCGGCCATGCTGGCGGGCTGGATGGACCGGGGGCTGACGCCGGAGTCGGTTTGGGTCATCGACCCAAAGCCGTCGGACTGGCTGAGGGCGTCTGGTGTGCATCTCAACAGCGATCTGCCGTCGGATCCTGCCATCGTGCTGATCGCGGTCAAGCCGCAGATGATGGGCGATGCCTTGCCGAGTATCGCGGCCCTTGGGGGCGGCAGAACGCTCTTCGTGTCGGTTGCCGCCGGGACGCCGATCGCGGCCTTCGAGGCGGCGTTCGGGGATGACAGTCCGATCATTCGTGCCATGCCCAATACGCCTGCTGCCGTGGGCCGGGGCATCACGGCCATCATCGGAAATTCAGAGGCGTCCGAAGCGGATCTGGACCTGGCCGAGTCCCTGCTCAGTGCCGTGGGGCAGGTCGTGCGTTTGCAGGACGAGGCGCAGATGGATGCGGTGACCGCCGTGTCCGGGTCGGGTCCCGCCTATGTCTTTCACCTGATTGAAACCCTCGCCGCCGCCGGAGAGGGGCAGGGGCTTCCCGCGGACCTGTCGATGCAATTGGCCAAGGCGACCGTGGCGGGGGCCGGTGCCCTTGCAGAGGCGGCCGAGGCCGACCCGGGACAGTTGCGCGTCAACGTCACCAGCCCCAATGGCACGACCCAGGCCGCGCTCGACGTGCTGATGGACCAGGACACCGGGCTGTCCGATCTGGTGCAGCGCGCGGTGGACGCAGCCGCCCATCGCTCGCGGGAGCTGTCCCGTGGCTGAGATCACATTCACGGATTTCGAAAAGGTTGAAATCCGCGCTGGCCGCGTGACGCGGGCGGAACCCTTTCCCGAGGCCCGCAAACCGGCACTCAAGCTGTGGATCGATTTCGGGCCCGAGTTGGGTGAACGCAAAAGCTCGGCCCAGATTACCGCGCATTACAGCCCGGAGACCTTGATCGGGCGGCAGGTTCTCGCAGTCACGAATTTTCCGCCGCGCCAGATCGGTCCCTTCATGTCCGAGGTGTTGGTGCTGGGGCTGTCGGACGCCGATGGGGCGGTGATCCTGGCCCGTCCTGACCGGGACGTGCCGGTCGGGGCGCGACTGCATTGACCAAGCTTCTGATCACCCGCACGTTGCCCGACCGTGTCTTGACCGAGGCAAGGGCGCGCTTCGACGTCGAATGCCGTGCAAGCCAGAAACCCATGACCGAAGGAGAGGCACGCGCGGCACTCGTGCTATACGATGCCGTTCTCCCCACGCTGGGCGATCAGTTCACCCGCGCTGTGTTCGCGGAATTCGAGACCTCCCGTTGCAGGATCCTCGCCAATTTCGGCGTGGGCTATAACCATATCGACGTCGAAGCCGCCCGCGCCTGCGGCGTGACCGTGACCAACACCCCCGGCGCGGTCACCGATGCGACCGCCGATATCGCGCTGACGCTGATGTTGATGAGCACGCGGCGGGCCGCGGAGGGCGAGCGTCTTGTGCGGTCGGGTGAGTGGGCGGGTTGGCAGCCGACCCAGATGCTGGGGCTGCATCTTTCGGGAAAGACCGTGGGGATCGTCGGCATGGGCCGGATCGGCCAGGCGATCGCGCAACGCTGCCACTTCGGCTTCGGGATGCGCGTGCTTTATTTCAGCCGCAGCGAAAAGCAGCTGGCTTTTCCGGCCGAGCGGGTGGAAGTGCTGACCGATCTCGCCGCGCAGGTCGATCTTTTGGTCATCGCTGTGCCGGGCGGGGCCGAGACCCGGCACCTGATCAACGGCAAGGTTCTGCGCGCGATGAGGCGGCATGCCCATCTGATCAACATTGCCCGTGGCGATGTGGTGGACGAGTCTGCGCTGACCACGACACTGGAAAAGGGCAGGATCGGTGGTGCCGGCCTCGATGTCTACGAGCACGAGCCGCTTGTACCCGAGGCGCTGCGCGCCCTCGACAACGTGACCCTGCTGCCCCATCTCGGCACCGCCGCGCTTGAAGTGCGCGAGGCCATGGGGCTGATGGCGCTCGACAATCTATCGGCATTCTTCCGGGGCGAGGCACCGCCCAACGCGGTCTAGCGGTGCCCATCGCCCATGGCTTCGCGCCAATGGCGGCGACACAGGCTCACATAGGTCTCGTTGCCGCCGATCTGAACTTGGGCGCCTTCGGTCAGGACGGAGCCGTCGGGGGCCTGCCGGACGACCATGGTGGCCTTTTTCCCGCAGTGGCAGATCGTGCGCACCTCGCGCATCTCGTCCGCCAACGCCAAAAGCGCTGCCGAGCCGGGAAAAAGCTTGCCTTGAAAATCGACCCGGAGACCATAGCACATGACCGGCACGTTCAGGTCGTCGACCACCCGGGCCAATTGCCAGACCTGAGCCTCGTCCAGGAATTGGGCCTCGTCGATGAACACACAGACGACGGGGCCCGCATCCAGGCGTGCCGCGATCTTCGCGAACAGATCCTCTGCCGGTGCGAACGTATCCGCGGGGCTGCCGATGCCGATACGCGAGGCGATCGTGCCCTCTCCCGCGCGCGTGTCCATCTGCGCGGTCAGCAGGAAGGTGGCCATGCCCCGTTCGTTGTAGTTGTGGGATGCCTGCAACAGCACGGTCGACTTGCCGGCATTCATGGTCGAGTAGTGGAAATAGAGCTTGGCCATGGCGCTGTCATGGCCGCTTGGCCCGGCCAAGGCAAGAGGGTGGGATCCGTGCGGTCGGCCCCGTGAGTGGCGGTGCCTTTGCTGTGCAACGGGTGGCACGGGTCCGGGCGCGTACCCCTGGGGATGCTGGCGACGACAGCCCCGGACCCGTGTCTTGACCCCCGCCGGTTCAACCGGTGCGCGGATCCCACCCAGACGGCCCTGAGACCGGTACTGGTACATCTCTCGAACACGAGATTGCGGCCTTTCTGCCATTGCCGGGCCGGGGCAATAATGGGAAAAGGAAAAACCGGTTCCCCAGCGAAAGACGGGTCAGGGACGAGTATGGACGCATTTGGCAGCTACCTGAAAAAGCATACCGAGGCTCTCGTGAAAGACGTGGGCATCGAACCGGCATGCGAGATCACGGGCAAGTCCAAGGCGACGCTTGGGCGCTATTACTCGGACCATGACGAGCATGCCGACAGATTCATGCCGATCGACACCGTCGCCCGTCTGGAAGAGGCGTCTAGTTATCCCCATGTCACGGCCGCCTTGTCCGAGCTCAAGGGGATCACGCTGAACTTCGACAAGAGCCGCCGCAATACCGAGCGTGAGGGCGGCGTGAACTCGGACGTGATCGCGCTCAGCCAACGGTTCGCGGTGCTCATGGCCGAGTATCAGCAGTCCATCGAAGACGGCAAGATCACCATGAACGAGGCCAAGCGTCTTTTAAAGGAAACGCTCGCGCTTCAGCAGGTGCTGATCAACATGAAGCTGCATCTCGAGGACGAGGTACAGTAGGCCGGACGGGCCGATACCGGCCCCGTCCTTCCCGTACTGACCCCTCTCGTGACCATCTCAGCTGGCGTGGACCTGTCCTTGCAGGCTGCGCACATCCATCGGACCCTCGCCCCGGGCCCGGATCGCCTGCGCAGCGGCAAGTGCGCCCGCGGCGGTCGTGAAATAGGGGATCTTGTCATAAAGCGCGACCGACCGGATTTCGCGGCTGTCCTCGACGGCCTGTGCGCCTTCGGTCGTGTTCAGCACCAGCGCGATCTCACCGTTCTTGAGCTTGTCGACGATGTTCGGGCGGCCCTCATAGACCTTGTTCACGACCTCGGATGCAACGCCCTGGCCTTCCAGCCATGCGGTCGTGCCGCGGGTCGCGATGATGGAAAAGCCCAGATCGGTCAGGATCCGTGCGGCCTCGGCCATGGCGGGGCCCTTGTCCTCGTCCCGGATCGAGATGAAGACCTGGCCCTCCTCGGGCAACACCGTGCCCGCGCCCAGCTGCGCCTTGAGGAACGCGCGGGCGAAGGAAATGTCCCAGCCCATCACCTCACCGGTCGAGCGCATTTCGGGGCCCAGGATCGTGTCGACACCGGGGAAGCGGGCAAAGGGCAGCACCGCCTCCTTGACCGAGTACCAGGGCATCGCCGGATCGGCGAGCGTCATCGGACCGGCCAGCGGCAGCGTGCCGGGGGTCGCGTCGGCGGGGTAGGGGCCACGGTGCGGGAAGTTTGCCATGGGCTCACCCGCCATCAGGCGCGCGGCGATCGACGCGATGGCGCTGTCGGTCGCCTTGGCCACGAAGGGCACGGTGCGGCTGGCGCGCGGGTTCACTTCGATGAGGTAGATTTCGCCATCCTTGACCGCGAATTGCACGTTCATGAGGCCAATCACGTTCAGCGCGCGCGCCAGGGCTTCGGTCTGGCGCGTGATTTCCTGGATAATGTCCTCGCCAAGCGAATAGGGCGGCAGAGAACAGGCGCTGTCACCCGAATGCACGCCCGCCTCTTCGATGTGTTGCATGATGCCGGCGACATGCACGGTCTCGCCGTCGCAGAGCGCATCGACATCCAGTTCCACCGCGCCGGACAGGTAGCTGTCGAGCAGCACGGGGCTGTCGCCGGAAACGACGACCGCCTCGGCGATGTAGCGTTCCAGCGAGGCCATATCGCGCACGATCTCCATCGCGCGACCGCCAAGAACATAGGATGGCCGGATGACCAGCGGGAAGCCGATCTCTTCCGCGATGGCCAGCGCCTGTGCATCTGACGAGGCGATGCCGTTCTTGGGCTGTTTCAGCTTCAGCTGATTGACCAGCGCCTGGAACCGCTCGCGGTCCTCGGCCAAGTCGATGGCATCGGGCGATGTGCCGAGGATCGGGATGCCCTCTGCCTCGAGCGCATCGGCCAGCTTGAGCGGTGTCTGCCCGCCGAACTGGACGATGACGCCGTGCAGCGTGCCGTTCTCCTGCTCGACCCGCAGGATCTCCATTACATGCTCGAAGGTCAGCGGTTCGAAATAAAGCCGGTCCGAGGTGTCGTAGTCGGTCGACACCGTCTCGGGGTTGCAGTTGACCATGATGGTTTCGAACCCTGCATCGGTCAGCGCGAAACAGGCGTGGCAGCAGCAATAGTCGAACTCGATCCCCTGGCCGATCCGGTTGGGACCGCCGCCGAGGATGACCACTTTCTTGCGGTCACTGGGCCGGGCTTCGCATTCGACCTCTTCGAAGACCGGGGTTTCATAGGTCGAATACATGTAGGGTGTCTGCGCCTCGAACTCGGCGGCGCAGGTGTCGATCCGCTTGAAAACGGCGGTCACGCCCAACGTGTTGCGGCGACGGC
Organism: uncultured Paracoccaceae bacterium; assembly: GCA_913062865.1. Classification (GTDB taxonomy): domain Bacteria; phylum Pseudomonadota; class Alphaproteobacteria; order Rhodobacterales; family Rhodobacteraceae; genus CAJXWO01. The sequence goes on along the minus strand of CAJXWO010000070.1, from coordinate 4,649 downwards.
GGATATCGGTTTCGGAAAACCCGGTCAGCTTGGCCAGCCGGGCATCGGTAAAGCCCATCATCTTGAGCTGACGTAGACCCTCGGCCGTTTCCGGCAGGCCGTCCGCCTGCACGCGGGTTTCGGCGTCAATGATCTCGCGGATGCGGGCCAGGAACCATGGGTCAAAGGCCGTGGCGGCCTGGATCTCGTCATTGCTCAGCCCGTGGCGCATGGCCTGGGCGATGGTGCGCAGGCGGTCGGGCGTCTGTTCCGACAGCGCCTTGACCACGGCGGCCGTGTCGGGTGCGCCCGCGATCTCGATATCGTCGAACCCGGTCAGGCCGGTCTCCATCGAGGCCAGCGCCTTTTGTAGAGATTCGTGGATCGTTCGGCCGATTGACATTGCCTCGCCCACGGATTTCATCGCGGTCGTCAGGTGCGGCTGGGACCCCGGGAACTTTTCGAAGGCAAACCGCGGGATCTTGGTCACGACATAATCGATGGTCGGTTCGAAGCTCGCGGGTGTCACCTTGGTGATGTCGTTGTCGAGCTCGTCGAGCGTGTAGCCCACGGCGAGCTTTGCAGCGATCTTGGCAATGGGAAAGCCTGTGGCCTTGGAGGCCAGCGCCGAAGAGCGCGACACGCGCGGGTTCATCTCGATCACGACCATGCGGCCGTCCTCGGGGTTCACGGCCCATTGCACGTTGGACCCGCCAGTCTCGACACCGATCTCGCGCAGCACGGCGATGCTGCCGTTGCGCATGATCTGGTATTCCTTGTCGGTCAGCGTCAGCGCCGGGGCCACGGTGATGGAATCGCCCGTGTGCACGCCCATCGGGTCCACGTTTTCGATGGAACAGACGATGATGGCGTTGTCGGCGCGGTCGCGCACAACCTCCATCTCGTATTCCTTCCAGCCCAGCAGGCTTTCATCGACCAGGATCTGACCAACGGGCGACGCATCCATGCCCGACCGGCAATAGTGGATGTAATCCTCGCGGTTATAAGCCACGCCGCCGCCGGTGCCGCCCAGGGTAAAGGCCGGGCGGATGATGGCGGGCAGGCCGATCTCTTCCAGTGCACCCAGGGCCTCTTGTACCCCGGCTTCGATGTCGAAGCCGCCCGCGACCTTGGGGGCGCTGATGATGGTGGCCTTGGGGTTCTCCAGGCCGATCCGGTCCATCGCCTCGCGGAAGAGCTTGCGGTCTTCGGCCATCTCGATGGCCTCGCGCTTGGCGCCGATCATTTCGACGCCGAATTTCTCGAGCACGCCCATTTCCTCGAGCTTGAGCGAGGTGTTCAGCCCGGTCTGGCCGCCCATCGTGGGCAAGAGCGCGTCGGGGCGTTCTTTTTCGATGATGCGGGCGACGACCTCGGGGGTGATCGGTTCGATGTAGGTGGCGTCGGCCAGACCCGGGTCGGTCATGATCGTGGCGGGGTTGGAGTTGACGAGGATGACGCGATAGCCTTCCTCGCGCAGGGCCTTGCACGCCTGGGCGCCCGAGTAATCGAACTCGCAGGCCTGCCCGATGATGATCGGCCCCGCACCGATGATCATGATTGAGGAAATGTCGGTTCTCTTGGGCATGGTGGACCTCGTGCGCGGCGGGCAAGGCGCAGCCCGGCGGGCGGCGCGCAAATTGCTGCGGTTATAGACATGCGCCGCTTGGGTGCAAGCCCTGTTCCGGAGCCTTCGGAGCGGGGCGTTTTCCGGGTTTTGAACGCCCCTTTTTGCCCCCTCTTCCGCTACAATGTCAGAAAGTTCTGACAGATTTCTATGTCGATTGTGCTTGCCGTGAGCGTTCAGCCCTCTAGGCAAGTCGCCCGATGCGGTCGGATCGGGCCAGGGTGCGCTCATGTGCCGGATCTTGAGACAGCGAAACCGCGGGGTGCGTCCGTTGGGCGTGATCGTGGCCAAGGGGAAGGCGGAGAAGACATGGCTGCTCCGGTTCACGGCGCGCTACGGATGCCCAAACGCACCGGCATGATGAGCCCCAACATGGTTTTGCCGGTCCTCGCTGCCCTCGAGGAGGCTGTCGGGGCAGACAAGGCCCGGCATGTGATGAAAGAGGCCCGGTTTCCGCGGCTGCCGGAGCCGGAAGAACCGGTGCGCGAACGCCAGGTCGCCGTGCTTCACCAGGCGATCCGGCGCTGTTGTCCCGACATGGCCGACGCGGTTTTCACCGAGGCCGGACGCCGGGCAGCGGATGTGGTCATCACGTACCGAATCCCCGCCCGGTCCCGATTCCTTTTGCGCCGTATGCCCTGGCCCGTGGCGACCTGGTTGCTGGGCCGGGCAACCCGTCAGTTCGCCTGGACCTTCTCGGGGTCGGGTCACTTCGCGCTTGAGACGACCAGCCGCTTTGCCCTTTTTGACAATCCCGTGATCCGGGGCGAGAACGCAGACCGCCCGATCTGCCTGTTTCAGGCCGCGTTGTTCGAGCGTTTGTTCCAGGAACTCGTGCATCCCCGGATCATCTGCACCGAAACCGCATGTTGCGCCGAGGGGGCGGAGGCATGCAGGTTTACACTTGGTGTTGCAAACCAAGGTGGACATATGGCCTTTTGAAAGGTGCATTCCGAAGTCAGTTATAAAGTTTGTCTTACAGAAAAGGCTGTCTCACATGTTGCCCAAGGCCATACTTTTCGGTGCGATCGGCACCCTCACGGAAACATCCGAGCTTCAGCGCCAGGCTTTCAATGCGGCCTTTGCCGAGGCGGGATTGAATTGGGTCTGGGACCGCGATTCCTACCTCGCCATGCTGCATACGGTCGGTGGACAGCGCCGGATCGAGCTTTTCGCGGCCTCCCGCGGCGAAGACGTGGATGCCGTTGCGCTTCATGGGGCCAAGGTGGACCATTTTCGCAAGCTGGCCGAGACAGTGGGTCTTCGGCCGCGCCCGGGTGTGATGGAGTTGATCGAGACGGCCCAGGCAAGCGGCGTGCAGCTCGGCCTTGTCAGCACGACCGGTCCCGATACGCTCGCCCTGGTGCTCAACGGTCTTGCGGATTGGCTGAGCGCCGGAGACTTCGCCTATCTGGGTGACCGGACGCTGGTGATGCGCCCCAAGCCCGCGCCGGATATCTACTTGCAGGCGCTGGACGTGCTGGGGTTTGCCCCAGAAGAGGTGTTGGCGATCGAGGATACACCGGAAAGTGCCCAGGCGGCCGTTGCGGCGGGCATTAGGACCATTGCTTTTGCCGGAGAGGCGGCTGCCGGCCGAACATTCCCCCAAGGCTGTGACGTGGTGGCAGAGCTTTCAGCGGAACTTGTGAATGGTCAGGTGGCTGCAGAGTGAGCCCTTGATCTGCGTCAACTCAAGTTGACATTTAATGTGTCAGGCTTCCTGAAAAAGGGAGTCTCACATGCGCATCCTCTTCGTTCATCCCAACTACCGCTCGGGCGGGGCCGAAATCGCCGGAAGCTGGCCGCCCGCATGGGTGGCCTACCTCACCGGCAGCCTTCGCAATGCGGGCTTCGACGATATCCATTTCATCGACGCGATGACCAACGACATCGCCGATCCGGATCTGGCCGATCAGATCGAGGCGATCAAACCCGACGTGGTGGGCGTCACGGCGATCACCCCGTCGATCTATCGCGCCGAAGAGGTGCTGCGCCTGGCGCAGGAACGTGTGCCCGATGCCGTGCGCATGCTGGGTGGGGTCCACGCGACCTTCATGTTCAAGCAGGTCCTGTCCGAGGCGCCCTGGGTCGACGTGATCGTGCGCGGCGAGGGCGAAGAGATCTGCACCGAGCTGATGTTGGCCATCGAAGACGGCCGCTGGCCCGCCGACCGCCACAAGATCAAGGGCCTCGCCTTCCGCGACGGCGACGAGATCGTTGCGACCCAGGCCGCCAGCACGGTCAAGGATCTGGACGGCATCACGCCCGATTGGTCGATCCTCGAGTGGGAGAAATATATCTACATCCCGCTCAATACCCGCGTGGCGATTCCCAACATGGCGCGCGGCTGCCCGTTCACCTGTTCTTTCTGTTCGCAATGGAAGTTCTGGCGCGATTACCGCGTGCGCGATCCGAAAAAGGTCGTGGACGAGATCGAGCAGTTGGTGAACGAGCAGGGTGTGGGCTTTTTCATCCTTGCGGACGAGGAACCCACCATCAACCGCAAGAAGTTCGTCGAGTTCTGCCAGGAGCTGATCGATCGCGGCCTGCCGGACAAGGTCAAATGGGGGATCAACACCCGCGTGACCGACATCTACCGCGACCGGGAATTGCTCAAGTTCTATCGCAAGGCGGGGCTGGTGCATGTGAGCCTCGGCACCGAGGCGGCGGCGCAGATGAAGCTCGACCAGTTCAACAAGGAAACCAAGGTCGAGGAGAACAAGACCGCGATCCGGCTTCTGCGCGAGGCGGATATCCTGGTCGAAGCGCAGTTCATCGTGGGCCTCGACAACGAGACGCCCGAGACGCTGAACGAAACCTACAAGATGGCCTGGGATTGGCAGCCGGACCTTGCCAACTGGGCGATGTACACGCCCTGGCCCTTCACGCCGCTCTTCCAGGAGCTGCGCGACCAGGTCGAGGTGTTCGACTATTCGAAATACAATTTCGTCACGCCCATCATGAAGCCCGCCGCGATGGAGCGGGGCGAATTGCTGGACGGGGTGATGAACAACTACCGCCGCTTCTACATGCGCAAGGCGCT
>CAJXWO010000069.1 GCA_913062865.1 uncultured Paracoccaceae bacterium | reverse complement strand
GGGTAGACCTTTTCGAACTCTTTCAGGACGGTGGATGGAATGGATTTGCGGCTGACCCCGTGAAAGCCGTCGCAGCCCGCGACGAAGTCGCAGTCGATGCGATGTTCGCTGCCGTCTTTCATGTAGGTGACAAAGGGCGCGTCGGTGTCGAGGTCATGGGGCGTCACGCCCTCGGCCTCGTGGATGATGATGCCGCCGGTCGCGTCGCGGGCGGCGTAGAGATCGGTGGTGACCTCGGTCTGGCCGTAGACCATGACCTGCTTGCCCGTCAGCTCGGTAAAGTCGATGCGGAAGCCGCGGTTCCTGGCGGAAAGATAGGTGCCGTTATGCGGGTGGCCTTCGCGATCCATCCGGTTGCCCGCGCCGGATTTGCGCAGCATCTCGACCGTGCCCCATTCCAGAACGCCCGCCCGGATGCGCGACAGAACGTAGTCGCGTGACTTGCGTTCGAGGATTACGCTCTCGATCCCGGTATTGTGCAGAAGTTGCGACAAGAGCAGCCCCGACGGCCCGCCGCCAATAATCACCACCTGCGTCCGCATGGCGTTTCCTCCCTGTTGTCCCGTTGGGCGGGATGATGGGAAAATAATTGTCAGTGTCAACTAAATCTGCGCGGTTTCCGGATGAGCCTGCGGGCCTTTGGCCCACAGGCACTTGATATCTCACGATTTTGTCAACGCCAAAATCGTTCGGCGTTTTGGGGTATTTAGACCAAGATGACGCCCGGGTGGGCGGTGCCTTACCTGCGCAGGCGCATATGTGCGACGATCTGGCCATGATCCGAGGCGAGCTTGTTATAGGGCGCCTCGGGGTGGGAGCCGTCGGTCAGGTGATCGTTGAAGACGCTGAAATAGGTCATATCGCCGATCCGGTCCGCATTGTCGGGGTGGAAATGACGGCTGAGATAGATCTGGTCGATGGATTCGAAGACGCCGCCGAAAGCCGAGGTGTAGACCATGTCGCGGAGCGACTTGCGGACAAAGAGCTTTTCGGCGGAATGCAGGCGCACCCGCTCCACCGCCTCGGTGATGGCGGTGTTTTCCTCGTCTGAATAGCGGTCGTCGCGGTGCTTGGCGTCGTGGCGCAGCATCCAGGAATAGTTCTTGAAGGGCCGCTCGCCGGTGATGATCTCGGAGCTGACCGCGTGTTCGCCATCATTGAAATCGCCCAGAACGATGACGGGGTGGCCGGTTTTGAGCTCGGCCACGATCTCGCCCCTTAGCACCCAGGCCTCGGCCATCCGGCGCATGGCGGCGCGGGCCGAGCCCAAGGCACGCCCGACGGGATCGTAGCGGGTCAGGTCCTCTTCGGGGGCGTAATCCGCGCCGTCGGGTGTGATGTATTCACCCAGCTTTGATTTCAGGTGGCAGTTGAAGACCGTGATGGTCTGGCCCTTGATCGGTACGCGCGCCTTGAGGATCGGGCGCGACAGGCGGCGCAGGCGAAAGAACCCGGCCTCGTCCGCGTCGAGCCCGCGCAGGGGCTGGAAGGGAATGTCGAGCGGTTCGGACAGGTCCTGGATGACCTCTGGCGCGCCGTCGAAGCCGAACCGCGACAGGATGGCGAGCCCTGGACGGCGCTTGCCAGGCTCGCCCGTGTCGGCGGCATTGGGTGCAAAGGCGAGCGCGGCATTGGCGTAGGGCGTATAGGCCAGTTTGCGAAAGATCGCCTTTTTCCGGTAGCTTTTGGAGCGGTCGGGGATCGTCGCATCGTTCAGCGCGGTGCCGCGCGTGTCGGTCTCGGTGATGACCGCGCGCAGCGGCTCTTCTTCGAAGATTTCCTGGAAGCCCACGATGTCGGCGTCCATCGACAAGAGCTGGTCGGCCATCCAGTCCGTCTTCCAGGCGTATTCCTCGGGCGTGTAGGTCTGGAACTCGTAGTACTCTCGGTCGGGACCGATCAGGTTCTTGACGTTGAACGAGGCAATCGTGAACGGGGTGGACATGGGGTCTAGCCTTGGTGTTCGGAAAGGATACGGGCGAAGAGGGCGGGGTCGATATTGCCGCCCGAGATGGTGGTGATAACGGGGCCGGGGGCCAGCGCGTCGCCATGGAACAGGGCCGCCGCCAGGGCCACGGCGCCGCCCGGTTCGGCAACGATCTTGAGTCGCAGGAAGGCCAGCGCGACGGCCCGGCGCACCTGGCTTTCGGTCACGACGATGCCGGGGCCGCAAAGATCCTTCATGATGGGAAAGGTGATGTCGCCGGGACGGGGTGTGAGGATCGCGTCGCACAGCCCCTTTTCGGGCTGGCCGTGGCCGGTGATCTGCCCAGCATCGAGCGAGCGGGCGGTGTCGTCGAACCCCTCTGGCTCCACGGGCCGCACGCGCATCCGGGGTGCTTCCGCGGCCAGCGCCAGCGCGATCCCGGCGGTCAAGCCGCCGCCGCCGCAGCACACCAGCACCTCGGCCTCATGGATCTCCATCTCGGCCGCCTGTTCGGCGATCTCGAGCCCGCAGGTGCCCTGACCGGCGATCACCTGGGGTTCGTCGAAGGGGCGGATGAGCGTCAGGCCGCGGTCGTGGGCGATGGCCTGGCCAATCTCTTCGCGTGGCTCTTTCCCGCGTTCATAGAGCACCACCTCGGCCCCCAGCGCACGGGTGTTCGCGATTTTCAGCTGCGGCGCGTCTGAGGGCATGACGATCACCGCCGGCACGCCGTGGCGTTGGGCGGCATGGGCCACGCCCTGGGCATGGTTGCCGCTGGAATAGGCGATGACGCCGCGCGCGCGCGTCTCGGGGTCAAGCGCCGAGAGCGCAGACCAGCCGCCGCGGAACTTGAAGGAACCGGTATGCTGCAGGCATTCGGGTTTCACATAGACCGGCCGTCCCGCGATTTCGTCGAGAAAGGGCGAGGACAAAAGCGGCGTGCGCCGCACGATGCCCTTTGCGCGCCCGGCGGCGGCGCGGATCATGTCGATATTCATGGCAAAAGGTCGCTCCATCGGCGCAGCGCATCCACCGCCGCGGTCTCGTCAAGAAAGGGGATATGGCCCCGGTCGGGCAGCTCGACCGCGATCATGTCGGGGCGGCGGCGGCACATCTCGTCATAGGTTTCTTTGGACAGGATGTCGGATGTGGCGCCGCGAATGCAGGCCAGTGGCAGGCCGTCAAGCGCATCGAAAAAGGGCCAGAGGTCCGGTTCGGGCTGCGCCCCTGTTGCCAGCACCGCATCGCGCAGGCGGGGGTCGTAGGTGATCTGAAGCCCCTCGTCGGTTTCGACATAGAGCTTTTCGACCTCTTCGCGCCAACGGCTTTCCGGCACGCCGGTGAAGCCCGACATCACCTTGGCGCGCGCAGCCGCAGCCTCGTCATGGGTTTTCCAGACCGGGTTGCGGCCGATGTAATTCTTGATGACCTCGACACCCGCTGGATCGACCGCGGGGCCGATGTCGTTGAACGCCACGCCGGTCAGCCGGTCGCGCGCCATTGCGCCCAGCCCCAGCGCCACGAGCCCCCCGCGCGAGGTGCCGAGGATCGCGGCGCGGTCGAGGCCCAGGTGGTCCATCAACTCGATCACGTCCTGCGCCTCGCGCGGGATCGTGTAGGTTTCGGGATCGGCCCAGTCGGACTGTCCGCGTCCGCGATAATCCATCTTGATCAGCCGCAGGTCGGGGAAATGGGGCGTCATGTAGCTGAAATCGCTGCCATTCCGCGTTAGCCCGGACAGGCAGATCACAGGTTTGCCGGTGCCTTCGTCGGTGTAATGCAGCGACACGCGGTCGGAGGTTGTGAAACGCATGGGGCTCAGCCTTCTGCCAGCGCGGGGATGCCGCGCAGATCGGTCAGGATGTGATGCGGGGTCCAGGGCAGGCGGTCCATGGGCTCGCCGGCGCGGTTGACCCAAGCGGTGGTGAAGCCGTAGCCTGCGGCGCCTGCCGCATCCCAGCCGTTGGACGACACAAACAGCACCTCGTCCTTGGTGCAGTCGAAATGCGTGCCCACGAGGTCGTAGACACGGGCATCTGGCTTGAAGATGCCAACGCTTTCCACCGACAGCACTGCGTCGAGCAGGTCCGACAACCCCGCGGATTGCAGCGCACCGTCCAGCATGTCGGGTGACCCGTTCGACAGGATCGCGGTGTTCAGCCCGTGTGCCCTGAGTGCCGCCAGCACCGCGGGCACCTCAGGATAGGCCGACAGTTCCCAGTAGAGTGCGAGGAGCCGTTCCCGCAGGGCCGGGTCGCCCGCCAGCCCCTCGGCGTCGAGCGCCCAGTCAAGGCCGTTCTGCGTGACCTCCCAGAAGTCCGTATGCGCCTCGGTGATGGCACGCAGCCAGGTGTATTGCAGCTGTTTGGCGCGCCAATGGGCGGCCAGCGCGGGCCAACTGTCGCGCAGCTTTTCATGCCCCGGCTCGGACGCGGCCTGGCGCGCGGCGGCGGCAACATCGAACAGCGTGCCATAGGCATCGAAGACGCAGGTCGTGATCGTCATGGGCCCCTCCCGGTGTCGCGGGCACCGTTGCACGGCGGGGCGCAAGGGAAAAGGGGCGATCCGGGCGGATCGGTCGCACGGGGCGGGGTTTACGTTGCCGATCGGTACGGTCAGATTGGGGACGAGCCAGAGCACCTGCGTGACGACGCAGCCTCTTCAATCAATCCCTGAACAGAGTGGACTATTCATGACCCAGGTAAAATCGGGCGACACCGTTCGTATTCATTATACAGGCACGCTGTCTGACGGCGCGACCTTCGACAGTTCTGCCGGGCGCGACCCGCTGGAATTCACCGTGGGCTCGGGCCAGATCATTCCCGGGCTCGACGCAGCCCTTCCGGGTATGGCCGTTGGTGACAAGAAAACCGTCGAAGTGCCCTGCGCCGACGCCTATGGCGAGGCCGACCCGAACGCGATGCAGTCCGTGCCGCGCGGCGAGATTCCCGATCACATCCCGCTGGATCTGGGCACGCAGCTGCAGGTGCAGACGCCCCAGGGCCAGACCCTGCAGGTGACGGTGGCCCAGGTCGACGAGGAAAAGGTCGTGCTGGATGCCAACCACCCGCTGGCGGGCAAGGACCTGACCTTTGACATCGAATTGGTCGAGATCGCCTAAGGCGAGACCGCCGTCGATTTGCTAGGCTGGCCGCGACAATCACAGGAGTCGCGGCCCGCCATGCCCCGAAACATCGAGACCCTCCAGCAGAAGATCCGCACGCTGCAAGGCCAGCTGGAAGACGAGATTGCCCGCGCGGGCGAAGCGTTTCGCTATCATCTCGAGAACGGCCGCGTCGTCTGGGAAGACGAGACCCGCCGCTATCACAAGACACTGCGTATCCGCTGGCAGACCTTCCTGCGGCGCGCGCGACCTCTGACCATCGTCACGGCACCTGTGATCTACGCGTTGATCGTGCCTTTCGTGCTTCTCGATATCTTTGTCTCGATTTACCACGCTATCTGTTTCCCCGCCTACGGCATCCCCAAGGTGCGCCGCGCCGATTATATCCGCATCGACCGGCACAAGCTGGAATACCTGAACGCGGTGCAGAAGCTGAATTGCGTCTATTGCGGTTACATCAACGGTCTGATCGCCTGGGTGCGCGAGATCGCCAGCCGGACCGAGGCATTCTGGTGTCCGATCAAGCATTCCTCCCGGGTGGACGGCACCCACCCCAGGTATCCCGAGTTCATGGATTTCGGCGATGCCGAAGGCTGGGACGAGGGGTTTGCCCGGTCACGGGCCGAGGTCACGCGCAAAAACGACTGACGCAGTGACGATCAGTCGACCGTAACCTTGCCCGTCGCCCCAAGCGCGCCTGCCAGCGACTGAAAGCGCGCCTCGGCCACTTCGTTGTAGAGCGGGGCCGCGTCGGCACCCAGCCGCAGCGTCAGGCGCCTTTTCTTGCGTTGCCAGTCGAGTGCGGCCATCTGGGCATCCTGCCGGATCCACAACATCGCGCCCAGGCGCATGGCCTTGCCCAGGATCTCGGCGTCCTTCTGGGCTTTGTCCGGCACCAAGCCCGCCATGTCGTCAAAGCGGGTGCCGCCGGGTTTGTTGGTGTAGCGATACATCAGTGCGAGGCCCAGAAAGACCCGTTCCCAATGCTTGAGCCCGCCGAGATTGGCGCGCGTGGCGTTGTCAAAGCAGACCTCGGCACGGTAGTCGGGGTGGGCCCGCCAGCTCACGTCGTGCAACAGGCACGCGGCCTTGACCAAGCGCGTCTGCGCCTCGGCCCGTTCTTCGAAAAGCGGCGACACGAAATCGTAAAGCACCCGGCCAAAGCCCGGAAGGCGGGCATCCTTCTTCTCGGCGAAGCGGCAGCTTTCGATCAGCGGATCGCGGTCGCGAAGCGCCTGGGGCATCTGTTCGTAGAGCAGCCCTTCGCGTATCCCGTAAGAGGACAGCGCGATATCCTTGGGCTTGAAGACGCGGACGAGCCGGGCCAGCACCTCGGCCGCATAGGGCACCAGCGCCATACGGGTCGAGGAGATGCCGCAGGCCGCGCGGATCGCATCGGCATCGTTGGCTTCGATATAGGCCACCGTGTCACGCACGGCCTTGGTGTCCATCCGGTATTCATGAAGCACGTGCAGCGGATAATTGCGGCGGTGCATGTCGATCTTGGCGATCGCGCGCCAGGACCCGCCGACCAGGAACAGGCGATCCTGCTGCGGGCCCATCGTCTCCATCAGGTGCTTGAGCGTATCGTTGATATGCGCCTTGCGTTTGCGCTTGCCGCCCTTCAGGTCGCGCAGCTTGAGCGGGCCCAGTTGCGAGCTGACGCGCTTGCCCACCGCGCCGCCGCGGATCTCGGCCAGTTCCATCGACGACCCGCCGATATCGCAAACCAGCCCGTAAGAGCCGGGCCAGCCCAGCAGAACGCCCTGCGCCGAAAGACGTGCCTCTTCCTCGCCGTCGATCACCCACAGCCGCATGCCCGTGGTATCTTCGACCTCGCGCTGGAACTCCGGGCCGTCGGTTGCGTCGCGCACGGCTGCGGTGGCCACCGCGGACAGGGGCGAAATGCCCAGCCCGTCGGCCAAGGTCTGGAACCGCTGGAGCGCCTTGAGCGCGCGGTCCCGGCCCTCGGGATTCAGGTGTCCGGTCTCGGACAGGCCCGCGCCCAGCCCGCACATGATTTTCTCGTTGTAGAAATAGGCGGGGCTGCGTGCCGCGCCGTCGAAGATCACCAGCCTGACCGAGTTCGAGCCGACATCGACGACGCCGACGCGCGACAGCGCCCGCGCCTCGGGATCGTCGAACAGCGGACGGCCAAAGGGCCCCCATTCGGGTGTGGCGGGATCGGATGTTCCGTCCATTCTGTGTCCCCGGGTGGTGCTTTGCGGGTTATGGACCGGGGCGGCCGGGCCGGTCAATGCGCACCAGGGGTCAATTTGGCCTCGCTCCGGATTCGGTGCGGCTGTAACAAGACGGGATGGAACCCCAGGACACGTTCGAGATTTTTCTTGCCACCCTGCCGGGGCTGGAGCCGATGCTGGCCGAGGAGGCCCGCGATGCGGGATTTGCGCCTGCCCGCACGGTGCCGGGCGGTGTCGTCATCAAGGGCGGCTGGCCCGAGGTCTGGCGCGCCAATCTGACCTTGCGCGGGGCCAGCCAGGTGCTGGCCCGGATCGGCGGTTTTCATGCGGCCCATCTGGCGCAACTGGACAAACGTGCGCGCAAGTTTCCATGGGGCCAGATCCTGCGCCCGGACGTGCCGCTGCGAGTGGAGGCGACCACGCGCAAGTCCAAGATCTACCATGCCGGGGCCGCCGCCCAGCGGGTCGAACGCGCCATCTCTGAGGAACTGGGCGTGCCCATCGCCAAGGAGGCAGAGCTGCGCCTGATGGTCCGGATCGAGGACGACTATTGTACTTTTAGCATCGACACCTCGGGCGATGGCCTGCACAAGCGCGGCTTCAAGACAGCGATGGGCAAGGCGCCCCTGCGCGAAACGATGGCGGCCATGTTCCTGCGGCGCTGCGGCTATGACGGGACACAGCCGGTGGTCGACCCGATGTGCGGCTCGGGCACCTTCGTGATCGAAGCGGCCGAGATCGCCATGGGCCTGCTGCCCGGACGCGGGCGCAGCTTTGCCTTCGAGCGGCTGGCCAGTTTCGATGGCGACGCCTGGGATACGATGCGCCGTCAGGGCAAGGATAAGGCGCTCGACCTGCGCTTTCGCGGCTTCGACCGGGATCAGGGTGCTGTGCGAATGGCCACGGCCAACGCGGACCGCGCCGGGGTGGACGCGATTTGCGCGTTCGCCTGCCAGCCGGTTGCGGAATTGCAGCCGCCCGAGGGGGCCAAAGGGCTGGTTATGGTGAACCCGCCCTATGGCGCGCGGATCGGGAACAAGAAGCTGCTCTTTGGCCTTTACGGTGCGCTGGGCAAGGTGCTGGCCGAGCGGTTTTCTGGCTGGCGCGTCGGTCTTGTCACCAGCGATGGCGGGCTTGCCAAGGCCACCGGCCTGCCTTTCCTGGCGCAGGACGCGCCCGTGGCCCATGGCGGGCTCAAGGTGCGGCTCTACCGGACCGACCCGCTGCCCTGACGGCTGCGTGAAGGGGCGATTGACCTTTGCCCCCGCTCCGTCAGAGTGTCGCCATGACCCATCCGTCCGAGTTTCCCCTGATCGCGCCCGCGGGCATCGACGGGCTGGTCGTGCGCTTTTCCGACGCGCTGAGCGAGCCTGCGAACCGTGCCGCGCTTGCCTTTCGCGCGGCGGTAGAGCGGGAAGGCTGGGACGGGGTGGAGGAAAGCGCGACCGCGCTCACCTCGGTCTATCTGCGCTTTGATCCGGCGGCCGTGGTCCCTGCCGCCGTGGCGGAACGGCTGAGGCTGTTGCTTGCGGCGCAGGATTGGTACGCTGCCGCTCTGCCCGAGGGGCGGCGCCGGTGGCGCGTGCCCACGCTTTTTGGCGGTGATGCCGGGCCGCAGCTCGAAACCGCGGCAGCGCAGGCCGGGCTGGACCGTGACACCGCCATCGCCACACTGACCGAACGGCCGCTACGCGTGCAGACCATCGGCTTTGCCCCCGGCCAGCCCTATCTGGGCGAACTGCCCCAGGCCTGGGACATCCCCCGTCAGACCGACCTGACCCCGCGTGTGCCAGAGGGGGCGGTCACGGTGGCGATCCGGCAGATCGTGCTGTTCGCGATCTCTTCGCCCACGGGGTGGTGGCATGTGGGCCAGACCAAGCTGCGGCTGTTCCGGCCCGAGGCCGAGGTGCCGTTCCTGCTGCGGCCCGGGGACGAGGTGCAGTTCGATCCGGTGGATGCCGAGCGTTTCGCGCGGCTGGGGGACGACCCGCAGGGCGGCGCGGTGTCGGAGATGATCCGATGAGCCGGTCTTTGCAGGTGGTGCAGGCCGGTCCGGCGTTGAGCGTGCAGGATCTCGGGCGCCCGGGCAGCCTTTCCGAGGGGTTGTCGCGCGGTGGCGCGATGGACCGTCTGGCGCTTTACGAAGGGTCCGCACTGCTGGAGCAGGGGCCGGGTTGCGCTGCGCTGGAAATGGCCGCCATGGGCGGGCGGTTCCGGGCCAGGGGCGACCTGCGGATCGCACTAACCGGTGCGCCGATGCGCGCGGCCATCGACGGGGTGCGCGTGGCGTGGAACGCGAGCCACGCCCTGCCGGACGGGTCCGAACTGGAGATCGGCGCCGCCGAAGCCGGGGTCTATGGCTACCTGCATCTGGGCGGCGGGATCGCGACGGACCCGCTCATGGGGTCGCGGTCGGCCCATCTGACGGCTGGCATCGGCGGGATGATCGCAGCAGGCACGGACTTGGCGCTTGGCGCGGACGGCGGCGGGTCGGTCGACCGGATGCTCGACGTCGCGTCCCGCTGTGGTGGCGGCGTGCTGCGCGTGGTCGCGGGCCCGCAAACGCACCGCTTTGCCCCCGAGACCATCGAGCGGTTCACCGAAACGGCGTTTCGCCGCGATGCCCGTGGCAACCGCCAGGGCGTGCGGCTGGACCACGAGGGCGCCGGGTTCGCCCCCGACGGCGCGCGGTCCATCCTGTCCGATGTGGTCGTGCCCGGCGATATCCAGGTCACGGGCGACGGATCCCCTTATGTTCTTATGGCCGAATGTCAGACCACCGGAGGCTACCCACGGATCGGTACGGTGCTGCCCTGCGATCTGCCGCTGGTCGCCCAGGCCGCACCGGGTGACCTGCTGCGGTTCCGCTTCGTCAGTGCCGAGGACGGGCTGGCTACGGAACGTGCGGCGCGCAAGGCGCTGTCCGATCTGCCCGCGAAGGTGCGCGCGCGCTTGCGTGATCCGGCGGACCTGGGCGATCTTCTGGGCCACCAGCTGATTTCCGGCGTCACCGCCGGGCGGCATGAGGAGGAGGGGCCATGAGCCTAAGTGTCGATCTGAACGCCGATATGGGCGAAAGCTTTGGGCCCTGGGTCATGGGCGACGACGCGGCGCTTTTGCGCGTGGTGACCTCGGCCAATATCGCCTGCGGGTTCCATGGCGGCGATCCGGACGTGATGGCGCGCACCATGGCTTGGGCGGTCGAGAACGATGTGGGGATCGGTGCGCATCCGGGCTTTGCCGACCTGCAGGGGTTCGGGCGGCGGCGCATGCGTCTGAGCGCGGATGAACTGGCGCATCTGGTGACCTACCAACTGGGGGCGGCGCAGGCCATGGCGCGCGCGGCAGGCGGCCATGTGCGGCACCTGAAGCTGCACGGGGCGCTGTCCAACATGGCGTCCGAGGACGAGGCGATGGCGCGCGCCTGCTACGAGGCCGCGCTGCGCGTCGATCCCGAGATCATCGTCATGGTCCTCGCGGGCACCGCGCAGGAACGGGCTGTGCGCACGCTGGGCTGCCGCTGGGCGGGCGAGATCTTTGCCGACCGGGCCTATAACGACGATGCGACGCTGGTGGACCGGTCGCTGCCCGGCGCGGTGATCCACGACGCCGAAGAGGCCGGCGCGCGCATGGTGCGCATGGTGAAGGCCGGTGCGATCCTGACAGAGGGCGGCGTGCGCATCCCGGCGCGGATCGACACGATCTGCCTGCATGGCGACACGCCTGAAGCAGTGGCAATCGCACGGTCTGTCAGATCGGCGCTGGAGGCGGCCGGCGTGACGGTCGCGCGGTTCGACGGCGCGCGGTAGACGACGGGACCGATGCGCCAAGGCCCGAACAGCACCGCAGTTGCCGGGCCAGCGGCGGCCCGCCCCATCGGGCTGCCGCTTCGTTGCAGTCATCGCTGAGCTCAGGCACAGCAATGCGTCCTAACGATAAATCGCGCACGCTCTGACGTCGTGCGGCATCCCGCGGGCCGCTGGCCGGTCACCGCTACCCCGACAAGCGTTGCGCCAACTGGTTCTGCCGTTCGATGACCCTGGTCAGGTCGAGCGTGGCGATCTGCCCGTCCCGCACCACCTGGCGGCCCTCCACGAACAGATCGCGCACACGGGTCGGGCCCGCCAGAAGCAGCGCGGCGGGGTCCCAGCTGCCTGCGCTTTCGATGCCCGAGACATCCCAGATGGCGATATCGGCGCGTTTGCCGACGGCAATCTGCCCGCAATCGTCGCGGCCCAGCACCTGCGCGCCACCAAGGGTCGCGATCTCGAGCGCCTCGCGCGCGCTCATGGCGTCGGCTCCGTTGGCCACCCTCTGAAGCAGCATCGCCTGTCGCGCCTCGGCCGCGATGTTCCCGGCATCGTTCGAGGCCGAGCCATCGACGCCCAAGCCCACCGGCACGCCTGCATCGCGCATGGCGCGCACCGGCGCGATTCCGGACCCAAGCCGACAATTCGAGCAAGGGCAGTGCGCCACGCCGGTGCGGGACCGCGCGAAAAGGTCGATCTCGCGCCCGTCCAATTTCACGCAATGGGCATGCCAGACATCCGAACCGGTCCAGCCCAGATCCTCGGCGTATTGCCCCGGACGGCAGCCGAATTGCGACTGGGAATAGGCGATATCCTCCTCATTCTCGGCCAGGTGGGTGTGCAGCATCACGCCCTTGTCGCGGGCCAGCAGGGCGGCATCGCGCATCAGCTCGCGGCTGACGGAGAAGGGCGAACAGGGCGCCACGCCCACGCGAACCATTGCGCCGGGGGCGGGATCGTGAAAGGCGTCGATCACGCGGATGCAATCGTCCAGGATCGCGGCCTCATCCTCGACCAGCGCATCGGGGGGCAGGCCGCCCGCGCTTTCACCGATGCTCATGGACCCGCGGGTGGGGTGGAAGCGCAGGCCGATTTCCTGTGCGGCGGCGATGGTGTCATCGAGCCGCGCGCCGTTGGGGTAGAGATACAGGTGGTCCGAGGTCAGCGTGCAGCC
>CAJXWO010000068.1 GCA_913062865.1 uncultured Paracoccaceae bacterium | reverse complement strand
GACGCGATGGAGGCGCTGATCGCCGCCGTCTACCTCGACGCGGGCTTCGATGCCGCGCAGGACCTGGTGATCCGGCTCTGGGGCCAGCGGGTGCATACGGTGGACGCCGACGCCCGCGATCCCAAGACGGCGCTGCAGGAATGGGCCCAGGCCCGCGGCATGGCCCCGCCGCGCTATACCGAGACCGCCCGCACGGGCCCCGACCACGCCCCGGTCTTCACCATCGCGGTGGAGCTCGACACCGGAGAGACCGACCACGCCACCGCCGGCTCCAAACGCCAGGCCGAACAGGCGGCCGCACGGGCGCTCCTGGATCGGTTGGGGGGGTGAGGGGGCAATTCGCCTGAGGGCGGAGAACTGCCGTTCGCTGCGGATGCAAAGGGATCCTGGGCCAATGTTTGAGCGGACATCCACTTAGGGCCGGGCCGGCACACTACCAATCGAAAGAAAAGGGCGTGCTGCGCACAAAATAAGTGCCGCGCATCAATGGCGGTCAGTACAATTAGCGGGCCACTGCCGATATGTTTCCAACCCTGTACAAGGTAAGCCGCCGAGCGACACAGGTCATTCGTTCAAACAGAAGGCTTTCCAGCCAGACCCAGCTCAAAATAACGCACTACTGTGGTCCTGGGCCAGTTTAGATCTTGAAAACCTCAAGGTCCTCGACAATGCAGCTGTCGGTACCGAATACCAACCGCATTGTGTCCAGAGCGGACTGGTGTTCGGCGTCGGTGTCCATGTGCGACCGGAAATGGGTCAGGGCAAGTTTGCGGACCCTGGACTGGAGGGCCATCCGGCCGATCTCGCCGGGCGTCGGGGTCAGGGCCTCCATGGCGGGATGGGTCGCCTCGCCGTCGAGCCGGTAGCACCAGTGCAGTAGAAAATCAGCATTCTGTGCCAAGGCGCGCAGGGAATCGCAGAGCCCTGCATCGCCGGAGTAGACAAAGCGGTGTCCATCGCAGTCGACCGAAAAGGCCATGCAACTCAGAAGAGGCTGTGCGTGTGGCACGCTGCAGGAGCCAAGCCTCCATCCGTCACCATCGAAGCTGAAGCCCGGTTCGATCTCGGTCACAACCGGGGCAGGCCACGGACGGGGCAAGGTGCCGCCGCGCGCTTTCCAGACCTCTTGGCTCGGCAATAGCTCGGTCCGGGCGCGCAGGTCATGGGACAGCACGCCGTCGGGGCCGAAATATCCATCGGTGATCTGTGCAATAGGTTCCGGGCCGAAGACCCGGAGCGGCGCGCCGCCCTCGTCCCAGGCGGCGTGGACCAGCCGGGCATAGTCCATCATGTGGTCCGAATGCAGATGGCTGAAAAACAGATATGTAACATCCGATGGCTTCCGGCCAGCCCGCAACAGGTTGTTGAAGACTCCGCCTCCGCAATCGAAAAGGATCACGTCGCCCGCCGCTTCTAGCAGGTACCCCGATGATGCGCGCCGCACATGGGCTTCCGGTGATCCCGATCCAAGAATGGTGAGTTTCATCCCTCGACCCTCGGTGGTGGGGTGGCGGCCGGCGCGCCCAGCCCGAGCGCGGCCTCGCGCCCGCCAAAGGAGGCGATCAGCGCAGCCTGATCGGCAAAGGCCTGAGCATCGACCTTTTCTGGGTCGAGGATCTCGCGCAGTGCGGCATCCATCTCTGACAGGACCGGCGCATAGGCAGGATCCAGTGCAAGATCGGTCAGTTCCTCGGGATCGGTCTGCAGGTCGAACAGCTCGGGCGCGAAGCCGATATAGGTGTTCAGTTTCCACCGCCCCTTGCGCAGCATAAAGGCGCCCGATACCGCACCGGCGGCATGGTATTCGCTCAGGATCGGGCGGTCGGGATCGGTGGGGGCCGAGCTGATCCTGTAAAGGGATTGGCCGTCGCCCCGGAAATCGAGCCCGAAATGGTCGGGAATGGTCGCGGACAGGTCCAAGAGCGACACCGGCGTATCACATGTGCCCGGCGCGATATCCGGCCCTGCCATGATCAGCGGGACCGCCACGCTTTCCTGGTAGAGATTGGATTTGCCCCAGAGCCCCCGCGCGCCGACATTGTCGCCATGGTCCGAGGTGTAGACGACGGTTGTGCTGTCGGCGAAGCCACTGTCTCCAAGCGCTGCGAGGATCCTGCCGATATTGTGGTCGAGCCAACTGCAGAGACCATAGTAGCTGGCCATGGCGCGGAGCCGCTCCCAGGGGTCCTTGAATTTCGCTTCGCTGTTCATCATCGCGTTTTGCTTTTCCACCCAGGGATGGCGACAGTAGCCGGTCGAGGGGTGAAGCTTGGGCTCCGGCAAGGTGTCCAGTGGATAGAGATCGAAGAACTCTTGCGGGACCACGAGCGGGAAATGAGGCGCCACCAATCCCACATAGAGGCACCAGGGACGGTCCGACCCTGACTGCGCCCGCTCATCCAGCCAGCGCGCTGTGCGGTCGGTTACGGCCTGATCGTATTCGGTGTACCTTGACTGCCCGGGCCCGATATAGTCGCCCAGCATGCGGCTGTCTTCCAGCACCTTGCGCTCGTCCTCCTTCCGGATTGATGCCCAGACCATGCCCACGCCATTGGCCACCTGCATCGGGATATGTTCGGTATCGAAGCCTGCCGGGTCCTCATCGGAGCGGTAGTGCAGCTTGCCGATGGACTCGACCGGGACACCAGCCTCCTGAAGCCTGTGCCCCCACCCCTTGGGTTCGCCCGTGTAGGGCATGGCATTGTCCCAAAGCCGGTTGACATGCACGTAGCGTCCAGAGGCGAAAGCTGCGCGCGCAGGCACGCAGATCGGCGACGGGGTATAGGCATCCCGAAACCGCATGCCGCGCGTGGCGAGCGCGTCCAGATAAGGTGTCTGCACGAACGGATGCCCCGCGCATCCCATGGCGCGGGCCTGGTGTTCGTCGGACATGATGATCAGGAGGTTCGAGGGCGGCACGGTTAAAACTCCATCCGTTCGGCGGCGCATTCCAGCTTGTCCAGCACGCGGCGAAAGATCCTGATCTCTTCTTCGGACAAGTCCTTTCGCAGCCATTCCTGTCGCTTCCGGGTCACCGGCAGGGCGCGTTCGAAAATTTCCTGGCCCCTGGGACTGAGCGACAGGTGCTGCACGCGATGGTCATCCTCGTCCTGGCGCGATGTGACGATGCCCAGCTCGATCAGGTTTTTCAGGTTCCGGCTGAGCAAGCCTTTGTCCAATGCGGCCTCACGCGCAATGGTCGACAGGCGCGTGCGTCCCGCCGCCCCGATGAGCGCCACGATCCGCCATTGCGACAAGGTCAGACCGACCGTGTCCCGCAAGAGCCGGGCGCCCTGAACGTTCAGTTTGGCCTGCACCCGGGACAGCCGGTAGGTCAGATATTGGTGAAGTGGAAACTGGCTTGGTGCGTCCGTCGCCAAGGTCGCGGGTTCGTTCTGCATCGGTTTTGACTCCTCTTGCAGAGCAGCATTCCTGCGTATTGTTGTCTCGTCAACTTTTTAATTGACCGGTCAACCAACTTGTGGCTTCCTCAAGCTGAGGAGAACTGGGAGGACACAATGAAACGAATTTTGACCGCAGCCGCGGCCGCGCTTGGGCTTTCCGCTTTGTCGACCGGCGCTTTGGCGCAGGACTGGACGCCGCCGGGACCGATCAAGCTGATGATCGCCTTTGCTGCAGGGGGCGGTGCAGACACGCAGGCCCGACTGATCGCGGAAGATCTCGAAACCAAACTGGGCTGGCAATTCATCCCCGAACAGGTCACCGGCAAGGGCGGCATGAACCTGGCCATGGCGATCAAGGACGAGCCCAGCGACGGCTCGGTCATCGGCATGGTCGTCACGGAGACGATGGGCTACAACATGATGGCCGCCGATGCGGGCGTGACGCCGGACGACTTTACCGCGATCACCACCACCGCCGGGTTTCAGATGGGGATCGTGTCGCTGTCCTCAAAAGGCTGGACCGGCTTTGACGACATGATTGCCGAGGCACAGGGCACGCCGTTGCGGTTTGGCGTGATGAGCCCGAAGCTTGCCGATCTGGCCTACCTTCTGGGCGAGGCGCAGGGCGTCGAGTTCAATATCATCTCTGTCCAGGGCGGTCGCGCGGTCATGAACGGCGTGAATGCGGGAGATATGGATCTTGGCTTCATGGCCGGGATTCAGGGCAGGGGGGTTGCCGCGGGCGAGCTCGTCAACCTTGCCTCTGCCCTGTCAGAGCCGCTGGTGCAAACACCCGAGGCTCCCATGCTGAGCGACTTGGGCGTTCCGTTCAATGCCGATGGCTATTTCCTGTTCATTGCACCCGCCGGCCTGCCGACCGAGGCCCGCGATGCGTTCGCCACAGCGATTGGCGAAGTCATCACAACCGACGGGATGAAGTCGAACGATATGATCACGAAAGCCTTTGGCGGCCCGACCGTCATCGCCGGGGACGCTGCTCAGGCGCTTGTCTCTGACTACTTCGATGCGGCTGGACGTCTGATGGAAGCCGCCTCTGAATAAGGCCATCCTGGCATGGCACCCATGTCCTGGTGCCGTGCCCGTTCCAACGTCATGATCAGGAGCCCGAGATGGGACGTTTCAACCGTGCCAACCTGGCGCTGGGTCTTGGCGTTGCGATCCTTGGCCTGATGATCGCCACCATTTGGGTGTCGATGGACACTGCCAGCGGTTTGATCGAAAAAGTGCGCCGCCAGGTCACCATCGGAGATGCCCTGGCACCGACCGCGGCCGCGATGTTCCTTGTGGTGGGCGGCCTTCTGGTCGCCGCCTTTGATCGGGACGACACGGCGTATCGGGTTTCGGTCGGAAATCTCGCTTTTGTCACATCCCTTCTGATCCTTTTGTTTGTCAGCTTAGCATTGATGCGCTGGGCGGGCCCCTTGGCGGCGGTCTTCGCCGAAGGCGGGTACCGCCCGCTGCGCGACACGGCACCGTGGAAATACATCGGCTTTTCCCTGGGCGGGACGGCACTGGTCGCCGGGTTGATCTGCTTTGTGGAGCGCAGGCTGTCTTGGCGCGCCATCTGGGTCGCGCTGGTGGCCACGTTGGCCTTGATCCTGGTCTATGATCTGCCCTTTGACGACCTGTTGCTGCCGCCGAACGGAGACGTGTGATGGGGTGGCTCGATTACGTCTGGCTGGGAATCCTCGCCGTCTTTCAGGGGCCCGAGATGTTCTCGCTGTTTGGCATCGGCATCTCGGTGACGCTCGTGATGATCCTCATGGGGTTTCTTCTCGGGATCGCGGTCGGATCGACCCCGGGCCTGGCGGGCCCCATGGCCATGGCCATCGCGCTGCCGATCCTGATTTCGATCTTTGGCTTCACGCCCGATGCGCTCTTGCCGGTCATGGGATTCCTTCTGGGCATCATGAAGGGCGCCACGATCGGCGGGGCCGTTCCCGCGATCCTGTTCAACACCCCGGGCACGCCGGACGCCTACATGACGACGCTGGACGGCTATCCCATGACCCGGCGGGGCGAGGCGAAGAAGGCGTTGCGCGTCGCGCATTTCTCGTCCGCATCGGGCGACACGTTCTCGGACATCGTGCTGATCCTTTGTGCGCCTTTCCTTGCGGTCGTCGTGGAGCGCTATCTGGACCTGCCCGAAAAGGCGGCGCTCTTGATCCTGTCGCTGGCCTTCATCGCAGCGGTCATCAGCAATTCGGTGGGCAAGGGGCTGATCTCGCTCGGGTTGGGCCTCTTGGCCGCTTATGTCGGCACGGGGGAAGATTTCTACCCAAGACTGTCCCTCGACACACAGGTGCTGGCCCAAGGATTTCCGGTCGCAGCGGTCGTGCTGGGTGTCCTGATCGTGGGAGAGGTCTTTTGCAGACTCGAGGACATCCGCCGCGACCGCAGGCTCAAGAGTTCGTCCGGCGATATCGTCCAGGCAAAGGCAACCCGGCTTTCCGGCGCCGAGCTGCGCGGGCTGATGCCCTATATCGGCCGCTCGGCCATCATCGGAACGGCCATCGGCGCATTGCCCGGCATCGGGTCCACGCTGGCGGCGACCTTGGGATATGCCTCGGCTCAGCGCCGGTATCGCCGCAGCGGCAAGACCCCGAAAATGGGCGACGGTGCGCCCGAAGGCATCGCCGCGACCGAAGCCGCGAATTCTTCGGTGTCGGGCGCGAATCTGATCCCTGTATTGTCACTGGGTATCCCCGGCAACGCCGCCGCTGTGTTCCTGATCCTGGCCGCGGAGACCATCGGCGGTTTCAATCCCGGGCCGTCGGTCTTTCGACAGATGGGCGATGCGGTGAACCCCGAAATGGTCATCGCCTTTGGGCTTTTCACCTGCATGATGATCGCGAACCTTCTTAACTGGACGATCGGCGGCGTGTTCATGCGCTCCATGGGGTTCATGAGCCGCATCCCAAAGCACGTCCTGCTACCCGTGGTTCTGCTTCTGACGCTGACCTCGATCTACGTTCAGGAAACCCGGATGGCCGCGATCTGGTTCACGGTGGCCTTCGGTATCCTGGGCTATGCGATGCGGCGGCTTGGCATTTCGCCGTTGCCCTTCGTGATCGCGTTTATCCTTGGCGGCAACCTGGAGCAGACCGCGCGTCAAGCCTTTGCCGCGACCGGGTGCGATCCGCTGTTCCTGGTCTCCAGCGCGGTCAGCATCCTGTTCATGGCGCTGACTGCCTCGATCATTGTCCTTTCCCTCAAGAGACCCAAAGAGGCCCCCGAATGAAACGCCCCAATATCCTCTTGATCTCTGCCGATCAGCAACGTGCCGATTGCTTTGGCTTCATGGGGCGCAAGATCAAGACGCCGCATCTGGATCAGCTGGCCGCAGAGGGCACGCATTTCACGTCCTGCATCACGTCGTCCGTCGTGTGTCAGCCTGCACGCGCGTCGATCCTGACCGGGCAGCTCTGTCGCACCCACGGGGTGCATGATAACGGGATCGACCTGGACCCAACCATCGGAGAGAAGGGCTTTGCCGGTGCCATGGCGGCGGCTGGGTATCAGACCAGCTTATTCGGCAAGGCGCATTTCTCGACCTACCACACCTATGATCCGACCGGCACGCCGGAATGCCTGCGCTCGTCCGCGCAGTACGGAGCGGATTGGTACGGCCCCTACATGGGTTTCGAGCACCTGGAGCTGATGCTGGTCGGTCACAACTGGTGGGCACCCGAAAAACCGCCGGCCGGACAGCATTACGAGCACTTCTACCACATGGATGGGCGCGGCGATGAAAAGACAAAGCTGATGTGGGAGAACGCGGGCGACACCAAGGGGGCGGCGCAGACCTGGCATTCGCGTTTGCCCGTGGCATGGCACAACACGCCCTGGACCGCCGACCGCGCCATCGCATGGCTCAAGCATGGCCGCGACACCGACCGCCCGTTCTGCACTTGGGTCAGCTTTCCCGATCCGCACCACCCGTTCGACTGCCCCGAGCCGTGGTCCTGGCTGCACAAGCCCGAGGACGTTGACCTGTCGCCAAACCGGACACGCAACTACGAGGGCAAGCCCTGGTGGCACAAGGCCGCGATGGAAGGCGAACCCGCCGATCCAAAATACGCCGAGGTGCGCAAAGCCTACAGCCGGATCCAGCCCCAAACCGATGAGCAATTGCGCGAAATCATCGCTAATACCTATGGTCAAATCGCCTTTATCGACCACCAGGTCGGCCGCCTGATGATCGCGCTGCAAGAGGCCGGGTTGGATGAGGATACGATCGTCATTTACATCTCGGACCACGGGGACTGGCTGGGCGATCATGGGCTTATCCTGAAAGGCCCGATGCATTACGAAGGGCTGCTGCGGGTGCCGATGATCGTGCGCGGGCCGGGCGTGCGCGCCGGGGTCGCGGTCGACCAGCCTGTATCCACGCTGGATCTGGGGCCGACCTTCTTCGACTACGGATCTGCCGCGCCGCTGCAGACCCAGCACGGCCAGTCTGTACGTCCGCTTCTGGAGACGGCGGATGCGACCCGCGATTTCGCCCTGAACGAATGGGGCCTTTTGCCGGGCCGTGTCGGTGTCGCGCTGGAACTGCGGACCGTGCGGACACGCACGCACAAATTGACTTTGGATCTGAACTCCGGCGCGGGTGAGCTCTATGATCTCAGCTCGGATCCGCAGGAACAGGTGAACCTTTTTGATGACCCTGCCGCCCAAGGTGTCCGAACCCAGCTCGAGGGCTACCTGTTGCAGCGACCGGATGACATGCGACCGGACGGTGTGCCTGTCGGAACGGCTTAGTCATGACCAAAGCCCAAAAGCCCGCAGGGCGATGCCAGGGAAGCATACACGGCGCCCCACAATCCTTTGGGTACGTGAAAAGCGCTTGGGGGAAGCTACTGCTTGGCGTGCTAAGGTCCGCTATGCTGAAGAAATAGAGTCAACAAGAACTTTCAAAGGACTGCTATGTCCGCGTTGCCGATTCTGAGGCCTGATAGAGCTTGCCACCTCAGAGAACGTCTTCTGTGACAGGCCGCACCGCGGCGATGGCTAATGCGATCGGATGGCCGCTTTGGGCCGTTCGCATCGCGTGCTTCAATGATGCCCCCCCTCAATCCTCGCCCGCCTTTAGGCAGCGTTGGGGCACCCAGCCCTCGGTGCCGTCCTCCGTCCGGCACCAGATCCAGCCCTGCACCGCCCGTGTGCCGGTCAGCACCGTCCCCTCGGCACAGCTCAGCTCCACCGCCGCGTACCCCGTCCGCGCCACGGCGCGGTCTCCGGTGATCTCGAACAGTGCCTCCGGCACCCAGCCTTCGCGGCCCGCCGTGTCCACCGCCCAGAGCCACAGATGCCCCTCCCACACATCACGCCGCCCGGTCAGCCGCACCGCCTCGCCCGCATCCGCGCGGACGGGGTCGGGATAGCTGGCCGTCCACGCCGCGATCACCCGGTAGGTCTGGTCCATGCCCCCATCCTAGCGCCGTGACGGGGCCACTGGAAAGCGGCGCGGAAATCCGTTACCTCCGCCCGATCCATAAGGAACACGCCCATGACCACCCGCGCCGGATTCGTCGCCCTGATCGGAGAGCCCAATGCGGGCAAATCCACGCTCCTCAACCGCATGGTGGGGGCCAAGGTGTCGATCGTCACCCACAAGGTGCAGACGACCCGCGCCCGCATCCGGGGCGTCGCGATCGAGGGGGACGCGCAGATCGTTTTCGTCGACACGCCGGGTCTTTTCCGTCCGCGCCGCAGGCTTGACCGCGCGATGGTCGCCGCCGCCTGGGGCGGTGCCGCCGATGCCGATGTGGTCGTCCTGATGGTCGAGGCCCATCGCGGCGTCACCGAAGGGGTCGAGTCGATCCTCGAGCGTCTGGGCGAGATCGGGCAGGGCCGCACCGTGGCGCTGGCCATCAACAAGATCGACCGCGTGCAGGCCGAGGTGCTGCTGGCGCTGACCAAGGATCTGAACGACCGCTTCGCCTTTGCCCAGACCTTCATGATCTCGGCCGAAAAGGGCTATGGCGTCGATGACCTGCGCCAGTGGCTGGCCGAGCAATTGCCCGAGGGGCCGTGGCTTTACCCCGAGGACCAGATCGCCGATCTGCCCATGCGCATGATCGCCGCCGAGATGACGCGCGAAAAGCTGACCCTGCGGCTGCACCAGGAACTGCCCTACCAGCTGACGGTCGAGACCGAGAACTGGGAAGAGCGCAAGGACGGCTCGGCCCGGATCGACCAGGTGGTCTATGTGGCCCGCGACGGGCACAAGGGCATCGTGCTGGGCCACAAGGGCGAGACGATCAAGGCCATCTCCAAGGCCGCCCGCGAAGAGCTGGAAGAGTTCCTGGGCCGCCGGGTGCACCTTTTCGTGCAGGTCAAGGTGCGCGAGAACTGGCTCGACGAGGCCGCGCGCTATTCCGAAATGGGGCTCGATTTCAACGACGGGTCCTGAGCCATGGTGCGGCTGGCCACGGGGATCTGGGTGCAGGCGTATCTCATGCGTCTGGGGGCCGAACATATCCCGGCCTATGTGCTGGCCCATGGCGATGACACGGGCGGCGCGGTGATCGTGAAGCTGGCCACGCTCGACGGCCGCGCGCAGCTGTTCCAGCGGATGCCCGACCTCGACACCGGTGCGACCCGCTGGCAGGCGATGGCCGAGGGGCCGGAGGCCGAGATCGACGCGCGCCTCGACCGGCAACGCCGCAGCGACCCCGACCTCTGGATCATCGAGGTGGAAAGCCGCGCGGGCCGCACACTGCTCGACGATCCGTCGCTGGCCTGAGGGCGCGTGCGCGGCCCCTTGCCGTTGCCCGCCCGACCGGCCACTTTCCCCCCATGGACTGGCGCGACCAAGGCATTCTTCTGACCACCCGCAGGCACGGCGAAAGCGCGGCCATCATCGAGGTCTTCACCGAGACCCGGGGCCGCCATGCGGGCGTCGTCCGGGGCGGCACCAGCCGCAAGCTCGCCCCGGTGCTGCAACCGGGTGCGCAGCTGGACCTCGCGTGGCGCGCGCGGCTGGAGGATCATCTGGGCACCTACCAGGTCGAGCTTTTGCGCAGCCGTGCGGGCGTGATCCTGGGCGACCGCCGCGCGCTGGCGGGGCTGACCGCGGTCTGCACGCTTCTGGCCATCTGCTTGCCCGAGCGCGCGGCGCATCCGCGGCTCTACCGCCAGACGATGCTGCTTCTCGATCTCATGGACCAGCCCGACCTCTGGCCGTTGGCCTATCTGCGCTGGGAACTGGCGCTTCTGGAGGATCTGGGCTTTGGCCTCGACCTGACCCAATGCGCGGCGACCGGGGCGACCACGGGGTTGGCCTATGTTTCGCCCAAGACCGGCCGCGCGGTGTCGGCCGCGGGGGCCGGGGTCTGGGCCGACAGGCTTTTGCCGCTGCCGCCCTGCCTTTTGGGGGAGGGGGCGGCCGAGGATGCCGAGATTGCCCGCGCCTTGCGCACCACGGGCCATTTCCTGCACCACCACCTGGCACCACAGCTGGGCGACAGGCCGCTGCCCCAGGCCCGCGCGCGTTATCTCGACCTGCTGGACCGACCGACCATAGGAGGCCCGACATGAACGACCCCAAACCGCCCCGCGCCGGCGAGGTGACGCTGGAGCATGACCCGGGCGCGATCAGGGACGCGACGCTGGCTTTCATCGGTGTGCTGAACACGCAATGAACGGACGATGCGCCCCGCAACCTGCGCCAGGCACGCGCGCAGGGCGGCGGCGTGGCCACGCTAGATCCGGCCTATGTGCCGGGGCTCAGGGGGCTGCACGAAGGGCAGGCGGTCTGGCTCGTCTTGTGGTTCGACCGATCCCGCCGCGACCTGATCGTGCAGGCCCCGCGCCACGCGGATGGCCCGCGCGGCATCTTTGCCCTGCGTTCGCCCGTGCGGCCCAACCCGATCGCGATCGAGGCGGTACGGATCACCGGCATCGACCACGCGACTGGGCGGTTCACGGTGGATGCGACCGATGCGCTGGACGGCACGCCGGTACTGGATATCAAGCCGTGGCTCGACACGATCGACATACCGCCCGAGGACGACGCGGGGGAGGTGGGGTGAAACCCCACCCTACGGCATACCCATTGGCCCCGCGCCGGGTGGGCCGGGCAGGGTGCATCGTAACAGAGCGGATTGCGCGTGTCGCATCACTGGCCCGTTGCAATCGGGCCGGGCCGTGAGGGGCGTTTGGCCCCCCAAGGTCATGTTCCGCGGGCAATAACCTGTCCCTTGGCCCGTTCCGGGCGGTCTTCGGGACCGGCAGGCGCGAATGCTCCATATGGCGCGGCACCGATCATTTGGCACCGCGGGTCAACCGCGACGGAAGATGCCGGGCAAGGATTGAGACCGCGTGAACGCTGCGTGCGCTGCCCCGGGGGCGTGCGCCTTGTGCCGAGTTGGAAAACCCGCCGACGGGCCGCGGTAGGGTGGGTTTCCAACCCACCCCCCGTCGAACCGGTCAGGCCAGCAGACGCCGCGCGATCACCTGGGCCTGGATCTCGGCCGCGCCTTCGAAGATGTTCAGGATCCGCGCATCGCACAGGATGCGGCTGATCGTGTATTCCAGCGCAAAGCCGTTGCCGCCGTGGATCTGCAGGCCGTTGTCGGCGCAGGCCCAGGCCACGCGGGCCCCCAGCAGCTTGGCCATCCCGGCCTCGACATCGCAGCGGCGGCCCTCATCCTTTTCCCATGCCGAGAAATAGGTCAGCTGGCGTGCCACCATGATCTCGACCGCCATCATCGCCAGCTTCGACGCCACGCGCGGGAAGGCGATCAGCGGCTTGCCGAACTGCTTGCGGTCCTGCGCATAGCGCATCGACACGTCGAGCGCGGACTGCGCCACGCCGATGGCGCGGGCGGCGGTCTGGATGCGGGCGCTTTC
>CAJXWO010000067.1 GCA_913062865.1 uncultured Paracoccaceae bacterium | reverse complement strand
GGGCGAGGAGCAGTCGGGCCAGATGCGCGACGTGGGCTATGAACTGTACCAGACGATGCTGGAGGAGGCGATTGCCAAGATCAAGTCGGGTGAGGCCGAGGGTCTGACCGAGGACGATGGGCAGTGGGCGCCACAGATCAATCTGGGCGTCCCGGTTCTGATCCCCGAGGATTACGTGCCCGACCTGGATGTGCGGCTTGGCCTGTACCGCCGCTTGAGCGGGCTGACCACCAAGGTGGAGCTGGAAGGCTTTGCCGCGGAATTGATCGACCGTTTCGGCAAACTGCCCAAGGAGGTGAATACGCTCATGCTGATCGTGCGCATCAAGGCGATGTGCAAGAAGGCGGGTATCGCCAAGCTGGACGGCGGCCCGAAAGGCGCGACGATCCAGTTCCACAACGACAAGTTCGCCTCGCCCGAAGGGTTGGTGGAGTTCATCAAGGACCAGAAGGGTTTGGCCAAGGTCAAGGACAACAAGATCGTGGTGCGGCGCGATTGGCGCAAGGACAGCGACAAGATCAAGGGCGCGTTCGCCATTGCACGCGATCTGGCCGAGAAGGTCGTGGCCGAGAAGAAAAAGGCGAAAGAGGCGAAGAATGCTTGAGGATGGGCTGCACGCGGTGCCGGCGGGGCATACCGCGTCGGTCGTGACGCATCTGCAGATGCTGGAGGAGGCACCGCAGAGGCCGGAGGCCGATCTGCCGCTGAGTCTGCGCCGGATCGAGCACCCCGACCCCGATTGGTATCTTGGCCTGTTTCGCAAGGTCGGAGAGCCGTGGCTGTGGTTCGGTCGGCTGGTGATGCCGCACGACGCATTGGTGGACTTGCTGCGCGACGCGGCGGTGCATGTGTATGCAGTTCGCGACAAGGCGAGAGATGAGGTCGGGCTGCTTGAGCTGGATTTTCGGGAAACCGGCGCGTGTGAACTGGCCTATTTCGGGCTGGTGCCGGGGGCCGTGGGCGGTGGCGCGGGGCGCTGGATGATGAACCGGGCGATCAGGTTGGCCTGGGCGCAGGAGATTTCGCGCTTTCACGTGCACACCTGCACGCTGGATCATCCGGCGGCGTTGGCGTTCTACCACCGTAGCGGGTTCATGCCATACGCGCGCGAAATCGAAATAGCGCCGGATCCGCGCCTGACCGGCCTGATCCCCGAAGCCGCCGCACCGCATGTGCCCCTGATCCGGGGGTGATCCGGGTCAGCCGTTGCGCGCGAACCAACCGCGGATTTTCGGGGCGATCCAGGCCCAGAGGCCCGGCGCGCCGCGCGCTATTGGAGCGCCGACGCGGGTTTCGACCTTGTCGAGCGTGGCGCCGTGATCGCGCCAGCTGATTCCGTCGGAGGCTAGGTTCTGGTTCGGCGGCTGGAACCGGTCGAGCGCCTTGGCGAAGCGGGCATCGGGTGTTTGTGCCGCTTCGAATTCGTCCCAGAGGGCGCGCATGGTTTCGGCCTGATCGGGCGGCAGCAGGCCGAAAATACGGTCGGCGGCGGCCGTTTCGGCCCGGGCGATGGCCGCGCGGTCGGCTTGCGCATAGATCGGCGTGTCGCCCGCGTCGATCTCGACAAGATCATGCAGCAAGAGCATTCTGATCACACGAGCGGGATCGACACCATCGGGGGCATGTTCGCTGAGCACGAGTGCGTAAAGTGCCAGATGCCAGCTATGTTCCGCCGAATTTTCGGGCCGTGAGCCATCGCAGAGCGTGGTGGCGCGGGTGATGGATTTCAGGCGGCAGGCCTCGGTCAGGAAGGCCATTTGCGCATCGAGCCGAGCGCGGCTCATTCCGGGGTGCCACCTTTGGACGGCTGCTCAAGGGTCTTTTGGAAGGCCTTGGCCCGTTCCAGAAGCAGGGCCTTGGCCTTCATGTTGGCGCGGCGCACGCGCAGCGAGGTCAGAAATGCCTCTTCGGCTGTCTGCGAGGTGGCGCCGAGCACCTTGATCATGTCCGAGACGATCTGCTCGTCTCCGGTGGCATCGATATACTTGATGACATCCTGGGCCAGCTGGTCGGCCAGATCCTCGGTGATGCCCATGGGATCACCGCGTGTTTTCGGTCAGGCGACGTTTCACGTAGTCCGTTACGCTGCCGATCATCGGATCCATGTAGGGTTCCTTGAAGAAATGGTCGGCCCCTTCGACTTCCTCATGTGTGATGGTGATACCTTGCTGTTCGTGCAGCTTGTTCACCAACGCGGTCGTGTCCGCGGGTGGCGCCACGCGATCGGCCGTGCCGTTTATGATGAGGCCCGAAGACGGGCAGGGCGCGAGGAACGAGAAATCGTACATGTTCGCAGGCGGGCTGACGGACACGAAGCCCGTGATCTCGGGGCGGCGCATCAAAAGCTGCATTCCGATCCATGCGCCAAACGAGAAACCCGCGACCCAGCAATGCTTGGAATTGCTGTTCATGGATTGCAGGTAATCGAGCGCCGAGGCCGCGTCGCTGAGTTCGCCCACGCCCTGGTCGTATTCGCCCTGGCTGCGCCCCACGCCCCGGAAATTGAACCGCAACACCGTGAAGCCCATGTTGTAGAAGGCGTAATGCAGGTTGTAGACGACCTTGTTGTTCATGGTTCCGCCGAATTGCGGGTGCGGGTGTAGAACAATGGCGATCGGGGCGTCTTTTTCCTTTTGCGGGTGATAGCGGCCTTCGAGCCGCCCTTCGGGTCCGGGAAAAATGACCTCGGGCATGGATTCTCTGATCTCCTGCACGGTGACAGCAATTCTTGACGAATTCGCTCAATCACCTTAGAACAATTCTAAGTCCGGTCTCGGCCGGAACGCATTTGATCGCAGATAAACACTGACCCTATCGGCGTCAATCGGTACACGCGAGGCTGGCCATGAAACTCTCGACCAAAGGACGCTATGCGATGGTGGCTCTGGCCGATATCGCCCTGCAGCCGGCCGATACGCTGGTGACCTTGTCGGAAATCTCGGAGCGGCAGTCGATTTCGCTGCCGTATCTGGAGCAGCTTTTCGTGAAATTGCGGCGCGCGGGCCTTGTCGGATCGGTGCGGGGCCCGGGCGGCGGGTACAAGCTGGCCCGCCCGGCCGCCGATATCCGGGTGGTCGATGTGCTGGCCGCCGTCGACGAGACCGTGAGCGCCATGCACAAGGGCGCTGGCGCGTCCGGCGGCCTGTCGGGGTCGCGCGCCCAGTCGCTGACAAACCGCCTGTGGGAGGGCTTGTCGGCCCATGTCTACGTCTTCCTGCATCAGACACGGCTGTCGGATGTGGTCGAAAACGACCTGGCACCGTGCCCTGCGGTCCCGTCACTGTTCGCGGTCGTGGACGAGGCCGACCAGGGTCCGAGCCAGACGCTGGACGCCGGGTGATCCGTGGCCCGAGCGCGCGCATATCTCGACCACAACGCCACGGCACCTTTGCGTCCCGAGGCGCGCGCGGCGATGATCGAGGCGTTCGACGTGGTGGGCAATCCGTCTTCCGTCCATGCCGAGGGGCGGCGCGCAAAAGCCATCGTCGAAAAGGCGCGCGCACAGATCGCGGCGGCGTTCGGCGCCGAGGGGGCGGATATCGTCTTTACCTCGGGCGCGACCGAAGCGGCGGCGCTGGCGCTGGCGGGCCGCGATCTGAAGGGCGCCGAGATCGAGCATGACGCGGTGTCGGCCTGGATCACACCGGATCTGTCCGTTGATGCCGATGGCCGCGTGAGCGTGCCCGACCCGGGCCAGAGCACCCTGCAAAAGGCCAATTCGGAAACCGGCGTGATCCAGGATTTGCCACCTGGCCTTGCGGTCAGCGACATGACCCAGGCGTTCGGCAAACTGCCCGTCGCCTTCAACTGGGAAGGGTGCGACATGGCGCTTGCCTCGGCGCACAAGCTGGGCGGCCCCAAGGGCGTGGGCGTCCTGATCCTGCGCCAAGGGCTTGATGTCACGGCACAATTGCGCGGTGGCGGGCAGGAGATGGGCCGCCGGTCGGGGACCGAGAACGTGGCAGCCATCGCGGGCTTCGGTGCCGCAGCCGAGGCCGCTGCACGGGACTTGGCCAACGGTGTCTGGGCGCGGGTGGAAAAACTTAGAAATATTCTAGAAAACGCTATTGCTGCTGCCGGGAACGAGACTATTTTTGTCGGGAACTCCACGCCGCGTCTGCCGAACACCAGTTGTTTCGGTGTTCCGGGGTGGAAGGCCGAGACACAGGTGATGGCGATGGACCTGGCCGGATACGCGATTTCCGCGGGGTCGGCCTGTTCAAGCGGAAAGACCCGCAAGAGCCGCGGATTGAGGGCCATGGGGCTTTCCGCGCTCGAAGACAGCGGCGCCATCCGGGTGAGCCTGGGGCCAGATACGACCGAGGCAGAGGTGCTGGGCTTCGCAGAGGCCTGGGCCGCCCAATTCAGGAAACACCGCGCCCGCGCGGCGTGAGATCGAGACGAAGACGCGAACAGGAGGCCCGCATGGGACTTGATACGCCGGAAGTGAAGGAAGGGGTCGACCAGGAGACGGTCGATGCGGTCCGCCAGGTCGGGACCTACAAATATGGCTGGGACACCGATATCGAGATGGAATACGCCCCGAAAGGGCTGACCGAGGATATCGTGCGGCTGATTTCGGCCAAGAACGAAGAGCCCCAGTGGATGACCGACTGGCGGCTCGAGGCCTATGCCCGCTGGCTCAAGATGAAAGAGCCCGACTGGGCCATGGTCGACTACCCGGAGATCGATTTCCAGGACCAGTATTACTACGCCCGTCCCAAGAGCATGGTGGAAAAGCCCAAGTCGCTCGACGAGGTCGACCCCAAGCTTCTGGCGACCTATGAAAAGCTGGGCATCCCCTTGAAAGAGCAGATGGTCCTGGCCGGCGTCGAAGGGGCCGAGGATGCACCCGCCGAGGGCCGCAAGGTTGCCGTGGACGCGGTCTTTGACAGCGTCTCGGTGGGCACGACCTTCCAGAAAGAGCTGGAAAAGGCCGGTGTCATCTTTTGTTCGATCTCCGAGGCGATCAAGAACCACCCCGAGCTGGTCAAGAAATACCTGGGCTCTGTCGTGCCGCAGGGCGACAATTTCTATGCCGGGCTGAATTCGGCTGTCTTCTCGGACGGTTCCTTCGTCTACGTGCCGCCGGGCGTGCGCTGCCCGATGGAGCTGTCGACCTATTTCCGCATCAACGCGGAAAACACCGGCCAGTTCGAACGTACGTTGATCATCGCCGACAAGGGCAGCTATGTCAGCTACCTCGAAGGCTGCACTGCGCCCCAGCGCGACCAGTCGCAGCTGCACGCGGCCGTGGTCGAGATCATCGTCGAGGAAGACGCCGAGGTGAAATACTCGACCGTCCAGAACTGGTTCCCGGGCGATGACGAGGGCAAGGGCGGCATCTACAACTTCGTGACCAAGCGCGCCGATTGCCGGGGTGACCGGGCCAAGGTGATGTGGACGCAGGTCGAGACCGGCTCTGCCGTGACCTGGAAATACCCGTCCTGCATCCTGCGCGGTGACGACAGCCAGGGCGAGTTCTACTCGATCGCGATCACCAACAATCATCAGCAGGCCGATACGGGTACCAAGATGGTGCACCTGGGCAAGAACACCCGCTCGCGCATCGTCTCCAAGGGCATTAGTGCGGGGGTCGCCCAGAACACCTATCGCGGGCTCGTGTCGATGCATCCCAAGGCCAAGAACAGCCGCAACTACACCCAGTGCGACAGTCTTTTGATCGGCGACAAATGCGGGGCGCACACGGTGCCTTACATCGAGGTCAAGAACAACTCGAGCCGGGTGGAACACGAGGCCACGACCTCCAAGGTGGATGACGACCAGATGTTCTATTGCCGCCAGCGTGGCATGGACGAGGAAGAAGCGGTGGCGCTGATCGTCAACGGCTTTGCCCGCGAAGTGCTGCAGGCGCTGCCGATGGAGTTCGCCATGGAAGCCCAGCAGCTCGTGGCGATCAGCCTCGAAGGCTCCGTTGGCTGAGGGGATGAGGCCATGCGAGCGCTTCGTCTGAAACTGGCCCATCGGCTCGCCCGGTCCGCCCCGCTGCGCTACAAGCTTGCTGGCGCGGGCGTGGCGTTGTCCGCGTGGTCGGTAACCGTGCCGGCAGCGTCGCTGGTCATCGACCCATACAGCGAAAGCGTCGTGGCGGTCCTCGCCATCGGGTTGGCATCGTCAGCGCTGCTGGTCTGGGGCTACTACGTGGCGACGGGCCTCATGGCCCGGGCGAGGGTGCTGGATTGGTGATCCGCGTGACCGCCTGGACGCTGACCGGGCAGGGCAAGATCCGATGCGCGCTCGTATCCGCCGGATCGTAACAGTTCGGTGCGGGGCGAATGCGCCGCAAAAGAGGGAAAAGGAATGATCATCACCACCACGCCGTCGGTCGAAGGCCACCAGATCGCCGAATACAAGGGCATCGTTGTGGGCGAGGCCATCCTTGGTGCGAATGTCTTCCGCGATATATTCGCGGGCATTTCGGACATCATCGGGGGCCGCTCGGGCGCATACGAGGCCAGTCTGGCCGAGGCGCGTGGCACCGCCCTGGGCGAGTTGGAGGACCGGGCGCGCGAACTGGGGGCGACCGCGGTCGTGGGCGTGGATCTCGACTACGAGGTGGTGAACAACATGCTGATGGTCTCGGCCTCCGGCACCGCTGTTGTCCTGGGCTGAGGGAACGTCGCCGGGGGGCGACCTAGCGGCGTGCGGGCGGCCGAAACGGCCCGCGCCAATTCGAAGACCATGCGGCGTCCCGTCGAGGCGATGATGCGGACGAACGGATACGCGGCACATGAAAATCACGGCGTCCCATGCTGGAAAAGAGGGTGAAGAAATGTTGGAAATCAAGAACCTGAACGTCAAACTTGAAGAAGAGGACAAGCAGATCCTCAAGGGGGTCGACCTGACCGTGGAGGCCGGGAAAGTCCACGCGATCATGGGCCCCAACGGATCCGGCAAGTCGACCCTGTCTTATGTCCTGTCGGGCCGAGACGGCTATGAAGTCACCGACGGGTCGGCGCTTCTGGATGGCGACGACCTTCTGGAGATGGAGCCGGAAGAGCGCGCCGCGGCGGGCCTGTTCCTGGCCTTCCAGTATCCGATCGAGATCCCGGGTGTGGGCAACATGACCTTCCTGCGTACGGCCGTGAACGCCCAGCGCAAGGCTCGCGGCGAGGAAGAGATGAGCTCGACCGAGTTTCTCAAGCTGATCCGCGAAAAGGCCAAGGAGCTGAAGATCGACACCGAGATGCTGAAACGCCCGGTCAATGTGGGTTTCTCGGGTGGTGAGAAAAAGCGCAACGAGATCCTGCAGATGGCCATGCTCGCGCCGAAGATGTGCATCCTGGACGAGACCGACTCGGGCCTGGACGTGGACGCCATGAAGCTCGTGGCCGACGGCGTGAACGCGCTGCGTGACGCCGGTCGCGGGTTCCTTGTCATCACCCACTATCAGCGGCTTCTGGATCACATCAAACCGGATGTGGTTCACATCATGGCCGATGGCCGCATCGTCAAGACCGGTGGGCCGGAGCTGGCGCTGGAGGTCGAGACGCAAGGCTACGGCGATCTGGCCGGGGAGGTGGCGTGATGGCGCTGCCCAAGGCGAAACTCGACGCGACCGAGGCGCGGCTTGCGTCCATGACCCGTCCCGAGGGCGGGGCCTGGGCCACGGCTGCGCGCGAGGCGGCCTTGGGCCGCGTGCGCGACATGGGTCTGCCCGCGCGCCGGGATGAATACTGGAAGTTCACCAATCCCGAGTCGCTCGTGCAGGCAGAGGCACCGTTGGCGGCTCTGTTCGAAGCCGACGAGGCTCCGATCTTCGACGAGATCGACCGGTTGCGCATCGTCTTTGTCGACGGGGTCTTCGACGCCGATGCGTCGGATGATCTGACGGGCGAGAACCTGTCGATCGAACGGCTGGTGGATGCCGCGGCCAGTGACATCCATTGGGCCAAGGATCTGTACGGCGTTCTGGAAACCGCAGGGCAAACTCCGGTTCAGCGCCCCCTTGCCGCCCTGAACACGGCCTACGCCACGGACGGTCTCGTGATCCACGCGACCGGCCCGGTGTCAAAGCCGGTCAGCCTGATCTACCAGCACCGGTCGGAGAGCTCGGACGCGATCCTGCACCATGTGGTCAAGGTCGAGGCCGGGGCATCGCTGACACTGCTGGAAAACGGGCCCGCCGCCGCGCGCTTCAACAAGGTAATGGAGGTCGACGTGGCCGATACCGGCACGTTCCACCATGTGAGGGCACAGGGCCGGGATCACGAACGCCGCGCCGCCACGCATATCTTTGCGCGGCTGGGGACGGAGTCGGTCTTCAAATCCTTTACCCTCACGGCCAACGGGGTGATGACGCGCAACGAGTGCGTGATCGAGCTGACCGGTGACGACGCCGTGGCCCATGTCGCGGGCGCCTGCCTTGGCGACGGGGATTTCCACCACGACGACACGGTGTTCATCACCCACGACGCCGAACGCTGCGAAAGCCGCCAAGTGTTCAAGAAGGTGCTGCGCAACGGCGCGACTGGTGTGTTCCAGGGCAAGATCCTGGTCAAGCCCGGCGCACAAAAGACCGATGGCTACCAGATCAGCCAATCGCTGCTTCTGGACGACGACAGTCAGTTCCTGGCCAAGCCCGAGCTCGAGATCTATGCCGATGACGTGGCCTGTTCGCATGGCTCGACCAGCGGAGCCATCGACGAGGAGGCGCTGTTCTACCTGCGCTCGCGCGGCTTGCCCGAAGGGATCGCGACCGATCTGCTCACCCTGGCCTTCCTCGCCGAGGCGGTGCTCGAGATCGAGGACGAAGCCCTGCAGGACGCCATCGTCAGCCGGATCGAGGGCTGGCTGGCCCGCCGCCGGGGGTAACGCACATGCCCGTCACCCGGGATATCGCGGCCACCTACTGGGGGCCGGGCAAGGTCATGCGCCGCTTGCTGGCGCTCGGGCCCCGAGAGGACCGGGCGCTTGCCATTCTCATGGCAGGCTGTGTGCTGGTCTTCATTTCGCAATGGCCCGTCCTGGCCCGCGAGGCGCATCTCGAGGGCGAGGATCTGAACCCGAAACTGGGGGCGTCGCTCATGGCGTGGGTGCTGATTGCGCCGCTGCTGCTTTACGGATTGGCGGCGCTCACCCACCTGGCCGCGCGCGTGCTCGGGGGCAAGGGCAGCTTCTTCAGCGCCCGTCTCGCGCTTTTCTGGAGCTTTCTTGCCGCATCGCCGCTGATGCTGCTCAACGGACTTGTCGGCGGGTTCATCGGGCCGGGCCCGCAATTGCAGATCGTGGGGTTCTTGTGGTTGGCCGTGTTTCTGTGGTTCTGGATTCGCGGCCTGATGGTGGCGGAAGGATCGCCTGAATGACCGTTGAAGGATTTGTGCGGCTCGCGACCGAGACCGTTAAAGACCCGCAAGGGGTGGCCCGGCTGCTGATGGGCATCAACCTGCCACGTGAAACGCTGTGGATGGCGCTGGTGTTGATGTGCATTCTCAGCACGCTGGCGGTAAGCGGCGCCAATATTCTGGCCCCACCGCCGGTGGACCTGCCCACGGCCATGGCGAACCCGTTTCTCTTTGCCGCCTTCCTGATCGGCGGGTCGGTCCTGACCGTGCATGCGCTTGTCTGGACGGGCCGTGCCGCTGGCGGACAGGGCCAGATGGGCGACATGCTCGTCCTGATGGTCTGGCTGCAGGCCTTGCGGGCGGCGGTGCAGGTGGTCCAAGTACCGCTGATCCTGCTGAGCCCGTTCCTCGCGGGGCTCGTGGCGATCGCGGCATCGGTGCTGGGTATCTGGATCACCGTGGGCTTTGTCGCCGCGGCGCATCAATTCGACACACTGCTCAAGGCGCTTGGCGTGCTGTTCATGGCCTTGCTCGGGATCGCATTGGGCCTAGCCTTTCTGCTATCGCTGATCGGCGTCTCAAGCTACGGGTTGACCTGACATGTATGACATCGACCGCATCCGCGCGGATTTCCCGATCCTGTCCCGAGAGGTGAACGGCAAGCCGCTGGTCTACCTCGACAACGGCGCCTCGGCCCAGAAGCCGCAGGTGGTGATCGACGCCGTGACCCGCGCCTATGCCGAGGAATATGCCAACGTGCATCGCGGTCTGCATTACCTGTCGAACCTCGCCACCGAGAAATACGAGGGCACGCGCGGCAAGATCGCCCGCTTCCTGGGCGCTGGGTCCGAGGACGAGATCATCATGAACTCGGGCACGACCGAGGGCATCAACATGGTGGCCTATGGCTGGGCCATGCCGAACCTGGAGCCGGGCGACGAAATAATCCTGTCGGTGATGGAGCATCACGCCAATATCGTGCCCTGGCATTTCCTGCGCGAACGCCAGGGGGCCGTGCTGAAATGGGTCGATGTGGACGGGCAGGGCGCGCTTGATCCCCAGGCGGTGATCGATGCAATCGGCCCGAAGACAAAGCTGATTGCCATTACGCATATGTCGAACGTGCTGGGCACGGTGGTGGATGTGAAAGCCATCTGTGACGCGGCGCGCGAACGCGGCGTGGCCGTGCTCGTCGATGGCAGCCAGGCGGCGGTGCATATGCCCGTCAACGTGGCCGAGATCGGCGCGGATTTTTACTGCATCACCGGGCACAAGCTTTACGGCCCCTCGGGCTCAGGCGCGATCCATGTCCGACCCGAGCGCATGGCCGAGATGCGCCCGTTCCTGGGCGGCGGCGACATGATCCGCGAGGTTCACAAGGACGAGATCACCTGGAACGATCCGCCCATGAAGTTCGAGGCCGGCACGCCGGGCATCGTCCAGATGATCGGGCTGGGCGTCGCGCTCGACTACATGATGGATCTCGGGATGGAGGCCATCGCGGCCCATGAGGCCGATCTGCGCGATTACACGATGGACCGCCTCACGGGCCTCAACTGGTTGCAGGTCCAGGGTCATGCGCCGGAGCGTGGGGCGATCTTTTCCTTCACGCTGGATGGCGCGGCCCATGCCCATGACATCTCGACCATCCTCGACAAAAAGGGGGTCGCGGTGCGTGCGGGCCAGCACTGCTGCGGGCCCCTGATGGACCATCTGGACCTGAATGCGACCTGCCGGGCGTCCTTCGGCCTCTACAACACGCGGGATGAGGCCGACAAGCTGATCGAGGCGCTGGAACTGGCGCACGAACTGTTCGCCTGAGGGCGCTCAGTCCCGGGGCGACACCAGCCGGTCGATGGGCGCATAATCGTCGGTCAGGATCACCGGATCGGTCCGTGCCAGCATCTGCGCGACAAACCCATCGGACAGCGCGCCATAGCGCGTCAGATCCGGCGAGGGCGTGCTGAGACTGCCCACGGGCGTCGGCGCGTCGCCCGCGACGATCACGAAGATCATCCGCTCGCCCGGTTCCGGCGCGCGCTGCTCGGTCCAGACCTCGACGCTGGGAAACACGTCCCGAAGGGTCGCGGTGAGCGCTGACAGCGCCTCGAGCCGGTCTTCGTAGTCGATCACGTTCATCAGGTAGCTGCCGCCGGGTGTCAGGCGGCTACGAACAAGTTCGAAAAACTCCCGCGTGACCAGGTGGGCGGGCACGGCGATATCGGTAAAGGCGTCGCCGATGATCACGTCATAGCGCGTGTCGCTCTCGCGCAGGGCGCGGCGGGCGTCGGTGTCCAGCACCGTGGCACTGGCCGGGTCGAACCAGAAATCCCGTGTGGCCGTGGCGGTCACCGCCGGGTCGATCTCGGCCACGGTCAGCGGGCCGATGCCGCGGTCGGCCCAGGCTCGCGGGATCGAATAGGACCCGCCGCCGATGAAGAAACCCGAGAACCCGCTGTCGCCATGGCGGGCGCGGGCGATCGCGTCCAGCATCGCGGTATAGTCGGTGAACATTACCCGCGGCAGATCCCGCGCGCTGATGCCGTGGGCCAGGTGGTTAAGCACCATGAGATTGACCGGCGCCGACGGATCGGCCGAGATGTCCTGGGTCCGGATGCAGAAATACTGGCTTTCCGTGTCGCAGGGCGATGGCCGGGCCAGGCTGGCCCCGGCAAGGGCGATGGACAAAAGCCCCGCCAGGGCGGGCAGCGCCAATTTACGGCCCGCAGCGCCGCCCAGGTTCAGGCACAGCGCCGCGCTGGCCACATAGGTCACCGTCACCACCGCCAGCGTCAGCGCCGAGCCCAGCCACGAGATGAAGACGAACCCGGCAAGCAGCGTGCCCGCGATGGCCCCGACCGCGCCTGAGGCGAACATCGCGCCCAGCGCGGGCCCTGAGCGGTCATGTTCGCGCACCGCGATCTGGGCCAGCACGGGCGCAGGGACGCCTGCAAAGAACGAGGGCAGGAAAAACGCCACGAGCGTCAGCGCCGTGATCCCCCAGACCGGCCGGGGTAGGGCGGTCAGCACCGGCCCGGCGCTCAACTGCAAGAGCATCACCGCGATCCCCGTGGTTGCCGCCGCGCCGATCAAGGCCCAGCCGGTGACGCGCAGCGCGCTGTCGCTGTCGCGCTCGGCGATCCGTCCGCCCCACCAATGCCCGGCCGAAAACCCCGCCAGCACCACCGCGATCACCGAGGTCCAGGTGTAAAGCGACATGCCGACGTAAGGCGCCAGCATGCGGCCCGCGACGATCTCGACCACGAGGCTTGCCGCGGACACGGCCGCTTGCAGAAAGACCAGAAGCCAGAGGGGGGTGGGGCGTGTCATGTTGTCCTGTCCGCTGTCGCCGCGCCATTAACCGCAATCCGCCCAAGCGGGGCAATCCCGGAATGCGAATGAGGATTGCAGCACGGCGGTCGATGACCTATACGCGTGTCGCACGCACCTGTAGCTCAGCTGGATAGAGCGCTGCCCTCCGAAGGCAGAGGCCA
Source organism: uncultured Paracoccaceae bacterium (assembly GCA_913062865.1). Classification (GTDB taxonomy): domain Bacteria; phylum Pseudomonadota; class Alphaproteobacteria; order Rhodobacterales; family Rhodobacteraceae; genus CAJXWO01. The sequence goes on along the minus strand of CAJXWO010000067.1, from coordinate 27 downwards.
GAGGTTCGAATCCTCTCAGGTGCGCCA
>CAJXWO010000066.1 GCA_913062865.1 uncultured Paracoccaceae bacterium | reverse complement strand
CGAAGCTCCATCTGATGATGAAACCTCAAGAATCCAGTTCTGCACAACTGTCAAAGCTCAAGTGCGATTCCCCTGCCCAGAGCGACAAAAGTGATGGCGGGTCAGTCCTCGAACAGCTCCGACTGGCCCTCCTCGGTCTCCTCCTCGAGATCCGCGTCGCCCTCGGCCCCGGCCACCGGCACCGCTCCCGACAGCGGGCGGCTTTCCAGAAGACCCGCCGCGCGCAGCTCTTTCAGGCCCGGCAGATCCCGCGCCGTCTCGAGCCCGAAATGATCGAGGAAGCTCTCGGTCACGACAAAGGTCACGGGCCGCCCCGGTGTCATCTTGCGGCGCCCGAAGCGGATCCATTCCAGCTCCAGAAGCTGGTCCACCGTGCCCCGGCTGACGCTGACACCGCGGATTTCCTCGATCTCGGCGCGGGTGACGGGCTGGTGATAGGCGATGATCGCCAGCGTCTCGACCGCCGCGCGGCTGAGCTTGCGGGTCTCGACCGTTTCCTTCTGCATCAGGAACCCCAGATCGGGTGCGGTGCGCATGGCCCAGGCATCGCCCACCCGCACCAGGTGCACGCCGCGCCCTTCGTAGCGTTTGCGCAGATGCACCAGCGCCTCGGCCGCGTCCGACCCGTGGGGCATGCGCGCGTTCAGATCGGCCACGCTGACAGGTTCGGCGCTTGCGAACAGCATCGCCTCGACCATGCGCTCCTGCTCGCCCATGGGCGGGGCCTGGAACAGCGGGCGGTCTCCGGGAGCAGCATCCTCGTCGCGGGGCGCGTCATCAGCCATCTGGGTCGGTCTTTCTGCGCATCTCGATGGGCGCGAAGGTCTCGGACTGGCGCAATTCTAGCCTGCCTTCCTTGACCAATTCCAGCGTCGCGGCGAATGTCACGGCTGTGGCCGAGCGGCGGCGCACGGGATCGCCCAGCCATTCCCGCGGCAGATAGGCCGAGATATCGGTCCACTCGCCCGCAAAGCCGATCATGCCACGCAGCCGGTCCAGCGCCTGTTCCAGGGACAGCACATTGGTACGGTCAAAGGCATAGGGGCGGAACTCGTCCTTGGTGCGGATGCGCGCATAGGCCTGCATCAGGTCCAGAAGCGTCGCGGTATAGGTCACCTTTTTAACGCGCGTCACGTCCTCGGGGATGCCGCGGGCAAAAAAATCCCGCCCCAGCCGGTCGCGCGCCATGATCCGCGCAGCACAATCGCGCATCGCTTGCAGCCGTTCGAGCTGAAAGGCCAGATGCGCGGCCAGATCCTCGCCCGAGGGGCCCTCTTCTTCCGGGTCGGGGGGCAGCAGCAGGCGCGACTTGAGGAAGGCCAGCCAGGCCGCCATCACCAGGTAATCCGCCGCCAGCTCGATCCGCAGCGCGCGAGCGCGGTCGATAAACGCCAGGTATTGCCGGGCAAGCGCAAGCACCGAGATCCTGCGCAGATCGACCTTCTGGGTCCGCGACAGGGTCAGCAGCACGTCGAGCGGCCCCTCGAACCCGTCCACGTCAACGATCAGCGCCTCGGCGGCCAGACGGTCCTCGACGCTGGGCGCGCCGCCGTCGTCAAAGCTGTCGTGATCGGTTTCGGTCATCGGCCCCCGCACCGCGTTGCAGGGCGTCAAGTTCCGCCTCAAGCTCCGCGATGTCAACAGGATCGGGCGGTCTGCGCGCCTCTAGCGCCCGGTGGGCGCGGTCCCGTGCCGCATCGTGCATCGCGCCGGTCGCACTGGCCACGGCGTGCATCTCGGTCAGGTTACCATTGCAGTGCAGGACGAGATCGCAGCCAGCAGCGATGGCTGCCGCAGAACGCTCGGCCACCGTACCCGACAGCGCCTGCATCGAGATATCGTCGGTCATCAGAAGCCCGTCGAACCCGATGTCGTCCCGGATCATGGCAATGGCGGGCGGCGAGATCGTGGCCGGACGCGCCGGGTCGATCGCGTCGAAGACCAGGTGCGCACTCATCCCGAGCGGCAGGTCGTTCAGCGCGCGGAAGGGCGCGAAATCATGGGCCTCGAGCGTGGCGCGGTCTGCGCTGACGCGGGGCAGGTCCAGGTGGCTGTCCACCCGCGCGAGGCCATGGCCGGGGATATGCTTGAGCACGGGCAGCACGCCGCCCGCCAGATGCGCCTCGGCCACCGCGCGGGCGATTTGGGTCACGGTCGCAGGGTCCGTGCCATAGCAGCGGTTCTTCAGCACGGGATGGGTCCCGTCCTCGGCCATATCGGCTAGGGGTGCGCAATTGCCGTCAATGCCGAGGCTGCGCAATTCGGCGGCGATGATGCGATATCGCAGCCAGAAGCCGCGCGGCGCCGCCTCGCCCAGCGTTCGCGCCATGTCGAGCGGTGCGGACCAATCGCGCGCCAGCGGCGGGCGCAGGCGCTGCACGCGCCCGCCCTCCTGGTCGATGAAGATCGGGGCGCCCCACCCCACCGCCGCGCGCAGGTCGGAACAGAGGCGCCGGATCTGGTCCGGCGCGGCCAGGTTACGGCTGAACAGGATAAAGCCGAACGGGTCGGCGTCTCGAAAAAACGCCGCTTCGTCCGGGGTCAGCTCTGGCCCGGCGCAGCCGAAGACCGCCGCGCCCAGACCGGACCCTGTCACCGGGTCACCACCGGGATGCAGTCGGCGTTCTCGGCCACGAGCGCCGAACAGAACCGCCGCGCATCGTCGAGATCGGAAAAGCCCATCGCCCGCAGGCGGTAGAAAATGCGCCCGCCGCTCGTGGCGCGTTCGATCACCCGGGTCTTGTCGTCCAGAAATCCGTCGAAGCGGCCCAACAGCACGTCCCACTGCTCGCGCGCGATCGCGGGGCTGGCAAAGGCCCCCAGCTGAACAAGCCGCGTACCGGAGGGGATCGCGCTCGGATCCACCTCGTTTGCGGAGGGTGCGGCGACGGCGGACACCGCGGCTTCGATCGCCGCATCGGTGGCCGCGCTCGGGGCGCGCTGACCCACCGCGCTGGCGGCCGTCGCGGGGCGCAGACGCGGACGCGGCGACACGGCGAGACCGGGCCCCAACGCCGCCACTTCGGTCGCCGCCTCCACGTCGGGCACACGCTCGGTCGCGGGGGGCACATCCTGAAGCGGGCTGGCACCGGCCGCGATCTGCTCGGCCAGGGCACGCAGATCGTCCGGGATCGGGCGCGGGGCCGGCTCCGGGCTGTCCTCCACGTTCAGCGCAACACGGGTATCGGTGTCCTGCCCCGTGGGCCGTACGACGGGCTCGGGCGTCGAGACCGGAGCGGTTTCTTCGGTCAGAGCAAGGCCCGGCGCGTCCTCGTCGCTCAGATCAAGCGGCGGCGGCGCCAGGATGACCTGGTCGACGGGGGCATCCTCGGCCCCTTCGACGGCAACGGTGTTGACCGACAGGCCCTGATGTTGGGCGAGCTGGCCACCGGGCGTCTCGGGCAGCACGCGCATTGGCCCCTCGACGGCGCGCACGACCGGGATGCCGCTCACGTCGCGCATCACCAGGTTGTAGCCCCAGATGCCGATCCCTGTGACCAGCGCAAGCGACACTGCAGCGCCGACCCAGTTGGTCCAATTCGTGGGAGAAATGTCACGTACTTCGGACGGGTAGCCCCCGCCATAAGGTATATCCGCCATGCCTGCCTCGCTCATCCCGCTTATTATGGTGCGGGGTTGACTGCTCTGCGTGTCGACCGGCGGCCTGCGCTTGTTTTCAGCGCATTTCCTCCACCGGTTTGACGCCCAAAATACCAAGCCCCGCGGAAATCACAACATTTGTCGCCCGTACAAGTGCAATTTTCGCTTGGCTCGTGGCCGAATCGCCCTCTTGCAGGAAACGAAGCGCGGGAATGTCGTTCCCCCGGTTCCACAATGCGTGCAATTCCGAGGCGAGTTCATAGAGGTAAAAGGCGACCCTGTGCGGCTCGTGGGTGCGCGCGGCGATCTCGACAAGGCGCGGCCATTCCGCCAGCTTGCGGGCCAGCGTCAGCTCTGCCTCGTGGTCGAGTTTGGCAAGATCGGCCGCCGCCAGCGTCGCGTCATCCACCGCGATCCCGGCCTCGCCTGCCTTGCGCAGCACGCTGCACACCCGGGCATGGGCATATTGGACGTAGAAGACCGGGTTGTCCTTGGACTGTTCCAGCACCTTGTCGAAATCGAAATCCAGGGGCGCGTCGTTCTTGCGCGTCAGCATGACGAAACGGGTCACGTCCGGGCCCACCTGGTCGACCACGTCGCGCAGGGTAACGAAGGTCCCTGCCCGCTTGGACATCTTGAAGGGTTCGCCGTTCTTGAAAAGCTTCACCAGCTGCGTGAGCTTGATGTCGAGCGGCACGCGGTTCTCGGACAACGCCGCCACGGCGGCCTTCATCCGTTTGACATAGCCGCCATGGTCCGCGCCGAACACGTCGATCAAGTGGTCGAAGCCGCGGCTGACCTTGTCGTAGTGATAGGCGATATCGGGGGCGAAATAGGTCCAGCTGCCATCCGATTTCATGATCGGGCGGTCGACGTCATCGCCGTAATCGGTCGATTTGAACAGCGTCTGTTCCCGCGGCTCCCAATCGTCGGGCGTCTTGCCCTTGGGCGGCTCCAGCACGCCGACATAGATCAGACCCTTGGATTTCAGATCGTCGATGGCCGCCTCGATCCGTCCGGTGCCGTACAGCGACTTTTCTGAAAAGAACACGTCCATCTTGACGCCCAGCTGCGCCAGGTCTGCGCGGATGAGGTCCATCATCGCGTCGGTTGCAAAGCTGCGCACCTCAGCCAGCCAGACATCCTCGCCTTTATCCACAAAGGCATCGCCCACCTTGTCCTTGAGCGCCTGACCCACCGGGATCAGATAATCGCCCGGATAGGTGCCGTCCTCGAACGCGACCTCCTGGCCGTGCGCCTCGAGATAGCGCAGGTAGACCGACCGGGCGAGCACATCGACCTGCGCGCCGCCATCGTTGATGTAGTATTCGCGGGTCACATCATAACCCGCGTAGTCCAGAAGCGAGGCCAGCGCGTCGCCAAAGACCGCGCCGCGGGTGTGGCCCACATGCAAAGGCCCCGTGGGGTTGGCCGAGACGTATTCCACGTTGACCTTTTCGCCCTGCCCCATGTCCGAGCGGCCAAAACCCGCCCCGTCGGTCAGGATCGTGCGCACCACCGACTGCCAAAGCCCCTGGGACAGGCGCAGGTTCAGAAAGCCCGGGCCCGCGACCTGCGCCTCGGCGATCCGGTCATCGGCGCCCAGCTTTTCCGCCAACGCCTCGGCGATGTCGCGCGGCTTTAGACCCGAGGGCTTGGCCAGCACCATCGCGGCATTGGTGGCCATGTCGCCATGCGCCGCGTCGCGCGGCGGCTCGACCGCCACATTGGCATAGTCGAGGCCCGCGGGCAGCTTGCCCTGGGCCACCAGCACGTCGAGGCTTTCGACAACAAGCGCCCGGATCTGGGTGAAAAGGTTCATCTGCGTCCATCCTGTCTTGGCACCGCGCGGTGTATCACGGCGCGGGACGGGGTCAATGGGCGCGGGCCTAGGCGGGCTGGTCGTCCCGCTCGGCCCGGTCTCCGTCGGGCCCGCTGTCCCGGGCGTCCTTGGGCACCATGGCCAGGATGCGGTTTTCAGGCACGTCCCGCGGCGGCGTGTCGGGGTCCAGCAGGCGGACCACGCCCTGGGGCGGGCGTTCGGCGATCACGACGGCCTCAGGGTAGTAGGCGCGCCAATCCTCGAGCGTGAATTCCTCGCTCAGGCGGGTGACGCGAAAGCTCCAGCCCTCCCAAATGCGCCGCTGCGCCTCGTTGAAGGTGTCGCCCGCGCCCAGCTTCTGCCCGCCCAAGGTGGGCGGCAGGCTGTGGCGGGCGCTTTGCTCCTTGGCGCGCTTGATCTGGAACACGTTTTCGCGCCCGAATTCCGGGGCGAGGTCGGTGGCGACAAGGGTGTTGTAGGCATCGTTGTCGGTGGCCACGATCACCTTTTCATAAGGCATCAGGTCCAGCCGCTGTTCGGCGGATTCCGACAGGATGTCCCCGAAATAGGGATTCAGCCCCGCATCCCGGGCCGACCGTAGATGCGACCGGTTCGGATCGGCGATCATCACCGGCAGGCCAAGCTTGTCGAACGCCTGCGCCAGTGCCACCGACCATTGCGACCCGCCCACGATCACCACGCCGGGCACATCCGACGCGACAAGGCCCAGCGCCCGCGCAAGGGGTGTCAGCGTAAAGCCGTGCAGCACCACGGTCGCCGCCACCAGCGCAAAGGCCAGGGGCGCGATGCGCGAGGCGTCCTCGACCCCTAGGCTCACCAGCCGCTCACCAAAAAGCCCGGCCACGGCCACCAGCACCACGCCGCGCGGGCCCGTGAAGGCCACCAGGAGCCGCTCGCGCCAGGGCACATCGGTCAGGGCAAGGGCCGCCAGTACCGACACGGGCCGCGCGACCAGCGCCACGGCCAGCACGAAAACCAGCGCCTGCCAGGTCAGGCTTTGCAGCGTCTCCATAGTCATGTTGGCCGCAAGAATGATGAACACGCCCGACACCAGCAGCACGGTCGCATGTTCCTTGAAACGCCGGATCTCGGCATAGCTGGGCAGGTTCGCATTGGCGATCCAGATGCCCATCAGCGTGACCGCCAGAAGCCCGGTTTCGTGCAGGGTCGAATCCGACAGGGCAAAGACCAGCATCATCACGACAAACAGTACCGGCACCTTCATGTATTCCGGCACCCAGGCCCGGCGGAACGCGCGCGAGATGCCCCAGCCCCCCGCAAGGCCCAGCACCGTGGCCAGCGCGATGCCGATCAGCAGGTCCTGCATCGCCGTGCCCACCTCGGTCTGGGTGCGCAGGACCACGATGATCTCGAAGGACAGGACAGCCGCCAGCGCGCCCACCGGATCGTTGACGATCGCCTCCTATTGCAAGAGCGCGGCGGGGCGGCGTTTGAGCCGCGCCTGCCGCAGAAGCGGCGCGATCACCGTAGGGCCTGTCACGATCATGATGCCGCCAAAAACGACCGAACTTTCCCAGCTGAGTCCTGCCACATAATGCAGCGCCGCCGCTGATGCCCCCCAGCCCAGCGGCGCGCCCAGAAGCACGAGCCGCCGCACCCCCGTGGCCGCATCCCGGAGCGTGTGAAAGTTGAGCGTGAGCCCGCCCTCGAACAGGATGATGGCGACCGCGATGGCGATGAGCGGTGTCAGCAAGTCGCCGAACGCCTCGGAGGGGTTCAAAAGCCCCAGCCCGGGGCCCACGATCAGACCTGCCGCCAGCATCAGAACGATGGCGGGCATTCGCAGCCGCCACGCCAGCCATTGCGCCCCAACACCAAGGCCGCCCACAAGGGCAAAGCCCAGCACGGGCGACAACGCCCCGGTTTCCGCTACGGCCATGCCGGTACTCCCTTACCCAAGGCGTCTGGAGCCCAGCCGCCGCAACCCCTCACCGCCACAAAGCTCGGCGTGTTGTTGCAGCGCGAACCGGTCGGTCATACCGGCAATATAGTCCGAAACCAGCCGCGCCAATGCGGTGCCACCCCTGGCCTGCGCCACATCGCCCTGCCAGCGGGCGGGCAAAAGCTCGGGCCGGCGCATGTAGAGAGGGAACAGATCCTCGACCACCCGGGTGACCTCTTCGCGGGTCTCCATCACCTCGGGCGCGCGATACATACGCGCGAAAAGGAAGCGGCGGATCGCCTGGATCTCGGACCAGCAGTTTTCGGAAAAGGCGATGACCGGGCGGCCCAGGTCGCGTATCTCTTGCGCGTTTCGGGCCGCGGCCTCGGCCAGGCGCCCGCGGGAGGTGTCGATCACATCGCTCACCATGACGCCGAAGACGCGCCGCAGCGCCTCGTGCCGCCGGCGGATCGGGTCGGTTTCGGGAAAGAGCCGGTTGACCGCGTCGAAGGCCGGGCCGACGATGGGCAGGTCCATCAGATCGGCCTCGGTGAACAGGCCCGCGCGCAGCCCGTCCATTAGGTCATGGTTGTTATAGGCGATGTCATCCGACAGCGCGGCCACCTGCGCCTCGGCGCTGGCATGGGTCTCAAGCTCCAGGTCGTGACGGTCGTTATACTCGGCCAGCGCATATGGCAGATCGCCCGTGACGGGGCCGTTGTGCTTGGCGATGCCCTCAAGCGTTTCCCAGGTCAGGTTGAGCCCGTCGAACAGCGCATAATGCCGCTCGAGGCTGGTCACGATCTTGACGGCCTGGGCGTTGTGATCAAAGCCGCCATGGGGTGCCATCAGCGCGTCCAGCGCATCCTCGCCCGTATGACCGAAGGGTGTGTGCCCCAGGTCATGCGCCAGCGCCACCGCCTCGGTCAGTTCGGGGTTCAGGCCCAGCGCGCCTGCGATGGTGCGCGCCACCTGCGCCACCTCGATCGAATGGGTAAGCCGCGTGCGGAAATAGTCGCCCTCGTGCTCGACGAAGACCTGCGTCTTGTGCTTCAGCCGCCGGAAGGCGCTGGAATGGATGATCCTGTCGCGGTCCCGCTGAAAGCAGGAGCGAAAGGTGCTTTCCTCTTCCGCGACGAGCCGTCCCCTGCCCGTCCCGGGATCCGAGGCGAAAGGCGCGCGCATCGGCCTGTCCTTGTTCCCTGTCCCTGAGGCTCATATATTCCAAGGTGTGGATGAACGAAACCGCTCAGAAGGACCCGGACCATGCAACTGCCCCCCAAGGTGACCCCCCGCGCCTTTGCCCGCCTGGCCGAGATCGGTGCCGGCGATCAGGGCCAGGCGCTCCGCGTCGCGGTCGAGGGCGGCGGCTGTTCGGGCTTTCAATACGACATTCGCCTCGACACGCCGCAAGACGATGACCTTGTCCTCGAAGGCGACGGGCAAAAGGTTGTGGTGGATAGCGTTTCGCTGCCCTTCCTGGAAAACGCGGTGATCGACTTTTCCGACGAACTGATCGGCGCGCGTTTCGTGATCGAAAACCCGAATGCCACCGCATCCTGCGGCTGCGGAACCAGTTTTTCGATCTGAGCCGGGCGCAAGGGGTTTCGAAACCCCTTGAAAGACGCGGTTTCGAAACCGCGTGACCATCGCCTTTCGAAAGGCGATAAGGAACGCCCGTCGACGGGCGTTACCCCTCCCAGACCAGCCGGTTCGCCAGAGTGTTGTCCGAGTGGCGTGCCCGCAGGCTGAGCAGGCGTTCGGCCATGGCCAGCCGCGTCTCTGGCTTTTCGCCCGCCACGTTGATCAGGGTCTTTGGATCATCTGCCAGATCAAACAGCGCCGGCGGCAGCCCGGGCGAATGCGTGTAGGCATGGGTGTCGTCCCGCAGGGTAACGAGCACGCATTGTTCAGACCCCAGCCCATAGGCCGCGCGGCCCGCCGCGCCAAGAAGGCTGCGGAAATCGAATTCCCACAGCGCCGCGTCGCGCCAATCCGCCGGTGCCTCCCCGGCCGTGAAAGGCATCAAGGACCGGCCATCGGGGTGGTGCAGCGGGTCCACCCCCATCGCTTCCAAAAGCGTGGGCATGATATCGGCGGCCGAGGTGAAGGCCTCGACCCGTCCACCCCCCTTCCCGGGCACGCGCAGCACCAGCGGGATGTGGTAGCTCGCCTCGAAGAACCCGCCCTTTCCCAGCATCCAGTGATCGCCCATCATCTCGCCATGGTCAGAGGTGAAGACGATGAGCGTCTCCTCCCACTGTCCCTGGTCCCTGAGACCCGCCCAGAGCCGACCAAGCTGGGCATCGACTTCGGAAATCATCCCGAAATAGAGCGCGCGGATGCGGTCGAAATCCTCGGCACTCAGGTCCATGACCCGGCCCGTCGCCCCGGGGATGAAGCTGTCGACGGTCTGGAAGGCCTGCATCGCGGCCACGAACGGGTGCATCCCCGCCTCGGCCGCGGGGCTTTGGCCGCGCGCATAGCCCGGGCCCTCCCCTGGCGCATACATCCGGTTATAGGGCTCGGGCACCGCAAAGGGCGGGTGCGGGCGCAGGTAAGAGATATGGGTGAACCACGGCTGGCCCGCCTCTTGCTCACCCAGCCAGCGCAGGAATTCCCCGGTCAGAAAAGCGGTCTGCGTCTCGTCCGGCCCGTAGCGCGTGGGGTTGAGCGAGATCGCCTGCCCCTCTTCCGGCGCGACGTGATGGATCCGTGCCGGATCGCACAGGTCAAACCCCCGCTCGGCCAGCCAGCTCAGCCATGGTTTGTCATCCTCGGCCAGCGCCTGTCGCTGGGCAAAGCCCGGCAGAACACCCTCGAAACTGGCCAGATCGGGATCGTTCGGGTGATGCACCCGCGGGTCCGGCGCGGTGTCGGTATAGCCAAAGAGCGTAGGCCGATAACCCGCCCGCCGCGCCGCGCGCGCGACATTGTCGAAGCGATGATCGAGCGGCGTGCCGTTCCACACCACCCGGTGGTTCATCTGGTAGAGCCCCGTGTAGAGCGAGGCCCGCGCAGGCGAACAGGGCGCACAGGTGGCATAGTGGCGGGTGAAAAGCGTCCCTTCGGCGGCCAATGCATCCACATGGGGCGTGCGCACCGTCGGGTGGCCCACCGCGCCCAGGCAATCGCCGCGCCACTGGTCGGCGGTGATAAGCAGGATGTTGGGCCGGGTCATGCGTCCTCGAGCCGGTCGATAAGCGCAGGCAGGTCGGCCACCGTGTCGATCACATGGTCTGCCCCGGCATCCTTGAGGATCGCGGTGGCGTGCTGGCGCAGGCGGTCCACCTCGTCCTCCGGCAGCGCGTCCAGTTCTTCGGGCGTCTTGCCCACCGCATTGCCCGACAGCGCCACACCCACGGTCACGCAGCCTGCGGCCACGCCCTCCTTGATGCCCGGCTCGGTGTCGTCGACCTTGATCACCGCCTCGGGCGGGTAGACCAGAAGATCGACGAAACACTTGTACATGCCGATGGGGCCGGGCCGCCCCTCGGGCAGGTCGTCGGCACAGATCAGGTTGTCGGGCGCATAGCCCTGCGCGGCCGCAACCGGCAGAACGCGCTCCATGATCGAGCGGGTATAGCCCGTGGTCGACCCGATCTTCATGCCACGCGTACGCAAATCGGCGACCATCTCGACCGTGCCGGGGACAAGCGTCGCATAATCGGCAACGACCTCTTCGTTCATGGGCACGAAGACTTCATAGACCCGGTCCACATCCGCATCGGTGGGTGCCGCACCGTGTTTCGCCGCCCATTGATCGGCGATTTCGGGCATGTCCATCATCGCGCGGATATGGTCCCACTTGGGCGCCCCCATCGGCGCGCGGGCCTGGTCGATCGTGGCGGTGATGCCGAAGCGTTCGAAGGCCTTCACGAAGACACCCATGGGCGCGAAAGAGCCGAAGTCGATCGTGGTGCCCGCCCAGTCAAAGACGGCGGCCTTGAAACAGGTCATGCGGCGGGGTCCTTTCCGGTGATGTCGTACAGTGTCTCTTCACCGATGGCGAAGGCGGTCGAGGCACCGCAACCCGCGGTGACCACGACAAGCCGGGTCGCGGGTTCGGGCACATCGGTGATCCGCCAACGGTCCGGCGCGCTGGCATAGGTGCCGATCCAGGTCTCGGTCACGTCATACTCTCCGACATCCAGCACGGTTTCGAATTCGTCCAGGATCAGGCGGTTGACGGCCTGGTCCTGGAACGGGTCCGGGGTCGGATCGTAGTGGTGGCTGTCGCCCACCACAAGGCTGCCATCGCCCGACTGCACCGTGATCAGGTGGATGCCGTTGACGCGCTGGTCGGGCTGTTCGGTATCCAGCCGCCGGGCCAGCGATTGCGCGGCGGGCAGGCGCGCGTAACCGAGGTACCGGGCCAGGCCCAGATCGGACATCACTGCCTGGCCCAGCTTGACCGGCGTCCTCGGCGTCAGGCGCAGCATGTTGAGCTTGCAGCGGGTCACGCCGAACCCGGCCAGCCGGTCGGCGAACAGCGTGGCCGTGTCGTCGCCCGGGCAGACGATGACGGCCGCCGCCTGCACCGGCCCGCGCGAGGTGGCGACCCAGGGCGTGTCCACGCCATGAACGGCCGTGCGCCACAGAAAGGTAACGCCGTGGACCTCTTCCAGCCATTCGGCCAGACGCGGGATCGCGGCGTGGCTTTCCACGCGCAGCTCGTGCGGGGACCAAAGCGCCGATGTCACCGTGTTCTCCCGCAAAGGGGCGCACCGCTTGCGGGCCTCGGACGCGGTCAGGCGCAGGCACTCCTCACCCATGCGGGTTCCAAGAAAGGCGTCAATCACGTCTTCGGCCTCGGGCCGCCGCGCGGTGACCAAAAGCCCCTCGTGCAGGACGGGAATGCGCGCGGCACGGGCCACCTCGGCCCAGACATCGCGGGACCGGCGCGCCTTGAGCCAGCAATCCCCCGCCTCCTGACCTGTCACGGTGACAAAGCCGAAATTGCGCACCGACGCGCCATTGGCCTGCGCGTCGCGATCGATCACCACGACCCGCAACCCCAGGCGCGCGGCGGCCAGCGCATGGGCCAGGCCGACGATACCGGCCCCCACCACGGCGATGTCATAGTTGTGCGCCGCCATCCTGTCGCTCCTTCCCTGTCCGACAGGGGGTACCGGGTCTCCCCGACGGTTTTGTGAAAACCGACGGACGCGGGCGAAAAAATCAACACGCACCGACCATGGTCGCCCCTGCCCGAACCGTGGGCACAACCACAGGCTGGAGAACGGGCGCGCCCGGGCAAGCGCCCTATATTATCAACCGTCGCACCACCGGACCAACACGCAACCCCGGCGAGGCCCCGTTGTCACACCTGTCGATCACAAGCTGGAATATCCACCGAGGCCGTGGCGAGGACGGCGTGACCGACCCCGCGCGCACCGCCGACGTGCTCTGCCGCGAGGTGCTTGCCCGCCCTGCCGATCTTCTGATCCTGCAAGAGGCCGACGCCGAAGCGCCGCCGCATCGTGGCATCCTCGACCTGTCGGAGGTCGAGACGCGCGCCGGTCTGGCCCATGCGCATCTGCGCAAGATCGATCGCTGGGGAGCGGAAAGCCACGGGTTTCACGGGGTGATCCTGCTTGCCGGTCCACATGTCCGGGTCGAGGACCTCGCCCTTGTCGATCTGCCCGGACAGTGTCACCGCGGCGCGGTCATCGCGGATGTCACGGACGCGGAGGGTCGGCCGGTCCGGGTTGTGGGTGGAGTAGCCCAGTGAAAGTGGTCCACCAACTGGGATAGTTTTGTCCCGCGAATTGGAGGATCAGCGATGGCTGGGA
>CAJXWO010000065.1 GCA_913062865.1 uncultured Paracoccaceae bacterium | reverse complement strand
TGGAGCCTAGGGGAGTCGAACCCCTGACCTCTTGCATGCCATGCAAGCGCTCTCCCAACTGAGCTAAGGCCCCATCCGGGTGGCCGATCCGGCCTGTCGCCGCTGCATAGGCAAAGGCGCAGGCGGGATCAAGCGGAAAATGCGGGACCGGACGGCCCCGACAGGTCAGCTTTCGTCGTCCTCGTTGGACATGTCCGCGATGTCGTCGAGGGGCACGTTGTCCTCGTCATCCTCATCGTCCAGGACGTCATCGCCCAGGTCGACATCGACATTCTCTTCTTCATCCTCGATCACGACCTCTTCTTCCGTGTCTTTGGAACGCGCCTTGGTCGCGGCGTCCTCGGCATCGGCGGTGATCATCCGGCTCTTGCCGGTCTCAAGATCCACGACCTCGCCCGTGTAGGGGCTGACGACCGGGTTGCGGTTCAGATCGTAGAAGCGTTTGCCGGTTGTCGGGCAAATCCGTTTGACGCCCCATTCTTCCTTGGGCATGGGTGATCCCTTTCTATCTCGTCACTTGTGAGCGGTCGGCGTCCCCTGCCATAACCGGGATAGGCTGTCAAAGCCTTTGCGCGCCGCGTTTCGGGTCAGGGTTAAGGGGGTCATATGGGGGAACATGTGCTGCCGGGCAACCCACCGGTGCCACTGCTTCTGCGGAGGTCGTCGCGGGCGCGACGCATATCGCTGCGCGTGTCGCGTCTGGACGGGCGGGTGACGCTGACCCTGCCCCATGGCGTGCCCGAGGCCGAAGCGTTGGCCTTTGCCCGGGAAAAGGCCGCTTGGCTGCGCGACGCGCTGGCACAGCGGCCCGAAAACGTGGCGGTCGGTTTCGGGACGGAGCTGCCCCTGGAGGGCCGGCCGGTCACCGTTATCCCGGGCCCGGGACGGGCCGTGCGCCTGAACGGCGATCACCTGGAAGTACCGGGCGCCCCGGCCCAGGCCGCACGCCGTGCGCAGGCCTTCCTCAAGGATCGCGCCCGCGCACGCCTTTCCGCCGCCAGCGACCGCTACGCCGCGGCCCTTGGGCGACCCTACACGCGGCTGACCTTGCGCGACACCCGCTCGCGCTGGGGCTCGTGCAGCAGCGATGGGCGGCTGATGTTTTCCTGGCGACTGATCCTCGCGCCGCCCGACGTGCTGGACTATGTGGCCGCGCACGAGGTCGCGCATCTGGCGCATATGGACCATTCGCGCGCCTTCTGGGAGACCACGCGCCGGCTGTTCGGGCCTTGGGAGGCGCAGCGGCGCTGGTTGCGGACCCATGGCGGGGACCTGCACCGCTACCGCTTCGGCGATTGACCGGCGCCATTTGTGATCACATACTGCCGCCATGCTGATGAACGCCCGCCCGCAAGATGCGCTGCCCGCTGCCCATGACAGGGTCTATCGCGGGCTGCGCACGCGGATCATGCACGGGGATATCGCACCTGGGCAGGCCCTGACCCTGCGTGGCATCGGGGCGGAATACCAGGTGTCCATGACCCCCGCGCGCGAGGCCGTCCGGCGCCTTGCCGCCGAAGGCGCGCTGCAGATGTCCAGCTCGGGCCGGGTGTCCACACCGGAGCTGTCGAACGAACGGATCGAGGAACTGGCCGCGCTGCGCGCCCTGATCGAGGTGGAGCTGGCCAGCCGCGCCCTGCCGCGCGCCCATATCGCCCTGATCGAGCGTCTTCAGTCGATCAACGCCACAATCGGTGACCGGATCGCCCATCACGACGCGGTCGGGTACATCCGCACGAATCTCGAGTTCCACCGCACGCTGTACCTGCGCGCCCAGGCGCCAGCGATGCTGGCCATGGCCGAGACGGTGTGGCTGCAACTGGGTCCGACCATGCGCGCGCTTTACGGGCGCCTGCAGCGCAAGGAGCCGCCGCATTTTCATCGCCTGATCATCGCGGCGCTCAAGGCGGGAGATGAGCCGGGGCTCAGGCTCGCCGTCCGGTCGGACGTGACGCAAGGGCTGAAGATGCTGGCCGGTTAGGCCGCCAGCCCCTTTGACCCCATGTCGAGAAATTTGCGCCGCCGCTCCGCGATCAGCGTGGCGCGATCCTTGCCATCGAGCGCCGAGAGCATGTCGGTCAGCGTCCGGCCCACGCGGGCGATGGTGTCTTCGGGGGCGCGGTGGGCCCCGCCCAAGGGTTCGTCGATGATCCGGTCGATCACGCCCAGCTTGTGCAGGTCCTGCGCCGTCAGGCGCAGCGCCTCGGCGGCCTCGCGCATCTTTTCGGCGTCCTTCCACAGGATCGACGCGCAGCCCTCGGGCGAGATGACCGAGTAGACCGAATGCTGCAGCATCGCGACCTTGTTGGCGGTGGCAAAGGCTACGGCCCCGCCCGATCCGCCCTCGCCGATGATGACGGAGACCAGCGGCACACCCATCTGCAGGCAGGCCTCGGTCGACCGGGCGATGGCCTCGGACTGGCCGCGCTCTTCGGCGCCTTTGCCGGGGTAGGCACCGGGCGTGTCGACAAGCGTGATCACCGGCAGGCCAAAGCGGTCGGCCATTTGCATCAGGCGGATCGCCTTGCGATAGCCCTCGGGGCGGGCCATGCCGAAATTATGCGCGATGCGGGACTTGGTGTCGTTGCCCTTTTCGTGGCCGATCACCATCACCGGGCGGTCGTCGAGCCGGGCGAGCCCCCCCATCACCGCGTGATCGTCGGCAAAGTTGCGGTCGCCCGCAAGGGGCGTGAACTCGGTGAAAAGTGCATTGATGTAGTCGCGGCAATGGGGCCGTTCGGGGTGGCGCGCCACCTGGCATTTCCGCCAGGGCGTCAGGTCCTTGTAAAGATCCTTGAGAAGCGTCGCCGCTTTCTTGTCCAGCGCGGCGGCCTCTTCCTCGATATCCATTTCCTCGTTTTGCCGCGCCATCGCGCGCAGTTCTTCGGCCTTGCCTTCGATTTCGGCGAGCGGTCTTTCGAAGTCGAGGTAATGGGTCATCGCGCGGGTCTGCCCTGCCTGTTGCAACAGGGGGTATATGACCGTGATGGGGTCGATATGCAACGGGCGCGCGCCCCGAGGGACGGCGGGGCGCGGCCCGGGGCCGGGTCAGTACCCGGCAAGCGCAACGAGTTGCGCGAACTGGTCTTCGCTCAGCACCGTGCGCCAATGGTCGGTGCAGTTCGAACGCATGAGCACCAGACGGGTCTCCAATTGGCCGACCTCTTGGGCCAGTGCCTCACGCTCGCCCTGGGGCGCTCCGGTCAGGATGGCCTCGCGGAGCGCGGCCCGGGCGGCGCGCGCCTCGGCCTCGAGCGCTTTGCGCTTGGCGGGCATCGTATCGACCCAGGCCTTGAGATCGGCTCGCTGCGCGTCGTCCAGCGACAGCGTGTCGGCGTTCTTGGCCAGAACACCGGTCAGGGCAACGATGGGCGCCGACAGCTCTTGTGGCGCGGGCTGCTGCTGGGCCTGCGCCGTCGTCGCCGCGAGAACCATCGCGGCAGTGAACAAAAGTCGTTTCATGGGGTCTCCGGAACGGGTTGAAAGAAAGGACAGCCCCAACATTCCAGCGCAGGAAGGTTTACGCCTTGATCGAAATCAACATAGGAGATGTGTATTTGAGTTTCGTGTCCGCTTCCGGCGATGCCAAGGGGGCGAAAACGACAAAGGCCGGCCCATGCCAGGCCGGCCCCGCATGTCGTGATTGCTCGACGCTCAGCCGGCGGCGATCATCTCGGCCTGACGCACGATGACCTCTGCCTGCTTGATCGAGGCGATGTCGATCAGCTTGCCCTTGTAGGTCGTGGCGCCCTGGCCGCTGGCCTTGGCCTCTTCCATGGCGGCGATGATGGCGCGGGCGTCGGCCACGGCCTCGTCCGTGGGGGTAAAGACCGCGTTGGCCAGGGCCACCTGCTTGGGATGGATCGCCCATTTGCCGACCATGCCCAGCGTGGCCGAGCGCAGCGCCTGCGCGCGAAAGCCGTCATCGTCCGAGAAATCGCCGAACGGGCCATCGACCGGCAGCACGCCATGGGTGCGGCAGGCGGCGACGATATTGGCCTGCGCCCAGTGCCACGGGTCGGCCCAGTAGTTCTGGCCGTCATGGCGCATGTAGTAGTTTTCCTGCGTGCCGCCGATGCCGGTGGTGGCCATGCCCATCGAGGCCGCGAAATCCGCGGCACCCAGGCTCATCGCCTGCATCCGGGGGCTGGCGGCTGCGATCTCTTCCACATGGGCGATGCCCGCTGCACTTTCGATGATGCATTCAAAGCCCAGCTTCTTCTGCCGGCCCTGCGCGGCCTCGACCGCCGTGACCAGAGCATCGACCGCGTAGATATCCGCGGCATTGCCCGCCTTGGGGATCATGATCAGGTCCAGCCGTTCGGAGGCATTTTCGAGCAGGTCGACCACGTCGCGGTACCAATAGGGCGTGTCGAGCCCGTTGATCCGCACCGACAGGGTCTTGTTGCCCCAGTCGATATCGCCGATGGCCTGGATGACGTTCTTGCGTGCCTCGGCCTTATCGTCGGGGGCGACCGAATCTTCCAGGTCGATATTGATGACATCGGCCTCGGATGCTGCCATCTTTTCGAAAAGCGCGGGCCGTGAGCCCGGGCCGAACAGCTGACAGCGGTTCGGGCGGGCGACGGGCGCAGGCTGTGTTCGGAACGACATGGGCGAAGGCTCCTGGCTTTGGGTAAGAATGTTTCGCATCTTTCGCGCCCGGAGTTAGGAAATTGCGCAAGTGGGCGCAAGCGGATTCTGCGCCTGCAGCATGGGCGCGCGGAGCGGCCGGTTGATGATGTTGCACGTTTCTTCGACAAGCTGGCCTAACGGCGCAAGAATTCTGCGCGTTGCCAATCGAATTCGCGGTGAACGCGATGTGATTGCCTGTCCGATATGTAGACTTGCGCCAACCAACAAGGAGACGCCGAGATGATTCAGACGCCCTATCTTCTGTTCCTGGGCGATGCGCCCGACCAATTGGCTGCAAAGGTTGCGCAAGGCATCAAGGATTGGCGCCCGGACAACGCCGTGGGCCAGTTCCGCATGGAGGGCTGCAATGCAGACCTGGGCCTAAAGGACATGGATCTTGCCAAGGCCAAGGCTGCGGGTGCCAGGACGCTGGTCATCGGCGTGGCCAACCGGGGTGGCGTGATCAGCCAGGCCTGGAAAAAGGTCCTGGTGCAAGCGCTCGAAGAAGGTTTCGACCTGGCATCGGGCCTGCACAACCTGCTGCGCGACGAACCCGACCTTTTGGCCGTGGCCGAGGCCTGCGGGCAGACCCTGCACGATGTCCGCGTGCCCGAGGTAGACTACCCCATCGCCAATGGCAAAAGGCGCACGGGCAAGCGCGTGCTGGCCGTGGGCACCGATTGTTCCGTGGGCAAGATGTACACCGCGCTGGCGCTGGATGCGGCGATGAAGAAGCGCGGCATGGCATCAAGCTTTCGCGCCACGGGCCAGACCGGCATCCTGATCACCGGCGATGGTGTGCCGCTTGATGCCGTGGTGGCCGATTTCATGGCTGGGTCCATCGAATGGCTGACACCGGACAACGATCCCGATCACTGGGACATCATCGAGGGGCAGGGGAGCCTCTTTCACGTCTCTTATTCCGGTGTGACGCTGGCGTTGATCCATGGCGGCCAGCCCGATGCGCTGATCCTGAGCCACGAGCCGACCCGTGCCCATATGCGCGGTCTGCCGGAATACGACCTGCCCACGCTCGAAGCGCTGCGCGACACGGCGCTGCCGCTGGCGCGCGTAGCCAACCCTGGCTGCGAGGTGGTGGGCATCTCGATCAACACCCATCACATGGGCGCGGCCGAGGCCGAGCGCTATCTGAAAGAGACCGAGGACCGGATGGGCCTGCCCACGGTCGATCCGTTCCGGCAAGGGGCCGATCGCCTGGCCGAGGCGCTGGCATCGCTTTAGTCTGCGGCGTGGCGGCGGCTTGGACCGCCGTGACGGGTATTTATACCAAGAAGAAACAGGGGAGTATGCCTGGATGATCGAGGTGACGCGCGACGTGTTCCGTCTGGCGGAGGTCTTTACCATCAGCCGGGGGTCGCGGACCGAGGCGCAGGTGCTGACCGTACATATCAGCCGTGATGGCGTGACGGGACGGGGCGAATGCGTCCCTTACACCCGCTATGGCGAGACGCTGGACAGTGTGACGGCACAGATCGAGGGCCTGCCCCAGGGCATCACCCGGATGGAGCTGCCAGAGGCGCTGCCGCCCGGGGCCGCGCGCAATGCCGTCGATTGCGCGCTCTGGGATCTGGAGGCCAAGGCTGCCGGTCAGCGCGTCTGGGAGCTGGCGGGTCTGCCCGCCCCGGGGCCCGAGATCACCGCTTATACCCTGTCGCTCGACACGCCCGAGGCGATGCGGGCGCAGGCGGCGAAGCATGCCCATCGCCCGATCCTGAAGATCAAGCTGGGCACGCCCGACGACATGCCGCGTCTCGAGGCCGTGTGCGCAGGCGCGCCCGAGGCACGGATCATCGTCGATGCGAACGAGGGCTGGACGGCCGCGATCTATGCCGACCTCGCGCCGCATCTGACCCGTCTGGGCGTAGCGCTGGTGGAACAGCCCCTGCCCGCGGGCGAGGATGACGCCTTGATCGGCATCGACCGGCCCGTGCCGCTGTGCGCCGACGAATCCTGCCATGACCGCGCGTCGCTGCCCGGGCTCAAAGGCAAGTACGACATGGTCAACATCAAGCTCGACAAGACCGGCGGGCTGACCGAGGCGCTGGCCCTGCGCGAAGCGGCCCGGGCCGAAGGCTTTGACATCATGGTGGGGTGCATGGTGGGCTCGTCGCTGGCCATGGCACCGGCGGTTCTGGTGGCCCAGGGTGCGGCGATCACCGACCTCGACGGGCCGCTGCTCCTGGCCGAGGATTGCGACCCGCCGCTGGTCTTCGACGCGGACGGGGTCCACCCACCCGATGCCGCGCTTTGGGGATAGCAGAATGGATCACGCGATCATCTGGGATGCGGAGTTTCTGACAGCCCCCGGCGCGCCCCAGCGTTTCTGGTGCGGACCTCACGATCCCGATCCGGTCCTTTTTCAGATCGGCGCGGTCCGGCTTGGGCTGAGTGGTGCGTTTGACCTGGGCGCGCGCTTCGAGTGTGTGGTCATCCCCCGCGACAGGCAGGGCAAGCCATACCCGATTTCCGAGTTTGTCACGCGGCTAACCGGTATCACACCTGCCCGCCTGGCTGCAGACGGTTTGGAACTGCCCGATGCGCTGAAGCGTTTCGACGCATTTACCGAAGAGGCGTCGATATGGGCTTGGGGCACGGACGAATTGAACGCCATTGCCGTCACATGCTACCTGGCTGGTCGGCTCGCACCGATCCCGGCCAAGCGTTTCGGAAACGCGCCAAAGCTTTTTGTCAATGCTGGCATTCCGCTGGACGATATTCATAGTCTGCGATCGAATACGCTTTGCGACTACTTTGGACTGGCTCAACCAGAGGCCCGCGCCCACGACGCTTTGTCCGACGCGACTGGCACGGCGATCGCGCTGCAATACTTGCTAAGGGAAGCACGCTTGCGCCCCGCGGACTTCACCCTGCCGTCTTGACCTTTCCGCCCATGCGCCCGAAACAACCGCAGCCACCCCGATGGAGACCCGCCTATGACCCGCACCGTATACGTCAACGGAGACTACCTGCCCGAGACCGAGGCAAAGGTTTCTATCTTCGATCGCGGCTTCCTCATGGCCGACGGGGTCTATGAGGTGACGAGCGTTCTGGGCGGCAAGTTGATCGATTTCGACGGGCATGCCCGGCGGCTGGAACGTTCGCTGAACGAACTCGACATGCCGCACCCGCCCGAATTGGGCGAGATGCTGGAGATCCACCGCAAGCTCGTGACCGAGAACGGGATCGAGGATGGGCTGGTCTATCTGCAGATCACGCGCGGGTCGGACGGCGACCGCGATTTCGCCTATCCCGCGCGCGACACGCGCCCGACCGTGGTTCTGTTCACCCAGTCGAAGCCCGGCCTGGCCGACAGCCCGGCGGCCAAGACGGGCATGCGGGTCATCACCATTGACGACGTCCGCTGGGGGCGCCGCGACATCAAGACGGTGCAGCTCTTGTACCCGTCGATGGGCAAGATGATGGCCAAGGCCGCTGGTGCCGACGATGCCTGGATGGTGCAGGACGGGTTCGTGACCGAAGGCACATCGAACAACGCCTATATCGTGAAGGGCAACAAGATCATTACGCGGGCGCTGTCGAACGACATCCTGCACGGGATCACCCGCGCGGCCGTTTTGCGGTTCGCGCGAGAGGCCCAGATGGAGGTCGAAGAGCGGAATTTTACCGTCGAAGAGGCGAAGGACGCCGACGAGGCCTTCGTCACCTCCGCCTCGGCCTTTGTAATGCCGGTGGTGCAGATCGACGATGCGGTTCTGGGCGATGGCGTGCCGGGCCGCGTGGCCCCGCGCCTGCGCGAAATCTATCTCGACGAAAGCCTTAAAGCAGCGATCTAAACCCTGCCGCAACGCCGGTGTCCAACGCCGTCCCGGACCTGATCCAGGACCTCCACGTGCCCGACGTTGAGGCCCCGGCGCGGTGGCCGGGGCGGTGTGGTCTTGAGTTATTCGGTTCGCTTACTCAGCACAACGCCGTCCCGGACTTGATCCGGGCCCTCTTGTGTCGCGCTGACACGTCGCCGCGACAGGGGCGCCCTAGCCCTTGTCCGTCACGTTTTCCTTGAACGCGACCTCGAAGGCGGCTTGCTGGGCATCGCTCGCCTCGGTCTGGTTCTGCGCCTTCCACTGGTCGTAGGGCATGCCGTAGAACACTTCGCGCCCCTCTTCCTTGGTCATGCTGATCCCGCGCTTGGCTGCGGCTTCTTGGTACCAGCGCGACAGGCAGTTGCGGCAAAAGCCTGCCAGGTTCATCAGGTCGATATTCTGCACATCCGGCCGGTCCTCCATCAGGTGCTGGCGCAGGCGGCGGAAGGCGGCGGCTTCGATCTCGGTGCGGGTGGCGTCGTCCATGGGTTCCCTCATCTGGCTTGTGTCAGACCTGTGCATCGGCAAGGGCAGCGTCAAGCATCGGGGCCAGCCGTTCGGCCCAGGCACGCTGCTGCTCGACTGTTTCGATCAGATCGTTGCGCAGCTCGATCAAAACATTCGGCCGCCCTTCGGCCAACGCATGCCGCGCGATGGCATCGCCGGGCAGATGGCCGCCATAGGGCTCGTTGCGGCCGACGCACAGGTCCGGCTCGGCCTCCAGCCGCGCGATCAGCGGATCGGCCAGCCGTGTGTCGAACCCGTGAAGGATGCCCACGTGCCAGGGCCGCGGATCCCGTCCGCGCAATTGGCGCGTATAGCTGTGGATCGAGCAGATTACGGTGTCGTCCCGCCGCGCCGCCAGATCGGCCAGGGCCGCGTGATAGGGGCGGTAGTAGTGAGTCAGCCGCCGTTCGACCTCTGCGGCATCCGCATGGCGATTGCCCGGAATGATCGACCCGTCGTAGAGCTTCATCAGAAGCGTCGGGTCGTCCTCGCCCCGGTTCGGGTCGATCACAAGGCGCGAAAAATTGGAGAGGATCACCGGGGCATTCAATAGCTCGCCCAGGCCGAGTGCGAGGCCTTTCGCGCCCGGGTCATAGGCGATGTGGCGTGCCATATCCTCGGGCGGCAGGCCCAATGTGCCACCGTTTGTGTCCGGCGGCACCGTGTTGGCCGCGTGGTCGCAGGTGATGAGCCAGCGGCTGTCGCGCGCGGCCCCTTCGATGAAATAGGGATGGTATGTCATTGAGGTGTCATGTTGCCTGCCCACTGCATAGGGCAGTTGCCGCTGGAAGGGAATTGGGCAATAACCGGCGCCAAACCGGTTAGCGGTAACGCGGCGGGCCAGAACCCGCGGAACAGGCCGCAGAGCAGACAAGGGGACAGACCAGACATGAGACGCCTTCGCAACGTAAAGATCGTGGCAACCCTGGGTCCGTCCTCGAACGATTACGACACGATCCGCGCGCTCCACGAGTCCGGGGCGGACGTTTTTCGGCTCAACATGAGCCACGGCAGCCATGACGAGATCCGCGAGCGTCACCGCATGATCCGCGAGGTCGAGCGTGACCTCGACAGCCCGATCGCCATCCTGGCCGACCTGCAGGGTCCCAAGCTGCGCGTCGGTTCATTTGCTGACGGGCCCCACGAGCTCGAAGACGGAGCGAAATTCCGGCTGGACCTGGACGAGACGCCGGGCGATGCGACCCGGGTTTGCCTCCCGCATCCCGAAATCTTCGCCGCGCTGGAAACCGGGGCCCGACTTTTGGTCAACGATGGCAAGGTGCGCTTGCGGGTCGACGAATGTGGCGGCGACTATGCCCAGTGCACCGTGATCGCGGGTGGCGAGATCTCCAACCGCAAGGGCGTCAACGTGCCCGACGTCGTGCTGCCGCTGGCGGCCCTGTCCGAAAAGGATCTGCGAGATCTGGAGTTCGTCTGTCAGCTGGGCGTGGACTGGCTGGCGCTGTCATTCGTTCAGCGAGCCGAGGATGTCCATGAGGCTCGACGCCTCGTGCATGGCCGGGCCTCGATCCTGTCGAAGATCGAAAAGCCCTCGGCCGTGGATGCCTTCGAAGAAATCCTCGAGGCCAGCGACGGCATCATGGTCGCGCGCGGTGATCTGGGTGTGGAACTGCCCGTGCAGAATGTCCCGCCAATCCAGAAACGCCTTGTGCGGCGCTGCCGGTCGGCCGCAAAGCCGGTGATCGTGGCGACCCAGATGCTCGAGTCGATGATCGAAAGCCCGATGCCCACAAGGGCCGAGGTATCGGACGTGGCCACCGCGATCTACGAAGGTGCCGATGCGATCATGCTGTCGGCGGAATCCGCGGCCGGCCAATACCCGATCGAGGCCGTGACCACGATGGACAACGTGGCACAGGAGGTCGAAAGCGACCCGACCTATACCGAGATCCTCGAAGCTTCGCGCGCGGCCAAGCGTACCACCGTGAACGACGGCATCGTTGCCGCGGCCCGCGAGATTGCCGAAACCACGGATATCAAGGTGATCTGCTGCTACACCGAAAGCGGGACCACCGCGCTTTTGACCGCGCGCGAACGTCCCCGCGTGCCGATCATCGCCATGACCAGCCTGCGTGGCACCGCCCGGCGCCTCGCGCTCAGCTGGGGGGTCGATTGCGTGATGACCGGCAAGCTCGAGCGTTTCAAGATGGCCGTGGTCAACGCCGCCCGTGCCGCCCGCGCCAATGGCTATGCCGACGAGCAGGATCAGATCGTCGTGACCGCCGGTGTGCCCTTCAACGTGCCGGGCACCACGAACATCCTGCGGGTTGCACCCTGTGAAGAACGTTTGATCTGGGCGACCGATCCGGAATAGGGTGTCTTCACCCTCAGCGCGGAACGGTTTTCCATGGATCCAGAACTTGCCCTCGTGATCGGCCTTGTCGTCGGTGGCTTTTCCGTTCCGGCGGTCGTGTCGGCCTTTTCCGATGGCCGGGCACCCCGCGCTGCGGCCGTGGCCCTGATGGTCGGTGGCGGCCTGGTCATCTGGGCCTTTTCGCAGAAATCCGGCGGCTACGCGCTTGAAGACATTCCCAAGGCGTTCATCAGTGTGGCCGGGCGGTATCTGAACTAGCGCCACGCGACACATTCCTGTTGCATGACATACCCGCCTAGTCTAACAGGCGGCTTCGTTCGCGCGGCCGGCCAGTGTGGCATGCCGAGTCGCGCATATGACCGACCCGCAAGTGAAGGAGACGGAAATGCCCAAGATGAAGACGAAATCGAGCGCCAAGAAGCGCTTCAAGGTGACGGCCAAGGGCCGTGTCGTGGCGGCCCAAGCGGGCAAGCGTCACGGCATGATCAAACGGACCAACAAGTTCATCCGCACCGCGCGCGGCACCACGATCCTTTCGGCTCCGGACGAGAAGATCGTGAAGAAATACATGCCCTACGCACGCTGAGCAGGAAGGATCTGAAAGATGTCCCGTACCAAAGGTGGAACCGTCACCCACGCCCGTCACAAGAAGGTCGTCAAGGCAGCCAAAGGCTATTACGGCCGCCGCAAGAACACCTTCAAGGTCGCCCGTCAGGCGGTCGACAAGGCCAACCAGTACGCCACGCGCGACCGCAAGAACCGCAAGCGCAATTTCCGCGCTCTGTGGATCCAGCGGATCAACGCGGCCGTGCGCAGCCATGACGAGGCGCTGACCTACTCGCGCTTTATCAACGGTCTGACTTTGGCCGGCATTGAAGTGGACCGTAAGGTTCTGGCCGATCTGGCCGTGCACGAGCCCGAAGCCTTCGGCGCGATCGTGGAACAGGCCAAGGCCGCCCTGCCGGCCTAAGCTGGCCTGGGCCTAACGGCGCGACGCCCCGTAGCCCTGGCTGCGGGGCATTTTCATTTGTGCATGCGTGCGGCGCTAGCGCAACGTCGTGTCGGCCTGTTGGAGCATGTCTGCGATCAGGGATGCGATGCGCGCCGATCCCCGCGCTGACGGGTGCAGCCTGTCCGCGGCAAACAAGGCACGGTCCGACGACAGCACGACGCTGCCCATATCAACGAGCAACACACCTTCATCCGCAGCCGCCATGCGGGTCAGTCGCGCCGTCAGCCTGTCATAGGGGCGTACGCGGGCGGTGCCCGCGAACCGGGGCGAGGTGTAGTAATCCGCCCAGAGGACCCGCGTGCCCTGCGCCCGGACCTGCCGGACCAGGTCGGGGATCGCGCCCGATTGACCATCGGAGGAAATCAGCCGGTCCAGAACATCGTCGCAGCCGGTGCATCCGCATTCGGCACGCAGGTCGTTCGCCCCGCCGTTCAGCGCCATCCAGTCGGGCCAGTCGGGTGACAGTCCCGCCACCTGGTTGGGAATATGCATCGGCCCCGGTCGGTTGCCGGTCATGCGCGCCGCGGGCAGGGAGACGTCTCCGACCGCGATCCCGAGCCGGGTGGCAAGACCGTCTGCCACGGACGCGCCTTCGATCCGGTTCCACGCCATGACCGAATCGCCCGCGACCACGACGCGCGCGCCGTCGGGCACACCGCGCCCGCAGGCGGCCACGGTCAGGATCATCAGGGCCAGCAACAGATGCCGCATCACGCACTCCTTTGACCATCAAGTGGAGAGCGGCTGCGACAGGTCAAGTCCGGCGGGCTTGCATGCCTCGCGCGCACGCGCTACCTCGCCCGTGATCCGCAACAAGGGGGCCCCGATGGACGACCTGCGCGACAAGTATATCCAGGCCATCGCCGATGCGTCCGACGAGGACGCGATCGAGGCGCTGCGCGTCCAGGCCGTGGGCAAAAAGGGCGAGATCAGCCTCAAGATGCGCGAACTGGGCAAGATGACGCCCGAAGAACGCCAGGTTGTGGGCCCCGCGCTCAACGCGCTCAAGGACGAGATCAACAGCGCGCTTGCCGCCAAGAAGGTCGCGCTGGCCGATGCCGCGCTGGAAGAGCGTCTGCGCACCGAATGGCTCGACGTGACGCTGCCGGGCCGTTCCCGGCGCGAGGGCTCGATCCACCCGGTCAGCCAGGTTTGGGAGGAATGCACCGCGATCTTCGCCGATATGGGCTTTGCCGTCGCCGAAGGTCCGCAGGTCGAAACCGACTGGTACAATTTCGACGCGCTGAACATCCCCGGCCACCACCCCGCGCGGGCCGAGATGGACACCTTCTACATGGCCCGGGCCGAGGGCGACAATCGCCCGCCTCATGTGCTGCGCACCCATACCTCGCCCGTCCAGATCCGGTCGATGGAGATGGCCGGCGCGCCCCTGCGCATCATCTGCCCCGGCCGTGTCTACCGCGCCGACTACGACCAGACGCACACGCCCATGTTCCACCAGGTCGAGGGGCTTGCCATCGACAAGGACATCTCGATGGCGAACCTGAAATGGGTGCTGGAGGAGTTCTTTTCGGCCTATTTCGGCACCGAGGTGAAGACTCGCTTCCGCGCCTCGCATTTCCCCTTCACCGAACCCTCGGCCGAGGTCGATATCCAGTGCAGTTTCGAAGGCGGCACCGTGAAGGTGGGCGAGGGCGACGACTGGCTCGAGGTGCTGGGCTCCGGCATGGTCCATCCAAAGGTGCTGGCCGCGGGCAATATCGACCCGGCCGCCTGGCAGGGCTTTGCCTTTGGCATGGGGATCGACCGGATCGCGATGCTGAAATATGGCATCCCCGACCTGCGCCCGTTCTTCGACAGCGACCTGCGCTGGCTGCGCCACTACGGCTTTGCGTCGCTCGACGTGCCGACGATCCGTGGGGGTCTGAGTCGTTAACGCGGGTCGGTTGCGTAGGGTGGGTTTCCAACCCACCTTGGCTCAAGCTCAGTAACGCAATCGAAGGCCCCGCAATGCCCCTGTTTTCCCACGCCAACCGTGAACGCAATGCCGACACGCGGCGCGTCTACGCGATCTACGAACTGCTGCACACCGTGGTCGACTTCACCGCGGCGCTCTGTTTCCTTGTGGGCTCCATCCTCTTTTTCTGGGCGGAATACGAGACCCAGGCAATCTGGCTGTTCGTGATCGGGTCCGTCTGTTTCATGCTGAAACCCACCCTGCGCCTGATGCGTGAAGTTCAGCTTTGGCGCATGGGCCGGATCGACACGCTGGCCGACCGCGCCGGGGATTGACCGCCTGCGCGGGGCGCTACCTCCTTGGTCATGCGCCGCCTGTTCGTTCTGTTCTTCCTCGCCCTCATCGTCCTGGCCCATATCGGGCTCTGGTCCAGCGACACGGTCCCGGTCGAGGTCAAAACCCGCCTCACGCTTCTCAACGCGCTGGGCTGGGCGGTGATCCTCTTGCCCGTTCTGGCCGTGAACCGCTGGCTCAAGGCACACGAGCGGCACCGGGACGATTGATTTTTCCCGCGCGCTTGGGCAGGGCAGGGGCGACCCACAGGAGCCCGCCATGCCCCGTCATCTGACCGTCGCCGCCGCGCAGTTTGCCAGCGATATCGCCAATCTCGACGCCAATTTCGAAACCCACCACCATTGGGTGGCCGAGGCGCGCAAGGCGGGTGCCGATCTGCTGGTCTTTCCCGAACTCAGCCTTGTGGGCCACTACGGCGCCGAGCGGCTTCTGGACATCACGATGAAGCGGAACGATCCCCGCCTTCTGGAGCTCAGCCGCGCGGCGGGCGACACGATCCTGATCGCGGGCTTTGTCGAGGAAGGGCCGGGCGCGCAATTCTACAACGCCGCCGGGGTCTACAA